>NZ_JBICZE010000001.1:0-460330 GCF_043201735.1 Kitasatospora sp. NPDC048286
CCCGCGTTGGTGATCCACCGCTTCACACCGTTCAGCACCCAGAAGTCCCCGTCCCGCACCGCCCGGGTCTTCATCCCCGCCGCGTCCGAACCCGCTTCCGGCTCCGACAGGCAGTACGAGAACATCCCCTCACCACGCGCCAGCGCCCCCAGATACCGCGCCTTCAGCTCCTCCGAACCCGACAGCTGCACCGGCAGCGACCCCAGCTTGTTCACCGCCGGGATCAACGAGGACGACGCACACACCCGCGCCACCTCCTCGATCACGATCACCGTCGCCAGCGCGTCCGCCCCCGCACCGCCGTACTCCTCCGGCACGTGCACCGCATGCAGGTCACTGCCCTGCAGCGCGTCCAACGCCTCCTGCGGGAACCGCCCCTGCTCGTCCACCTCCGCCGCGAACGGAGCGATCTTCGCCTCGGCCAGCGAACGCACCGCCTCACGGAGCATCTCGTGCTCCTCGGAGATCCGGAAGAGATCGAAGTCAGCCGCCCCTGCGCTGCCCGCCATGATGCCTGCCTCGTCGTTCAGTGACCAACGCCCGAGCGAGGTCCGATCGACGCCCGGTGCGAGTCGAATCCGCGGTTAACTACCGTTCAGTAGAGATCCTAGGGCGCGGGCCTGCGGCTGCCTAGCGTCCCAGCCGTGCAGGTGATCCGTGCGTGCTCCCCGCGGGCGGATAGCATCAGGGCATCTGTACTGGTCGCGTCCGCATCCAAGGAGAACCCGTGACCCTCCGCATCTCCGTGATCGGCACCGGCTACCTCGGCGCCACGCACGCCGCCGCGATGGCCGAGTTCGGCTTCGAGGTGCTGGGTCTGGACATCGACCCGGACAAGATCGCCATGCTGACCGCGGGCCGCGTCCCGATGTACGAGCCCGGGCTGTCCGAACTGCTGCTCAAGCACGTGGCCGGGCACGAGGGTTCGACCGGACGGCTGCGCTTCACCACCTCCGCCCAGGAGGCCGCCGAGTTCGGCGACGTGCACTTCGTCTGCGTCAACACCCCGCAGCGCAAGGGCGAGTTCGCGGCCGACATGTCGTACGTCGACACCGCGATCGACGAGCTCGCGCCGCACCTGACCCGCCCCGCCCTGGTGGTCGGCAAGTCCACCGTCCCGGTCGGCTCGGCGGCCCGGCTGGCCGAGCGGCTGGCCGCGCTGGCACCGGTCGGCGAGGGCGCCGAACTCGCCTGGAACCCGGAGTTCCTGCGCGAGGGCTTCGCCGTGCAGGACACCCTGCGGCCGGACCGGATCGTGGTCGGCACCCAGAGCGAGCGGGCCGAGCGGCTGCTGCGCGAGGTGTACGCGGAGCCGATCGCGGCCGGGGTGCCGTTCATGGTCACCGACTTCGCGACGGCGGAACTGGTCAAGGCGGCCGCCAACTCCTTCCTGGCCACCAAGATCTCCTTCATCAACGCGATGGCCGAGGTCTGCGAGGCGGCCGGCGCGGACGTCACCCAGCTCAGCAAGGCGCTCGCCTACGACGAGCGGATCGGCGGCAAGTTCCTCAACTCCGGCCTCGGCTTCGG
The DNA here is from genome assembly GCF_043201735.1 of Kitasatospora sp. NPDC048286. Taxonomy (NCBI): domain Bacteria; kingdom Bacillati; phylum Actinomycetota; class Actinomycetes; order Kitasatosporales; family Streptomycetaceae; genus Kitasatospora; species Kitasatospora sp. NPDC048286. The sequence continues at coordinate 1,531 of NZ_JBICZE010000001.1, forward strand.
CGGCGGCTGCCTGCCGAAGGACATCCGCGCGTTCATGGCCCGGGCCGGCGAGCTCGGCGCCGACCAGGCGCTGACCTTCCTGCGCGAGGTCGACTCGATCAACATGCGGCGCCGCTCCCGGATGGTCGAGCTGGCGCGCGAGCAGTGCGGCGGCGGCTTCCTGGGCCGCCGGGTCGCCGTCCTCGGCGCCGCCTTCAAGCCCAACTCGGACGACATCCGGGACTCCCCCGCCCTCAACGTGGCCGCCCAGATCCAGCTCCAGGGCGCCCAGGTCACCGTCTACGACCCGAAGGCCGTGGACAACGCCCGCAAGATGTTCCCGTCCCTCACCTACGCCCACTCCGCCCTGGAGGCCGCCGAGGGCGCCCATGTCGTCCTCCACCTCACCGAGTGGTCCGAGTTCCGCGAGCTGGATCCGGCCACCCTCGGCTCCGTGGTCGCCGAGCGCCGCCTGCTCGACGGCCGCAACGTCCTGGACGCCGACGCCTGGCGTGCCGCCGGCTGGACCTACCGCGCCCTGGGCCGCCCGAGCTGAGGCGCCCGCCCGCACACCACGGAAGCGCCCGTCCCCGACCTCGGGGGCGGGCGCTTCCGCGTTCCCTGGCACAATTATTTGAACATGTTCAACTCTCGTGCGAGGATCGGGCCGTCCGCCATGCACGGTGGTCCGGAGACCGGGGGGCCTTCATGCGCAAGCTGCTCGTCGGCCCGGGTCGAGCTCCAGGCCTTCGACGTCCGACCGGCCGGAATCCCACGCGCCCGGGCGTCGTTGGTAGCGGCATGACGAGCTACGGCGACGAAGCGACGGTCCGCGGGATCCTCACCGGCGCGGGCGACACCTGGGCCGTGGTGGGCCTGTCCAACAACACCGCCCGGGCCGCCTACCGGGTGGCCCGGGTCCTCCAGCAGTACGGCAAGCGGATCGTGCCCGTGCACCCGAAGGCCGAGACGGTCCTCGGCGAGCAGGGCTACGCCTCGCTCGCCGAGATCCCCTTCCAGGTCGACGTCGTGGACGTGTTCGTGAACAGCGCGCTGGCCGGCGAGGTGGCCGACCAGGCGGTGGCCGCCGGGGCGAAGGCGGTCTGGTTCCAGCTCGGCGTCGTCGACGAGGCCGCCTACGAGCGGACCAGGGACGCCGGGCCGGCCATGGTGATGGACCGGTGCCCGGCCATCGAGATCCCGCGGCTCGGCTGAGGCTCAGCCGTCCAGCCGCGCGATGGTGGCGATGGACGGGCGCCGCTCGGCACGCAGCCGGGCGGCCACCGACTCGGCGTCGCGCAGGACGCGGACGGCGTTGTGCCAGGTGAGCTTGGCCAGGTCGGCCTCCGACCAGCGGCGGTCGAGGAGTTCGGCGACCAGGTTGGGGTAGCCGGCCACCGAGTCCAGGCCGTCGGGCAGGAAGGCGGTGCCGTCGAAGTCGCCGCCGATGCCGATGTGGTCGATGCCGGCCACCTCGCGCATGTGGTCGAGATGGTCGGCGACGGTGGCCGGGGTGGCGATCGGGCGCGGGTTGGCGGCCTCGAAGGCGCGCTGGCGCTCCATGGCCGGCGGGGTGGTGTCCAGCGGGTGGAAGCCGTGGGCGCGCATGTTCTCGTCGGCCTCCCGGGTCCACTCGATGGCGGCGGGCAGGATGAACTTCGGCACGAAGGTCGCCATCGCCACGCCGCCGTTGGCGGGCAGCTGGGCGAGCACGTCGTCCGGGATGTTGCGCGGGTGGTCGCAGACCGCGCGCGAGGAGGAGTGCGAGAAGACGACGGGCGCCTCGGTGACCTGCAGGGCGTCGCGCATGGTGTCGGCGGAGACGTGCGAGAGGTCGACCAGCATGCCGAGCCGGTTCATCTCCCGGACGACCTCCTCGCCGAACCGGGTCAGCCCGCCGGCCACCGGCTTGTCGGTCGCGGAGTCCGCCCACGGCACGTTGTCGTTGTGGGTGAGCGTCAGGTACCGCACGCCCAGTTCGTACAGGGCGCGCAGGGTGGCCAGCGAGCAGTCGATGGAGTGGCCGCCCTCGGCGCCCATCAGGGAGGCGATCCGGCCCTCGGCGCGGGCGGCCTCCATGTCGGCGGCGGTACGGGCCAGGCGCAGCCGGTCCGGGTAGCGCTCGACCAGGGCGTGGACGAAGTCGACCTGCTCCAGGGTGGCGCTCACCGCGTGGTCGCCGGCCAGCGAGGAGGGGACGTAGACGGACCAGAACTGCGCGCCGACCCCGCCCTCCGCGAGGCGGGCGAGGTCGGTGTGCAGGCGGTCGCTCTGGTCGGCGGCGAGGTCGAGCGCGCCGAGGTCGTACCCGGCCTGCTCGCGCATCGCCCAGGGGAGGTCGTTGTGGCCGTCCACCACGGGGGCGGTGCGCAGCAGGGCGCGGGCGCGGTCGAGCGGGGTGGGGGAGGAGTCCGTCCGAGAAGTCATACGGGCTGTTCTACCCCACCCCCACCAGCGGGATTACTTGCCGAATCCGAAGGAGGAGGAACCGGCCACCTTGGCGCGCAGCTTGGCGCCCTTCTCGGTGGCCTGGTTGTTCAGCTCGGTCTGGAAGTCGGTCATCTTCTCGGTGAGCTCGGGGTCGAAGGCGGCGAGCATCCGCACCGCGAGCAGGCCGGCGTTGCGCGCGCCGGCCACCGAGACGGTCGCCACCGGAACGCCGGCCGGCATCTGGACGATCGACAGCAGGCTGTCCATGCCGTCCAGGTAGCGCAGCGGCACCGGCACGCCGATGACCGGCAGCGGGGTGACGGAGGCGAGCATGCCCGGCAGGTGGGCCGCGCCGCCGGCGCCGGCGATGATCGCCTTCAGTCCGCGCTCGTGGGCCCGCTCGCCGTACGCGACCATCTCGCGGGGCATCCGGTGGGCGGAGACGACGTCCACCTCGTAGGGGACCTCGAACTCGTCGAGCGCCTGGGCGGCGGCCTCCATGACCGGCCAGTCGGAGTCCGAGCCCATCACGATGCCAATGAGCGGAGAGGTCATTCGGTGATCGTTCCTCGCAGGTAGGCGGCCGCGTGGCGGGCGCGCTCGCGGACGTCTTCGAGGTCGTCCCCGAAGACGTTGACGTGGCCGACCTTGCGGCCGGGCTTCACGTCCTTCCCGTACATGTGGATCCGCAGCCCGGGGTCGCGGGCCATGCAGTGCAGGAAGGGGTGGTACATGTCGGGGTAGTCGCCGCCGAGGACGTTGACCATGACGGTCCACCTGGCGCGCGGGCGGGGGTCGCCGAGCGGGAGGTCGAGGACGGCCCGCAGGTGGTTCTCGAACTGCGAGGTGACGGCGCCGTCCTGGGTCCAGTGCCCGGAGTTGTGCGGGCGCATGGCCAGCTCGTTGACCAGGATGCGGCCGTCCCGGGTCTGGAACAGCTCGACGGCGAGGTGGCCGACGATGCCGAGGTCGCCGGCGATCCGCAGGGCGAGCTGCTGGGCCTCGTCGGACAGGGCCGGGTCGAGGTCCGGCGCGGGGGCGGTGACCTCGGCGCAGACGCCGTTCTCCTGGACGCTCTCCACCACCGGGTAGGCGACGGCCTGGCCGCTGGGCGAGCGGACCACGTTGGCGGCCAGCTCGCGGACGAAGTCGACCTTCTCCTCGGCCAGCACCGCGACGCCGGCCAGGAACGGGGCCTGCGCCTGCTCCTCGTCGTCGACGACCCAGACGCCCTTGCCGTCGTAGCCGCCGCGGACGGTCTTCAGGACGACGGGGTAGCCGGAGCCCTCGTTCGCGAAGGCGGTGACGTCGGCCGGGTCGGCGACGATGCGGTGCCGGGGGCAGGGCACGTCGATGGAGTCCAGCTTGGCCCGCATCACGCCCTTGTCCTGGGCGTTGACCAGCGCGTCCGGGCCGGGGCGGACGGCGATGCCGTCGGCTTCCAGGGCCCGTAGGTGCTCGGTGGGGACGTGTTCGTGGTCGAAGGTGATCACGTCGCAGCCGGCGGCGAAGGCGCGCAGGGTGTCGAGGTCGCGGTAGTCACCGAGGACGACGTCGGAGACCACCTGCGCGGCGGAGTCCTGGGGCGTGTCGGCGAGGAGTTTGAACCTGACCCCGAGCGGGATGCCCGCCTGGTGTGCCATGCGGGCCAGCTGCCCGCCACCGATCATGCCCACCACTGGAAAATTCACATTGCCCGGGGAAGTCACGCGGCCCAGGATATCCGGGCCGGTCGGGGGCGGTGGAGCCGCCGGTGGGGCCTCCGGAGCGGACGCGCGTAGATGTCAACCCCCACCCCGGACGGCTGAGCCGTTCGATGGAAGCGGGTAGCCTGAACGGCCAGGTCCTCGTCCGCGCGGTCGGATCATGTGCGTGCACGCAGGGCTCAAGGGGTGTCCCCGGCCCAGTGGGACACCGCTTTTCCCCGCAGGTACATGGAGGCCACCCGGTATGGCGACGACCGCAGCTTCGAACCCCTCGCTCATGCAGAAACTGCGTGGGCTCAGGGGTGAGGTGGTGAAGTTCGCCATAGTCGGCGTGACCGGCGTGATCGTCAACGCCGGGGTCTTCTGGGTCTGCCTCAAGACGACCGGTCCGATCAACTCCTTCTCGGGCTACATCGCCACCAGCGTGGCGATCGGCACCAACTACCTCGGCTACCGCTACTGGCTCTACCGCGACCGGGACGCGGCCTCGCGCAAGCGCGAGATCACCCTCTTCCTGATCTTCAGCGGCATCGGCATGCTGATCGAGAACGGCATCAACGCCTTCTCGGTGCACGTGCTCGGCTACTCCTCGCCCACCAGCCAGCTGATCGCCAAGAACGTGATCGGTCTGATCGCCGGCACCACCTTCCGGTTCTTCTCCTACCGGACGTGGGTCTTCAAGGCGCTGCCGGAGACCGAGCAGGAGGTCACCGCCGACGGCCGGGAGCTGGCCGCCCAGGCCGAGCTGATGCTGGCCACCGAGCGGATCCGCTACGCCCAGGCCGAGTAGCCGCCCCTCCCCTCCCCTTGCCGGGCCCGCCCCCGCGGGCGGCGCCCCGACACGCCCTAACCCTCGTGGCTGCGCCCGAGGAAGAGCGCGAACACCGGCGGCTTCAGCGAGAGCAGTTCGAGCCGCCCGCCGTCCGCCTCCGCGAGATCGCGGGCGACGGCCAGCCCGATGCCGGTGGAGTTGCGCCCGCTGACCGCGCGCTCGAACACCCGGTTGCCGAGGTCCGGCGGCACTCCCGCGCCCTGGTCCTGGACCTCGACCACCACCGAGGTGCCGGACGGCCGTACCCGCAGGGTGATCGTCCCGGCGCCATGCATCAGCGAGTTCTCGATCAGGGTGGCCAGCACCTGGGCCACCGTCCCCGGGGTGCCGACCGCGGTGACCCCGTGCAGCCCCTCCAGGGAGAGCACCCGGCCCTGTTCCCGCAGCGTCGGGCCCCACTCCTCCACCTGCTGTTTGATCACCTCGTCGAGGTCGAAGGCGACGGCGGTGGGGCTGCGCGGGTCGCGCTGGGTGGTGAGCAGCCGCTGGACCACGTCGGTGAGCCGCTCGACCTGCTGGAGGGCGATGGTCGCCTCCTCCTTGACCGTCTCCGGCTCCTCGGCGAGGGCGGTGATCTCCTCCAGCCGCATGGAGAGCGCGGTGAGCGGGGTGCGCAGCTGGTGCGAGGCGTCGGCGGCGAGCCGGCGCTCGGCGGTGAGCATCCGGGCGATCCGCTCCGCGCTGGTGTCCAGCACCTCGGCGACCCGGTCGAGTTCGGGCACCCCGTAGCGGCGGTCGCGCGGGCGCGGGTCGCCGGAGCCGAGCCGCTCGGCGGTCTCGGCGAGGTCGGTGAGCGGCCGGGCGAGCCGCTTGGCCTGCCAGACGGCGAGCGCCACCGCGGCCTGGACGGCCAGCAGGGCGACCACGCCGAGCAGCAGCAGGTTGTTGGCGATCTCGTGGTCGACGTCCTCGCGGGACTGCTCGACGGTGACGGTCTCGCCGCTGTTGCCGCGCTCGACGGCCTTCAGCAGGTGGTTCCCGGCCGGGCGCTCGCCCGCGGAGACCACCGGCTGGCCGGGCACCTGCACCTCGACGTAGCTGCCCTCGGTGACCTGGCTCTCGAAGGCCCGCCCGGTGACCGGCTCCCCCGCGGCGAGCCGGCTCTCGACCAGGGCGAGCACCCGGACGGCGGCCGCGTCCACCCGGTCCTGGGCCGAGTTGACGATGGTCCGCTTCTCGACCAGGGCGAGCGGCACGCAGAACACCACGACCACCACCAGGACGACGCCCAGCAGCGAGTTGATCATCCGGCGTTTCACGCTGCCGCTCCCCGAGGTGTTCCGCTGCCGCGGGCCGAGGGCCCGCCTGGGGCCCGATGTCGTCAGGCGCTAATTCTTCTCGAACCGGAACCCGACTCCGCGCACGGTGGCGATGTAGCGCGGGTTGGCCGCGTCGTCGCCGAGCTTCTTGCGGAGCCAGGAGATGTGCATGTCCAGGGTCTTGGTGGAGGTCCACCAGGTGGTGTCCCAGACCTGCCGCATGATCTCCTCGCGGGTGACCACCCGGCCGGCGTCCCGGACCAGGACCCGCAGGAGCTCGAACTCCTTGGCGGAGAGGGTGAGTTCCTCGTCGCCGAGCCAGGCGCGGTGGGACTCGATGTCGATCTTCACCCCGTGCGCGCCGGTGGTGAGCTGGTCGACGTTGCCGCGGCGGAGCAGGGCCCGGACGCGGGCGAGCAGTTCGGCCAGGCGGAAGGGCTTGGTGACGTAGTCGTCGGCGCCGGCGTCCAGGCCGACCACGGTGTCCACCTCGTCGGCGCGGGCGGTGAGCACCAGGACGGGGCAGCTCTTGCCGTCGGCGCGCAGGCGACGGCAGACCTCCAGGCCGTCCATCTCGGGCAGACCGAGGTCCAGGACGACGAGGTCGACCTCCTCGGTGAGGCCGGCGGACAGTGCGGTCGGACCGTCCTCGCGGACGAGCACCTCATAGCCCTCGCGTCGCAGGGCCCGGGCGAGCGGTTCGGAGATCGCCGGATCGTCCTCGGCGAGCAGCACACAGGTCATGTGGTGATGGTAGTCCGCCCGGGTATGGCCGGACGCCCTGTGAGGTAGTTCACAGAGCGTGATCGTTATATAAGCCCTTGATCACGCCCAACACGACAGGGCAGACCGGCCGTTCAGCGAAGAATCCCCACTTGCATCTTGAATCCGAAGGAAGACACGCCCATCTACCATCGATAGATCGGGCAGATCCGTTGCCAACATGGCCATTCCCACACCTGATTCAAGGCTTTTGTCATCTGATAAAGCCAAATGTCGCCACGTAGAGTGGTTTCGTCCACGTCCGCCGCCACCCCCCTAGGCGGACGCTGTCAGGCAAGGAACAACTATTCATGGCGTCGAAGACCCTGGACGCCGACAAGACGTCGGCCTCTCCCAGCGGCAAGACCTTCCTCGGTCACCCCCGAGGTCTCGCCACCCTGTTCATGACCGAGATGTGGGAGCGCTTCTCCTACTACGGCATGCGCGCCCTGCTGATCTACTACCTGGTCTCCGGTGGCGCCGACGCCGCCGTGGGCAGCCAGGGCGGTGGCCTCGCCAAGTCGGCGGCGCTGGCGACGGCGGTCTACTCCGTCTACGTCTCGATGGTCTACCTCATGGCCTACCCCGGCGGTTGGTTCGGTGACCGGGTCTGGGGTGCCCGCAAGACCGTCGCCATCGCCGGGTTCGTGATCATGTTCGGCCACATCGCGCTGGCGATCCCCGGACAGGCCGCATTCTTCCTCGGCCTGCTCCTGGTCGCAGTCGGCTCCGGGCTCCTGAAGGCCAACATCTCCACGATGGTCGGCCAGCTCTACAACGGCCCCGAGGACCCGCGCCGCGACGGTGGCTTCACCGTCTTCTACATGAGCATCAACCTCGGTGCCTTCGTCGCTCCGTTCATCATCGGAACGATCGGCAAGGAGTACAACTGGCACCTGGGCTTCGGCATCGCCGCCGTCGGCATGGCCTTCGGCCTGGTGCAGTTCCTGCTGGGCAGCCGCCACCTGTCGCCCCGTAGCAGCGAGGTCCCCAACCCGCTGAAGCCCGCGGAGCGCAACAGCCTGCTGAAGAAGGTCGGCCTCACGGTCGTCGGCGCGGCCGTGTTCTACGGCGCCATCGTCGCGATGGGCGTCTACACGCTGAACTGGGCCCTCGTCCCGCTCACCGTGGCCGGCCTGCTGATCCCGGTGACCGTGCTGGTCCGGATCAAGCGCGACAAGGACCTGACCGCCGGCGAGCAGTCCAAGATGTCCGCGTACATCTGGTTCTTCGCCGCGGCCGCCATCTTCTGGATGATCTACGACCAGGGCGGTTCGACCCTCTCCCTGTTCGCGGACAAGAAGACCGCGGACAACCTGTTCGGCTTCGGCTTCTCGGCCACCTGGTACCAGTCGCTGAACCCGCTGTTCGTGATGGCGCTCGCCCCGGTGTTCGCCTGGCTGTGGCTGTGGCTCTCCCGCCGCAACAAGGAGCCGAACACCATCGTGAAGTTCTCGATGGGCCTGCTCCTGGTCGGCGCCTCGTTCTTCATCTTCATCGTGCCGATGAACATGGCGGACGGCGGCACCATGGTCTCCCCGATGTGGCTCGTCTCGATCTACCTGATCCAGACCATCGGTGAGCTGTGCCTCTCCCCGGTCGGCCTCTCGGTCACCACGAAGATGGCACCGCGGAAGTACGCCTCCCAGATGATGGGCGTCTGGTTCCTCGCCGTCACCGCCGGTGACTGCACCACCAGCCTGCTCTCGCTGGCCGGCGTCAGCCTCGACGGCACCGGCATCATCGCGATGCAGGCGTCGCTCGCGGTCCTCGCCGGACTCGCCATCTTCGGGTACCGCAAGCGGGTCCAGGCCCTCATGGGCGACGTGCACTGACCGACCCGCCTCCGGCTCACGACTCCGGGGCCGCCGTGGATTCCTGAGATCCACGGCGGCCCCGGTCGTCTTTTCCGGCCCGGCCGCCCGGGCGTCGGGTGCTCGGACGTCGAACGCTCGACAGAGGCCCGGCGGCCGTGCCTATGGTGCCCGGCATGACGACCCCCTCCTTACCCCGTCAGCTGGCCCGCACCCGGCGGTTCACCCTGGGCGTCCCCGTCCAGCCGGAACCCTCGCCGGACGGCACCACCGTGCTCTTCCTGCGCGGCCGGACCGGCACCGACCCGCTCGCCTGCCTCTGGGCCCTGGACACCGCCACCGGCGCGGAACGGCTGGTCGCCGACCCGGCCGTTCTCGGCGCCGACGAGGGCATCGCCGCGTACAGCACCGACGCCACCGGGACGCTCGCCGCCTTCGCCCTGGCCGGCGCCCTGTGGCTGGCCGACACCGCCGACGGCACCGTCCGCGCCGTCCCCGTCCCCGGCCCGCCGCGGGACCCGAGGCTCGACCCGACCGGCCGCCGGATCGCCTACGTCCTCGGCGGCGCCCTGCGGGTGGTCGGCGCCGACGGCACGGACGACCGCCCGCTCGCCGAACCCGAGGCCGAGGACGTCGCCTACGGGCTCGCCGAGTACGTCGCCGCCGCGGAGATGTACCGGGACCGCGGCCACTGGTGGTCCCCCGACGGCACCGCGCTGCTGGCCACCCGGGTCGACGACCGCCCGCTCACCCGCCTCTTCCTCGCCGACCCCTCCGACCCGCACCGCCCACCGCTCGCCGTCCGCTACCCGCTGGCCGGCACCGCCAACGCCGAGGTCTCGCTGCGGCTGCTCGGCCTCGACGGCACGGACACCGAGGTCCGCTGGGACCGCGCCGCCTTCGAGTACCTCACCGCCGCCGGCTGGGACGCCCACGGCCCGTACGCCGCCGTGCAGAGCCGCGACCAGCGCACCGTCCGCACCCTGGCGATCGGACCGGACGGCACCACCCGGGTGCTGGACGAACGGCGGGACGCGCACTGGATCGAACTGCTCCCCGGCCTGCCGGCCCGCACCGCGGGCGGCGCCCTGGTGGACACCGCCGACCTGGGCGACACCCGGCACCTGACCGTCGACGGCGAGCCGGTCACCCCGCCCGGGCTCCAGCTGCGCGCCGTGCTCGGCACGGACGGCGAGCAGGTGCTGTTCACCGCCTCCGACGAGCCCACCGAGACCCACCTGTGGACGTACGGACCCGACACCGGCCCCCGGCGGCTGAGCGGCGGCCCCGGTCTGCACACCGGGGTGCGGCGCGGCGGCACGCTGGTGCTCACCACCCGCGCCCCCGGCCACCCCGGCGGCCGCTCCACCGTCCTGCGCGAGGGCCGCCCGGCGCTCCCGCTCGCCTCCCGCGCCGAGCCGCCGGCCCGCACCGCGGCACCCGAACTGCTCCGGCTCGGCCCGCGCGAACTGCGCGCCGCGCTCTTCCTGCCCGCCGGCCACCGCCCCGGCGACGGCCCGCTGCCCGTCCTGCTCGACCCGTACGGCGGGCCCGCCCTGCAGAAGGCCACCACCGGCGGCTTCTGGTGGGACCAGGTCTCCCAGTGGTTCGCCGACCAGGGCTTCGCGGTGCTGGTCGTGGACGGCCGCGGCACCCCCGGACGCGGGCCGCGCTGGGACAAGACGATCCACGGCGACAAGGCGGAGCCCGCCCTCGGCGACCAGGTCGAGGGCCTGCGGGCGGCCGACCGGCTGCGGCCCGGGCTGCTCGACCTCGACCGGGTCGGCATCCGCGGCTGGTCCTACGGCGGCTACCTCGCCGCCCTCGCCGTGCTGCGCCGCCCGGACGTCTTCCACGCCGCCAGCGCCGGGGCCGCCCCCACCGACTGGCGGTTCTACGACACCCACTGGCAGGAGCGCTTCCTCGGCCACCCCGACGAGTATCCCGAGCACTACGACGGCGGCTCGCTGATCGCCGAGGCGCCGAAGCTCAGCCGCCCGCTGCTGCTGATCCAGGGGCTCGCCGACGACAACGTCCACCCGGCCCACACCCTGCGGCTGTCCGCCGCCCTGCTCGCCGCCGGCCGCCCGCACGAGGTCCTCCCGCTGCGCGCCACCGGCCACCAGCCCACCGACGAGGCGGTGGTGGAGCACCTGCTGACCCACGAACTGCACTTCCTGCGGCGCTCGTTGGGCCTGGCATGAACGCAGGCCCGCCCCCCGGCCGGGGGGCGGGCCTGCGCGGCCGGGCCGTCAGACCTCGCGGACGCCCGCCCGCCAGACCGCCGCCGTCAGCGGCACGCCCGGCCGGTACGCCAGGTGGACGTGCGAGGGCGCGTCCAGCAGCAGCAGGTCGGCCCGCGCGCCGGGCGCGACCACACCGACGTCCGTGCGCCGCAGCGCCCTGGCGCCGCCCGCGGTGGCCGCCCAGACCGCCTCGTCCGGGGTCATCCCCATCTCCCGCACCGCGACCGCGATGCAGAACGCCATCGAACTCGTGAAGCTGGAGCCCGGGTTGCAGTCGGTGGACAGCGCCACCACCGCGCCCGCGTCCAGCAGCCGGCGCCCGCTCGGGTACTCGGCCCGGGTGGAGAACTCCGCCCCCGGCAGCAGGGTGGCCACCGTCCGCGAGCCGGCCAGCGCCGCCACGTCCTCGTCCGTCAGATGGGTGCAGTGGTCCGCCGAGGCGGCCCCCAGCTCGACGGCCAGCTGCACGCCGGGCCCGTACGAGAGCTGGTTGGCGTGCACCCGGGGGGTGAGGCCGCGCTCGATCCCGGCGGTCAGGATCGCCCGGGCCTGCTCCCCGTCGAAGGCGCCCTGCTCGCAGAACACGTCCACCCAGCGGGCGTGCGGGGCGCAGGCGTCCAGCATCTCGCCGGTGACCAGGTCCACGTACCCGGCCGGGTCCTCGGCGTACTCGGGGGCGACCACGTGGGCGCCCAGGTAGGTGGTCTCCGGGGTGTGCGCGGCGGCGATCCGCAGGGCGCGCGCCTCGTCCTCGACCGTCAGCCCGTAGCCGGACTTGCACTCGATGGTGGTGGTGCCCTGGCGCACCGCCTCCCGGACGAACCGGGCCAGGTTGGCGTCCAGTTCGGCGTCGCTCGCCGCCCGGGTGGCCGCCACCGTGGTCCGGATGCCGCCCGCCGTGTACGACTGCCCGGACATCCGGGCGTTGAACTCGGCGGTGCGGTCGCCGGCGAACACCAGATGGGCGTGCGAGTCGACGAAGCCGGGCAGCAGGGCCCGGCCCTCGGCGTCGAAGCGCTCGTCCGCCGCCGGGGCGTCGGCGGCCGGGCCGACCCAGGCGACGGTGCCGCCGTCGACCACCACGGCCGCGTCGGTCAGCAGGCCGAGCGGCCCGGCGCCCTGCCCGGGGTCGTTGGTGACCAGGCTGCCGATGCCCGTGATCACAGTGGTCCTGGTGGTCCTGGCGTTCAAGGGGAGGCCTTCCGAGGGGAGTTGGGGAATCTCTGGGTCAGCAGTCCAGCGCGCCGATCGCGGAGCGCAGGGCGCCCGGCACGTCGGCCACCAGCCGGTGCTCGCCGTCCCGGACGACGTGCCGGCCGCCGACCACCACGTGCCGCACGTCCGCCGCCGAGGCCGCGAAGACCGCGATCTCGGCGCCGAGCCGGGGCGGCGGTCCGGCCGTCCGGACGGTGTCCAGCGCGATCACCGTGAAGTCGGCGAGCGCCCCCGCCTCGATCCGTCCGGCCTCCGGCCAGCCGAGCGAGGCGTGCCCGTCCTCGGTGCCGGCCCGCAGCAGGGCGCCGGCCGTCCAGTGGCCGCGGGTGCGGGTGCGCAGCCGCTCGTCCAGCTCCAGCGCCCGGGCCTCCTCGAACGGGTCGATCACCGCGTGGCTGTCGCTGCCCAGGGTGATCGGGGTGCCCGCCGAGGCGAGCCGGCGGGCCGGGCCGATGCCGTCCGCGAGGTCCCGCTCGGTGGTGGGGCACATGCAGACCGTGGTGGAGGATTCGGTGAGCAGCCGGACGTCCTCGTCGGTCAGGTGGGTGGCGTGCACGGCCGAGGTGCGCGGGCCGAGCGCGCCGTGGTCGGCGAGCAGCCGGGTCGGGGTGACGCCGTGGGCGGCCAGGCAGGCGTCGTTCTCGGCGGTCTGCTCGGACAGGTGGACGTGCAGCGGCGCCCCGCGCGTCGCCGCCCAGTGCGCGACGGTGCCCAGCTGCTCGGCCGGGACGGCCCGCACCGAGTGGATGGCGGCGCCGATCCGGGCGTGCTCGCGCGGCTTGAGCGCGTCCGCCCGGGCCGCCCAGGCCTGCGCGTCGCCGTCGCTGAACCGCTGCTGCGGCTCGGTCGGCTCGGCGCCGAAGCCGGAGGAGAGGTAGCAGGTGTCCAGCAGGGTGATCCGGATGCCGGCCCGGGCGGCGGCCTCGATCAGCGCCTCGCCCATCGCGTTCGGATCGGTGTACCGGGCGCCGCCGGGCGCGTGGTGCAGGTAGTGGAACTCGCCGACGGCGGTGATGCCGGCCAGCGCCATCTCGGCGTAGACGGCGGTGGCGAGTTCCAGGTAGCGGTCCGGGTCCAGCGCGCCGGCGAACCGGTACATGGTGTCGCGCCAGGTCCAGAAGGTGCCGGAGCCGACCTGGACGTGCCCGCGCAGCGCCCGGTGGAAGGCGTGCGAGTGGGCGTTGGCCTGGCCGGGCAGCAGCAGCCCGTCGAGCCGGACGACGCCGGGCGGGCAGGGGCCGCTGTCCGGGGTGACGGCGGCGATCGTCCCGCCGGGGCCGGTGGTGATCAGCACGTCCTGCCCGACCGCCGGCCCGTCGTCGTGCGGCAGCCAGGCGTACTGCGCCCAGTACGTCGTCGTGGTCACTGACACGCCAGGTCCTCCAGTACGTCGGCGAGGGCGGCGACCCCGGCCAGGCAGTCGTCCCGCTCGGCGTACTCGGCCGGGGAGTGCGAGACGCCGGTGGGGTTGCGCACGAACAGCATGGCGGTCGGGACGGCGGAGGCCAGGATGCCGGCGTCGTGCCCCGCGCCGGTGGGCAGCACCGGGGCGTCCAGCAGCTCGGCCATCCGGTCGCGCAGCGGCCCGTCGAAGTCCACCACCGGGGTGTAGGACTCGCGGGTCAGCTCGACCCGGACGCCGTCGCGTTCGCCGCGCTCGGCGGCGGCCTGCTCGATCTCGGCGACCAGCGCGGTGAGGGTGCGCTCGTCGGCCGCCCGGGAGTCCAGCCAGCCGCGCACCAGCGAGGCGATCGCGTTGGTGCCGTTGGGTTCGACGGCGACCTTGCCGAAGGTGGCCAGCGCGCCCGCCAGCCGGGCCTTCTTGCGGGCGGCGAGCACCGTGTTGGCGTAGGTCAGCATCGGGTCGCGGCGGTCCTCGATCCGGGTGGTGCCGGCGTGGTTGGCCTCGCCGTGGAAGTCGAACCGCCAGCGGCCGTGCGGCCAGATCGCGCCGGCCACGCCGACCGGCTGCCCCTCGGCGAGGAAGCGGCCCTGCTCGACGTGGAGTTCGACGAAGGCGCCGATCCGGGCCAGCCGGTCGTCGTCCGCGCCGATCGCGGTCGGGTCGTAGCCGGCCTTCTCCATCGCGTCGGGCAGCCGGACGCCGTCGGCGTCGCGCAGCCCGTACGCCTGCTCGCGGCCGAGGACGCCGGCGGTCAGCCGGGAGCCGATGCAGGCCACGCCGAACCGGGCACCCTCCTCGTCGCCGAAGTTGACGATCGCCAGGGGCTTGGTGAACTCGGCGCCACGGGAGCGCAGTTCGTCCAGCGCGGCGAAGGAGGAGACCACGCCGAGCGGGCCGTCGAAGGCGCCGCCGTCCGGGACGGAGTCCAGGTGCGAGCCGGTGACGACCGCCCCCTGCCCGTTCGGGTCGCCCAGCCAGGCCCACTGGTTGCCGTTGCGGTCCAGCTCGTACGCGAGGCCGCGGCCGCGGGCCTGCTCCTCGAACCAGGCGCGGCACTCGGCGTCGGCGGAGTTCCAGGCGAAGCGGCGGTAGCCGCCGGAGGAGGCGGAGCGGCCCACGGGGAGCAGCTCCGCCCACATCTCCTCGAACCCGGATGTCACAGCTCGCCCATGGGGCTGTGCTGGTTCATGGGGATGTGGACACCACGCTCGGCGGCGACCTCGGCGGCCCGGTCGTAGCCGGCGTCCACGTGCCGGATGACGCCCATGCCCGGGTCGTTGGTGAGCACCCTGCGGATCTTCTCCCCGGCGAGGGCCGTGCCGTCGGCGACGGTGACCTGGCCGGCGTGGATCGAGCGGCCGATGCCGACGCCGCCGCCGTGGTGGATGGAGACCCAGGAGGCGCCGGAGGCCACGTTGACCATGGCGTTGAGCAGCGGCCAGTCGGCGATCGCGTCGGAGCCGTCCAGCATCGCCTCGGTCTCCCGGTACGGGGAGGCGACCGAGCCGCAGTCCAGGTGGTCGCGGCCGATGACGATCGGGGCGGACAGCTCGCCGGAGGCGACCATGTCGTTGAAGCGCTCGCCGGCCTTGTCGCGCTCGCCGTAGCCGAGCCAGCAGATCCGCGCCGGCAGGCCCTGGAAGTGCACCTTCTCCTGGGCCAGCTTGATCCAGCGGGCCAGCGACTCGTTCTCCGGGAAGAGGTCGAGGACGGCCTTGTCGGTCTTGTGGATGTCCTGCGGGTCGCCGGACAGCGCCGCCCAGCGGAACGGGCCCTTGCCCTCGCAGAACAGCGGGCGGATGTACGCCGGGACGAAGCCCGGGAAGGCGAAGGCACGGTCGTAGCCGGCCAGTTGGGCCTCGCCGCGGATCGAGTTGCCGTAGTCGAAGACCTCGGCGCCGCGGTCCAGGAAGCCGACCATCGCCTCGACGTGCCGGGCCATCGACTCGCGCGCCCGCAGGGTGAACTCGGCGGGCTTGGCGGCGGCGTAGTCCGCCATGTCCTCGAAGGCCACGCCGACCGGCAGGTAGCTGAGCGGGTCGTGGGCGCTGGTCTGGTCGGTGACGATGTCGATCGGCGCGTCCATCGCGAGCAGCTGCGGGACCAGCTCGGCGGCGTTGCCCAGCACGCCGATGGAGAGCGGCTGCTTCCTGTCGCGGGCCGCGGTGGCGAGCTCCAGCGCGTGGGAGAGGTCCTTGGCCTCGACGTCCAGGTAGCGGTGCTCGATCCGGCGGGAGATCCGGGACGGGTCGCAGTCGATGCAGATCGCCACGCCGCCGTTCATGGTGACGGCCAGCGGCTGGGCGCCGCCCATCCCGCCGAGGCCGGCGGTGAGGGTGATGGTGCCCTCCAGCGAGCCGTTGTACCGCTTGTTGGCGACGGCGGCGAAGGTCTCGTAGGTGCCCTGGAGGATGCCCTGGGTGCCGATGTAGATCCACGAGCCGGCGGTCATCTGCCCGTACATGGTGAGCCCGAGGCTCTCCAGCCGGCGGAACTCCTCCCAGTTGGCCCAGTCGCCGACCAGGTTGGAGTTGGCGATCAGCACCCGGGGCGCCCACTCGTGGGTCTGCATCACGCCGACCGGGCGGCCGGACTGGACCAGCATGGTCTCGTCCTGCTTCAGCCCCTCCAGCGTCCTCACCATGGCGTCGAAGGACCGCCAGTCCCGCGCCGCCTTGCCCGTGCCGCCGTACACCACCAGCTTGGACGGGTGCTCGGCCACCTCCGGATCGAGGTTGTTCATCAGCATCCGCAGGGCCGCCTCCTGCTGCCACCCCTGCGCCGTCAGCCCCGTCCCACGCGCCGCGCGCACCTCACGCGGCCCGCTCACCTGCTGCTGCACCATGTCCCGGCCTCCCTGCGGATGGATTCATTCAAGCTTGGTTCGGCTGAATATATCCAAACAATCAATTCTCGACCAGACCCCGAAACAATCCGATCAGCCACGGCGTCGGTCGACTTGCCGCGCTAGCCTGAACCCGGCGAACACCAGCCACTCGGCCCAGCACCAGGGAGCGGAGGACAGGATGACGGCCATCACCATGCGGCCCGGCAGACTCCGGGATGTGGCGGAGGAGATCGAGCGGAGCACAGGACTTCGCGTCCAGATCATCGGAGGAACCCTGGTGATGTCCCCGACACCCCGCGGCAAGCACGCGGGGACCACCAAGCGCCTGTCCCGCCAGCTCGACGCCGGACTCCCCGACAGCCTGGGCGCCTACGAGGTCTCGTCGATCACCATGCCCGACAATGCCGAGGACTATGCGACACCCGACCTCGTCGTCCTGCCGCGTGACTGGGAGGACGACGACGAGTGGCTGGCCGACCCGCACGATGTCGAATTGGCCGTGGAGGTTATTTCGACCTCCGAGCGGGTCAGCCTCATCGCCGCCAAGACCAGCTGGTACGCGGTCGCAGGCGTGCCGACCCTCCTCACGGTCGACCCCCGCAAGGGCGCCTGGACACTCCACACCCGCCCCCGCGACGGCGAGTACCAGGGCGTCCTGCACGGCAAGTACGGCGAGCCCGTCCCGCTGCCCGCGCCACTGCCCGCCGAGCTGGACACCTCCGGCCTTCCGCTGTACGCGCCCCGCGACTGAATCAGGCCGCCGCGCCGCCGTCCCAGTCGATGCCGATCTCGGCGAGCCAGCGGCGGTCGTCGGCGTCCGGGGCGGGCGGGGACGGCGGACGGGGGATGTTCTGGACAGGGCCGAGGCCGTACTTCTCGGCGGCCGCGGCGGCGCGGGCGTCGTGTTCGATGACGCCGACGTGGACGGCCGACTCGTCGCCCGGGTCGAGGACGGTCAGTTCGAGGTCGGGCAGGCGCCGCAGGGTGACGCGGCGGCCGCAGGTGGGGCAGGACCACTCGTCGGCGCCGGAGGACAGGCGGGCGACGAACTTCATCTCGTGGATCACGCGCATGGGTGACACCCCCTGTAGGAGGGGATGCCCGGGTCCGTGACGGCTACTCCCCCGCCCCGCCACTACTCCAGGAACAGCCCGCGCGCCGCCGCGGACTGCTCGATCGCCTCCAACCTGGCTTCGGCGCCCGGGAGTTCGTCGCACATGGACTGCAGCAGCACCCGGCCGAGCATCATCGGCGCGCACGCGGTGTCGAAGACCAGCCCGGTGCCTACGGCGGCCGGCAGCATCAGGTCGGACAGCTTGGCGACCGGCGCGAAGGCGCTGTCGGCCACGGTGAGCACCGTCAGCCCGCACTCGCGGGCGACCGTCAGCGCGTCCATCAGCTCCCGCGGGTAGCGCGGCAGCGCGAAGCAGAGCAGCGCGCTGGCCCCGGCCGCCCGGGCCTGTTCCAGCCGGTCGGCGAGCATGCTGCCGCCCTCGTCCAGCAGCCGGATGTCCGGGTGCACCTTGGCCGCGAAGTAGGCGAAGCCCCGCGCCTGCGCCGAGGCGGCCCGCAGTCCGAGCACCGGCAGCGGGCGGGAGGCGGCGAGCAGCCGGGCGGCCCGGGTGATCGGCTCCGGGTCGGCGAGGAGTTCGGCGAGGTGGCGCAGGTGGGCGATCTCGGCGAGCACGGCCTGCTGGTGCTCGTTGCGCACCGCGTCGTCCGGGCTCTCCGGCGCGCCCTGGTCGCCGCCGCCGAGTTCGCGCAGCTGCTTGCGCAGCGCGGGGTAGCCGTCGTACCCGAGCGCGACCGCGAAGCGGGTGACGGACGGCTGGCTGACGCCCGCGAGTTCGGCGACCTCCACGCTGGACAGGAACGGCGCCTCGGTGGCGTGCCGCACCAGCGAGTGGGCGATCCGGCGCTGGGTCGGCGTCAGCCGGTGCCCTTCGAACAGCTGGAGCAGCCGGGCGGAGGGTCCGACGCTGCCGGTCTCGTCGGTGGCGGTCATCAGCGGTACCTCCGGGTGCGAGCGGTTCGGACGACGACTGTGCAGGAGCGGGCCGCGGCTGGCAAAGACGTCTCGTACGGCGGGACGTCCGGTGAGACGTCCCGCGGTTCGGTTGGTTCGGGAGCCGCGGCGGTCCGGCGGCCCCGCCGGGTTCGGGGCGCCCCTTGGGGGAACCCTGATTTGTCCCTGAGCCCGCCCGGATTCCTCCCGCGAACGGATGGACCGGACGTCCCGGCGGCCTCACGCTTGCTCCATGGACACTCGTCAGGACGAACTGCGGCGCGACCTCGACGCCACCCTCCAGGCCCGCAAGGAGCTCGGCAAGGAGTACGAGGACGCACTCGTCGACTCCTTCGTGAAGCGGCTCGACGCCCGGCTGGACGCCCGGGTCGACCGGTCGGTGGCCGAGCGGATGGACGACTACGAGCCGTCCCACCGGGGCCGGGGCGGGCGCCGGGACCGCGACCGCCCGTCGACCTCCGGCCGGGCCGGCAACCGACTGGCGGTGGTCTCGCTCGCTCTCGGCATCCCGCTGACCGCGATCGCCGGCAACCCCGAGACCGGTGGCTTCGCCGGCCTGCTGGCCTGCTGGGCGGGCATCGTCGGGGTCAACTTCGCGGCCGCGCTGGGCAACCGCCGCGACCGCCGGGACGAGCGGGACCGCCGCCCGCGGGGGGACTGGGACTGAGCCCCGGTCACCCCCGCGGAGGCGGCACCGGCTCAGGCCAGCGGGCCGGTGACCCGCTCGACCGCCCGCACCAGCGCACCGGAGGCGACCAGCTCGGCGGCCGCCTCCAGGTCCGGCGAGAGGAAGCGGTCGCGGCCGGCGCCGCCGACCCCCGCCTCCCGGGCGGCGGCCAGCGCGGCCGCGGTGGCCGGGGCGAGCCCGGCGACCCCGTCGGCCTGCTGACGGATCTCCAGCGCGCGGGCGGACGCGGTGAGTTCGACGGCCAGGATGCGGCCGAGGTTGGCCACCGCCTGGCGCAGCTTGCGCGCGGCCGACCAGCCCATCGACACGTGGTCCTCCTGCATCGCGGAGGAGGGGATCGAGTCGACCGAGGCCGGGACGGCGAGCCGCTTGTTCTCGCTGACCAGCGCCGCCTGGGTGTACTGGGCGATCATCAGGCCGGAGTCCACGCCCGGGTCGTCGGCCAGGAAGGCCGGCAGGCCGTGCGAGCGGGCCTTGTCGAGCAGCCGGTCGGTGCGGCGCTCGGAGATCGAGCCGAGGTCGGCGGCGGCGATGGCGAGGAAGTCCAGCACGTACGCGACCGGGGCGCCGTGGAAGTTGCCGTTGGACTCCACCCGGCCGTCCGGCAGCACCACCGGGTTGTCGACCGAGGCGGCCAGCTCGCGGTCGGCGACCAGCCGGGCGTGCGCCAGGGTGTCCCGGCCGGCACCGGCGACCTGCGGGGCACAGCGGATCGAGTAGGCGTCCTGGACGCGCGGGGCGTCGTCCTGGTGGTGGCCGGTGAGCCCGGAGCCCTTGAGGACGGCGAGCATGTTGGCGGCGCTGAGCGCCTGGCCCGGGTGCGGGCGGATCGGGGCGTGCAGTTCGGGGGCGAGCACCTTGTCGGTGCCGAGCAGCGCCTCCAGGCTCATCGCCGCGGTGATGTCGGCGGTGGTGAACAGCCGCTGGAGGTCGGCGATGGCCATCACCAGCATGCCGAGCATGCCGTCGGTGCCGTTGATGAGGGCGAGGCCCTCCTTCTCCAGCAGCTCGACCGGCGCTATCCCGGCGGCGGCGAGCAGTTCGGCGGCGGGCTTCTCCACGCCGTCCGGGCCGGTGGCGGTGCCTTCGCCCATCAGGACCAGTGCGCAGTGCGAGAGCGGCGCGAGGTCACCGGAGCAGCCGAGCGAGCCGAACTCCCGCACCACCGGGGTGATGCCCGCGTTGAGCAGGGCGGCCATGGTCTGCGCGACCAGCGGCCGGACGCCGGTGCGGCCGGAGGCCAGCGTCTTCATCCGCAGGAACATCAGCGCGCGGACCACCTCGCGCTCGACCGCGGGCCCCATGCCGGCGGCGTGCGAGCGCACCAGCGACCGCTGCAGCTGGGCGCGCAGTTCGGGGCTGATGTGGCGCACGGCGAGCGCGCCGAAGCCGGTCGACACGCCGTAGACGGGACGCGGCTCGGCCGCGAGGGCGTCGATCCGCGCGCGGGCGGCCGCCATCTCGGCCTGCGCGTCGGGGCCGATCTCGACCCGGGCGTCGCCCCGGGCGACGGACAGGACGTCCTCGGCGCTGACGTCGGCCTTGCCGACCAGGACCAGCGGAGCGTCGGGGGCCACAGCACTGTGCATATCCATATACACCATCACATCAGGTGAATGAAGATATGACAACAGGTGCTCGCCATCCGGATTCTCCGCCCTCCGGATCGACATCGCACGCCGTGGCCCCCGTCGGCCCCGCACTCACTTCACGAGTTCCGCCTCGATCAGGTCGACCGCCCGGACGGTGCCGCCCTCGGCCCGCCCGGCGGCGGACAGCTCCCGCAGCCGCTCGGCCACCGCCGGGTCGCCGACCAGCTCCAGCAGCGCCGCGCGCAGCGCCTCCGGGGTGGCCTGCTCGGTGTCCAGCCGGCGGGCGACACCGAGGCCCACCAGAGCGTCCGCGTTGGCGAACTGGTCGACGGCCTGCGGCACCGCGATCATCGGCACCGCATGGAACAGCCCCTCGCTGGATCCGCCCATGCCCGCGTGGGTGACGAAGGCGTCCGCCTGGGAGAGCACGGACAGCTGCGGCACCCACCGGTGCACCTCGACGGTGTCCGGCACCTCGCCGAGCTCGGCCGGGTCCGTGTGCGCGCCGATCTGCAGCATCGTGTGCCAGCCCGGCAGGTCGCCGAAGGCCTGGACGCAGGCGCGGTAGAACGCCGGATGGTGGGTGAACGCCGAACCCAGCGAGACCAGCAGCACCTTCTCCGCGCCGGCCGGCCGCTGCCACCGCCCCTGGTGGGCGCGGTCGCCGAAGCAGGGCCCGACGAAGCTGATCCGCTGTTCGTCGACCCGGTCGGCGTTGGGCTGCAGGGCGCGCGGGACGAGCGCGATCGCCCGCTCCGGACGGCCCTTGAAGGCCTCCACGTCGCGCTGCACCGCGCCGGCCTCGACCAGCCAGTCGGCGAACCGGCGGTGGTGCTCGGGGCCGCCGGGGCCGGTGCGGATCGCCTCGAAGACCTCGGCCATGTCCTCCTCGACGCCCTCCCAGCCGACGAAGGTGGACGACAGCTGCACCACCGGCACCCCCAGCCGCTCGCCGAGCGCCCGGCCGGCGAAGCCCGCGATGTCGTAGAGCACCAGGTCGGGGCGGTCGTCCTCGAAGGCCTCCAGCAGGACGGACCACGCCGCCAGCGTGTCGTCCAGGAAGACGTCCTGGATCGCCACCGGGTCCACCGGCCAGCCGCCGGGGTCGTCGGTGAGCGGCAGCTTCGTCGGGTACGGGACGAGGGCGGCTCCGGTGGACTCGACGGTCTCGCGGAAGGAGGGGTCGTTGAGGTAGCTGACCCGGTGGCCCCGGGCGACCAGCTCGGCGATCACGGCGAGGCTCGGGTTGACGTGCCCGTGGGCCGGTACGGAGACCATCAGGATGTGTGCGGGGCGGTTCACGGGCACCTCCGGGATAGCGAATGAGACGAGACGTTCCGTCTCGCATGTCTTGAGAAGACAATACGTCTCGTCTCGTCATTCCGCATAGACTTTTCCCCATGGCTTCCAGAACCGCCCCCGACCCCGCCCGCCGCAGCGAGCGCGCCCGCGCCGCCGTCCTCGCCGCCGCCACCGAACTCGTCGCCGAAGTCGGCTACGGCAAGCTGACCATCGAGGCGATCGCCGCCCGGGCCGGCGTCGGCAAGCAGACCATCTACCGGTGGTGGCCCTCGAAGGGCGCCGTCGTCTTCGACGCCTTCCTCGCCGTCGGCGAGCACGACGGCGGCCTCGCCCTCCCCGACACCGGCGACCTCGCCGCCGACCTCCGCGCCGTCCTGCGCCCCACCAGCGACGAGCTCCGCGACCCGGGCACCGACCGCACCTACCGGGCGATCGTCGCCGAGATCCTCAACGACCCGGCGCTGCACACCGAGTACCGCACCCGCCTGCTGGACCCCCTGCTGGAGGTCACCCGCGACCGCCTGCGCAGCGCCCGCGAGGCCGGCCAGATCGCCGCCGACGCCGACCTCGACCTGGCCGTCGAACTGGTCTACGGCCCGATCTACTACCGCTGGCAGTACCGGCTCGGCCCGCTCACCCACGAGCACGCCGACCGCCTGGTCGACGCCGCCCTACGGGCCCTCAACCCGCCTGTGAACGGAGCCGGCTCCGACGCCTGAACCAGAACACCGCCAGCACCACGGCCAGCACGCAGAGCAGCAGGACGACGCCGAACCAGGTGAACAGCCCGCCGAACCCGCCGTGGGAGCCGTGCCGCACCGTGCGCTTCCTCGACTTCGACACGGACAGCGTGGACTCCGTGATCCGGTGCGCCGCCTCGGAGGCCCGCGGCTGAGGCGCCCGCTCGGGCGCCGTCCGCACCGCCCCGGCCGTCCGCACCGCCCCGGCCGTCCGCACCGCCCCGGCCGCCCGCACCGCCGGCACCGCCGACGCCGGGGCGGCCCCCGCCACCGCGCCCCCGAGCACCAGCACCCCGGCCACCGCCGCACCCGCCCACCGTCCACCCACGGCCGAACCCCCCGTTCCCCGGAAAACCGTCGCCCCACCTTCCACCACCCCGCCCGCCCCCGGCATCCCCCGGGCGCCGACCGCGACCCGCCCGGGACACCCCCGTCACCGAATCCGCACACGGCGGCGGCCGGACCCGGACCCGGGCCGGGGCCACCGGCCGGCGGGCCTCAGGGCGAACCGCCCGCCTCACACCACCGGCGGCGAGGCCGGCCCCGACAGGGCGACCGAGACCAGGGCGCGCATGGCGCAGGCGGCCTGGCCCAGCGGCAGGGTGGCGTCGTCGGCGAAGAGCTCCACCAGCCAGCCGCCCGCCGGGTTCTGGCCGCCGGCGGCGACCATGCCCCGGTAGCCGGAGACGACCAGCATCGCCTCCTCCGCCGGGTCGTTGCCGGCCGCGCCCGCCCGCAGGGCGAAGGCGCCGCCGCGGACGGCCCGGCGGGTCATCGGGTAGTGCCGGAGGTCGAAGACCGCGTCGGGGGCCTCGATCTGGGCCCGCTGGGTCTCGGCGCGGACGCTGCTGGGGCCGCTGGTCATCCGGTAGACGGCGTGCTGGGAGGTGCGCATCAGGTGGGAGCCGGGCGGGACGTACGAGACCCACCAGCCGACGGCGTCCAGCAGCCGGGCGGAGGCCTCGGCGACCACGACCAGCTTGCCGAGGGTGTCCGCCGGGTGGACGGCCCGGGTCAGGGCGGCCTGGTCGAGGGAGGCGAGCACCGCGGTGAGCAGCTGCCCCGGGTCGGCGCTGCGGGCGGCGCCCCGGAACCGCCGCCGGTCGCCCGCGCCGGCCCGGCCGCCCGGCGCGCGCCGCCCGTCCGCCCGGTGGTGCGGGTCGGCGGCGTCGGCGAGCAGCACCGTGGGGTCGGGCGAGAAGCCGGGGCCGTGGCTGCGCCCGGCGACCACGGGGTGGGCGGCCCGGGCGGCCTTGGCCCGGTACTGGGCGGCGTCGGCGAGCCGGAACAGCCGGTCGGGGGTGGTGACGGGCCCGATCGAGTCCCCGGTGGAGGCGACCCCGCAGGCCACGCCCTCGCCCTCGGAGAGCGCGAGCGCCCGGGCGCACAGCTCCTCGGCGACGGCGACCACCTCGTCGGCCTTCTGACCCTCCACCAGCAGGCAGAACTCGTCGCCGCCGAGCCGCGCGGCGAGGCTGCCGGGGAGCTTGGCGGCGGCCAGCGAGAGCTGGTGGGCGAACCGTTCCAGCAGCCGGTCGCCCATCTCGTGGCCGAGCTGGTCGTTGACCCGCTTCAGTCCGTTGACGTCGCAGACCACCAGCGAGACCACGGTGCCGTCCCGGTTGTGCGCCTCCAGCGCGCTCTCCAGCCGGGCGTCGACGGCCCGCCGGTTGGCCAGGCCGGTGAGCGGGTCGGAGAAGGCGAGCCGGCGCAGGTCGGCGAGGCGCTCGGTCTGCGCCAGCCCGGCCGAGACCTGGGCGGCGAGCAGCGTCGCGTAGTCGGCGTCGGCCTCGGTGAACTCGGGCATCCCGGCGGACCGGGCGAGGTACAGCTCGCCCCAGGCCTGGCCGTGCAGCACGATCGGCGCGACCACGCAGCAGGCCCGCCCGCGCCGGCGCAGCGCCGCGGCGCGCTCCTGGCAGTACGCGCCGGCGGTCGGGTGCGCGTGCCCGGCGTGCGGCTCGCTGTTCTCGGCGCTCTGCAGCCAGGCGCGCGGCAGCCGCCCGGTGGTCCAGCGCTCCTCCAGGTACGTGACGATCTCGGGGAAGTCGGCGACCGGGTACGACTCGTCCTCGGGCAGCTCCTCCTCGCCCGGGGCGAGCTCGCCGTGGTTGACCAGGACCCGCAGCCGGCCGGACTCGCGGTCCCAGACCGAGACGGCGGCCATGGTGGCGCCGAGCGCCTCGGTGGCACGGGCGGCGGCGGCCCGGACGGCCTCCAGCGGGGTGAGTGCGGCGGCCATGTCCTGGGCCAGCTCGACCACGGACTGCAGCCTCAGGTCGGGCAGCGGCTCGGGGTGCCGCGGCCCGCCGCGGTCGCAGTCGCAGCCGCGGTCCGTCATGATCGCCTCACTGCTCACCGGCTCGCCTCGCTCCCTGTGCTCGGTCCTGCCAGACCCCCGTCGGCCGGCCGCACCCGACCGGTCGCTTGCACCAAGACTATGGCGGTTTCATTCGGTTATGCCCTGTTTGCCCGGACGGACCGCGGCGCCGTCGGAACGCCCGCCGCCGGGCCCCACCCGTACGGCGCCCGGAGGACCGAACCCACCACGGGGAGGCGCACCCGCGAACGACCGCACCGCGGACGGCTTCCTCCACCCGCACGCCTTCCCCGCCGGCGGGCCGCTATTCGACCTTCAGCCGCCGGGTGAGCAGCCACGGCTCGACCAGCCCGAGCCCCCGCACCGGCCGTCGCCACATCGGCTGCAGGTGGAAGCGGGCCCCGGTGTCCGGGGCCGGCATCGGCAGTCCGGAGGCGGGCATCCCGGCCGCGGCCGACAGCGCCTCGGCCAGGCCGGGCCCCTCCGAGTCGGCCGGGGCGACGCTGCCGTTCTGCTCCAGCGCGGCGGCGAACTCGCCGTCGATCAGCACGGCGTCCTTGGGCGCGATCGAGGTGAGCCGGCTGGCCAGGTTGACGGTGGTGCCGAAGACGTCGCCCATCCGTGAGGTGACCGTGCCGAAGGCCATGCCGACCCGCAGCGGCGGGATGGTCTCGTCCCCGGCCAGCGCCTCGATCAGGCTCAGCGCGATCTCGGCGGCGGTCGCCGGGTCCTCGGAGACGTAGAGGATCTCGTCGCCGAGGGTCTTGATCACCCGGCCGCCCTGGCCGGCGATCAGATCCGAACAGGTGTTCTCGAAGGTCTCGACCAGCTCGCCGAGCTCCTCCTCCTCCAGCCGCCGGGACAACCGGGTGAAGCCGACCAGGTCGGCGAAGCCGACGGCGAGCCGCCCGCTGGTGATCTCGTTGTCCTCGGCGGCCTGCACCACCCGGCCGGTGACCGCCGCCAGCTGGCGCCGCCAGACGTACACCAGGAACTGCTCCAGCTCCGGCAGCAGCAGCTCGACCAGCGGGTACGCGACGTCGGCGCGGGTCAGCCCGGGCTCGACGGACTGGGTGAGGTTCTCCAGGAAGGTGTCCATCTGCCAGCCGGCCAGCCGGGCCGTGGTCTGGCCGGTGGACCGGGCCACCTGGATCGCCATCGACTCGCTGAGCAGCCCGGACTCCACCAGGCCGGCCAGGCGCCGCAGCGCGATCACGTCGCCGTCGGTGAGCGCCCTGGACTGGCCGATGTCGGGGAAGCCCATGGCGCGCCAGAACCGGGTGGCCAGCTCCATCGGGACGTCGGCGGCACGCGCCGCCTGGTACGGGGTGTAGCGGCGCGGCGCGTCCAGGATCAGGCGTTCCAGTTCGAGCGCGACCGTGGGGTCGTTGCTGCCCGCCGTCGCGCCGCTGCTGCCGTCCTCTGCCACCGGTCCGTCCCCGTGCGCTCGCCGCACTCGCCTCGTGTCCTACGTGTCCGGGCGCGCCGTCCGCCACCCGGGCGGACAGTGGCGCGCCTCACACCGCTGCCAGGTGGAATGTTCGCACGGAATCGTCGGATCCGGGGCATCAGCCCGGGTCAAGGGGAGGTGAAGACTGCCGTTCAGCGGGGCTCGGGGCGCACGTGGACCACGTCGCCCGCGCCGACCGCCCGGCGTACGCCGTCGGGAGTACGGACCACCAGTCGCCCGTCGCCGTCCACCGCCACCGCCTCGCCGACCAGCTCGCGGTCGCCCGGCAGGTGCACCTTCACCTGGCGGCCCAGCGTGCTGCAGCGGTCCACGTAGGCGCGCAGCAGGTCACTGGCGTGCGGGTCGCCCGCGGCGGCCGTCCAGTCCCGGTAGAGCTCGGCGAACTCGCGCAGCAGGGCGCGCAGCAGGGTGCCCCGGTCGGTGGTCGAGGCGCCGGCCAGCGCGAGCGAGGCGGCGGTGGGGACGGGCAGCTCCGACTCGCGCAGCGAGACGTTGAGGCCCATGCCGACCACCACCGCGCCGCCGGCCAGCTCGGTGAGGATGCCGCCGAGCTTGCGCTCCGCGCCGTCGATCTCCACCTGGAGGTCGTTGGGCCACTTCAGCCCGACCTCGACCCCGGCGACCCGGCCCAGCGTGCTCGCCGCGGCCACCCCGACCAGGATCGGCAGCCAGCCGTACCGCTCGACCGGCACCTCCTCGGGGCGCAGCAGCACGGACAGGAACAGCCCGGAGCGGGGCGGGGCCGTCCACCGCCGGTCCAGCCGGCCGCGGGCGGCGCTCTGCGCCTCGGCCACCAGCACCGCGCCCTGCCCGGCGCCCGCCGCGGCCCGGGCGGCGAGGTCACTGTTGGTGGAGCCGGTCTCGGAGACGACGTCCAGGGAGGTCCACAGGCCGCCCGGGACGAGCAGGTCGTGGCGCAGCGCCTCCTCGTCCAGCGGCGGACGGTCCAGGTCGGTCCAGGGCGACGGTCCGGCGTGGCCGAAGCCGCGCAGCCCGCTACGGCGGGGGGTCTCGCGATCGGTCATGGGGAAACCCTAGATCGGGTACGGGACGCAGGCCGCCCCATCGTCCCGGCCGGTCATGGGGAAACTCCTGATCGGGCACGGGACGCAGGCCGCCCCATCGTCCCGCAGAACGGGCGGGGACACACTGTGTTGATGGCCATAACGCCAGGACATGACGTATCGCCCTCCGCGCTGGCTACGCTACCCAGCGGTAGTTCGTAGCGCCGCCCTGCCCTCATGCGCGGGCCCACCACCCGGCCCCGCGCGCACTCGAACAGGTCGCGGCCATGGATCAGGGAGAGCCACCGGATGACCGAGGCGCCGTACGACCCCCACACCACCGCCGGCAAGCTCGCCGACCTGCGGCGCAGGCTGGACGAGGCGGTGCACTCCGGCTCCGCGAAGGCCGTGGAGAAGCAGCACGCCAAGGGCAAGCTGACCGCCCGTGAGCGGGTCGTGGAACTGCTGGACGAGGACTCCTTCGTGGAGTTCGACGAGTTCGCCCGGCACCGCTCGACCAACTTCGGCCAGGAGAAGAACCGGCCGTACGGCGACGGCGTGGTGACCGGCTACGGCA
Source organism: Kitasatospora sp. NPDC048286 (assembly GCF_043201735.1). Taxonomy (NCBI): domain Bacteria; kingdom Bacillati; phylum Actinomycetota; class Actinomycetes; order Kitasatosporales; family Streptomycetaceae; genus Kitasatospora; species Kitasatospora sp. NPDC048286. The sequence goes on from NZ_JBICZE010000001.1 coordinate 29,747, forward strand.
CCGTGGACGGCCGCCAGGTCGCCGTGTTCGCCCAGGACTTCACCGTCTTCGGCGGCTCGCTCGGCGAGGTCTTCGGCGAGAAGATCGTCAAGGTGATGGACTTCGCGCTGAAGACCGGCTGCCCGGTCATCGGCATCAACGACTCCGGCGGCGCCCGGATCCAGGAGGGCGTGGTCTCGCTCGGCCTGTACGGCGAGATCTTCCGCCGCAACGTGCACGCCTCCGGCGTCATCCCGCAGATCTCGCTGATCATGGGCCCCTGCGCGGGCGGCGCGGTGTACTCCCCCGCGATCACCGACTTCGTGGTGATGGCCGACCGGACCTCGCACATGTTCATCACCGGCCCCGACGTGATCAAGACCGTCACCGGCGAGGACGTCGCGATGGAGGAGCTGGGCGGCGCGCGCACCCACAACACCAAGTCGGGCAACGCCCACTACCTGGCCGCGGACGAGAAGGAGGCGATCGAGTACGTCAAGAGCCTGCTCTCGTACCTGCCCTCCAACAACCTCAGCGACCCGCCGTCCTACCCCGAGCAGGCCGACCTCACGGTCACCGAGGAGGACCTCGAACTCGACACCATCGTGCCGGACTCGGCGAACCAGCCGTACGACATGCGCAAGGTGATCGAGCACATCGTCGACGACGGCGAGTTCCTGGAGACCCAGCCGCTGTACGCGGGCAACATCATCACCGGCTTCGGCCGGGTCGAGGGCCAGTCCGTCGGCATCGTCGGCAGCCAGCCGATGGACCTGGCCGGCTGCCTGGACATCAACGCCAGCGAGAAGGCCGCCCGCTTCATCCGCACCTGCGACTCCTTCAACGTCCCCGTGCTGACCTTCGTGGACGTGCCCGGCTTCCTGCCCGGCACCGAGCAGGAGTGGGACGGCATCATCCGGCGCGGCGCCAAGCTGATCTACGCCTACGCCGAGGCCACCGTCCCGCTGATCACCGTGATCACCCGCAAGGCCTTCGGCGGCGCGTACGACGTCATGGGCTCCAAGCACCTGGGCGCCGACCTCAACCTGGCCTGGCCGACCGCGCAGATCGCCGTGATGGGCGCGCAGGGCGCGGTCAACATCCTGCACCGCCGGGAGATCGCCGAGGCCGAGGCGGCCGGCACCGTCGAGGAGAAGCGGGCCGAGCTGATCGCCTCGTACGAGGACACCCTGCTGAACCCCTACCTGGCGGCCGAACGCGGCTACGTGGACGCGGTGATCGCGCCGAGCGAGACCCGCCGGCACATCGTCCGCGGCCTGCGGGCGCTGCGCGGCAAGCGCGAGGTGCTGCCGCCGAAGAAGCACGGCAACATCCCCCTGTAGGCCCCGTCCCTGTCGGGAGAGAACCAGCCATGTCCCCGATCCACGTACTGCACGGGCAGCCGACCCCCGAGGAGCTGGCCACCGTCCTGGCGGTGGTCCAGGCCCGGGCCGCCGCCGCGCAGGCCGCCGCCGAGGCGGCGCGCCTGGCCGGTGTCGGCCCGGCCTCCCCCTGGAGCGACCGCGCCCGCCTGCTGCGCCCCGCCGTCCGCCCGGGCGTGAACGCCTGGCGGACCTCGGGCTGGGCGCACTGACGTCCGCCGCGCGGGGCGGGAAGCCGGTCGGCTTCCCGCCCCGCGCGCTGTCCGGCGCCCGCTTTGCCCGGAACCTGAGTACGGATACTCAGGCGCCCGCACCCCTGTGCGACGCACCCTGGACGGGTGCTCTGGTCAGATCCCCGTGACGAGCCCTCGCCCGAGGCCCGTCGGATGCAGGAGCGGATGCAACGGGCCGGCAAGGTGCTCGCCGCGCTGGTGCTCGTCGGCGCCGTGCTGATGATGCTCTCCCGCCCGTTCAGCTGAGCCGTTCACCCGAACGGCGGATAGTGGGACCCCCTACCCTGGTGGGCATGACCGACCAGCGCGCCCTCGTCCTCGCCTCCGCCTCCCCCGCCCGCCTCGGGCTGCTGCGCCAGGCGGGCCTCGACCCGCGCGTGGTGGTCAGCGGCGTCGACGAGGACGCGATCACCGCCGCCACCCCCGCCGAGCTCGCGCTCGTCCTGGCCGAGGCCAAGGCGAAGGCCGTCGCCGCCGAGCTCGCCGACGGCGAGCTGGTGATCGGCTGCGACTCCGTCCTGGAGCTGGACGGCCTGGCCCTCGGCAAGCCCGCCGACGCCGCCGAGGCGCTGGCCCGCTGGCAGTCGATGCGCGGACGCGCCGGGGTGCTGCGCACCGGCCACTGCGTGATCGACACCGCGACCGGCTGGCAGTCCTCGGCCACCGCCTCCACCACCGTCCGTTTCGGCACCCCGGACGACGCCGAGATCGCCGCGTACGTGGCCTCCGGCGAACCGCTGCACGTGGCCGGGGCGTTCACCCTGGACGGTCGCTCGGCGCCGTTCGTCGACGGCATCGACGGCGACCCGGGCAACGTCATCGGCCTCTCCCTGCCGCTGCTGCGCCGGCTGCTCGCCGACCTCGACGTCCGCATCACGGACCTGTGGACCCGTACCGGAAGCTGACCGGACGGTCCGGATCCGACAAAAACCGCGCGGCAGACCTGGGTCAACCGACCGACGACAGCCGCAGCCCTCCCTCCATAAGCTGGCCGAGGTCTCGGACGGGGAAGGAGGACGGCGGTGACCGACAGCGTGCTCAACGTGGTGCTCGGCCTGGTGGCCAGCGCGATCAGCGCCGGCCTCGGCTGGCTGGCCCAGGTGCTGCGGCGGCGCCGCAGGACCGAGCGGGTTCGGGAGTTCTTCGGGCTGCCGGGCGGCAGCGAGTGCCTGATCGTGGTGCCGCGCAGCATCGGGACGGGCTCGCACGAGCACACCGTCACCCGGCGCGACGCCTACGCGCTGATGTGGCTGGCCGGGCTGGTCGAGGAGTGCGGGGCGCGGCCAGAACTGGTCGCCCACGACGCCGCGCACCGCGGCCTGGGCGCCAAGACCGAGCTGTGTCTGGGCGGTCCGGTCAGCAACGAGCGGATGGCCGCGCACGTGGCCTGGGGTCTGCCCGGTGTGCTGATCACCTCCGGTCCCGAGCGGGGCAGCAACGTGATCGTGGTCGGCGAACGGGACTTCACCGCCGACCGCGACCAGACCCACACCCTGCTCGCCCGGCTCGCCACCCCGGACGGCGGCCGCCCGGTGTTCCTGGTCTCCGGCCAGACCGGCACCGCCAACCAGGCGGGGGTGCGCTACCTGGTCGCCCACCACCGCGAACTCGCCCGGAAGTACGGGCAGGACGGCACTTTCGCGCTCGTCCTACGGGTGGTCAACCCGGAGGCGTACGGGCCGGACATGGTCGAGGTGGCGGCGGACGTGACGGCCGAGGCGCTGCGGCGGCCGGCCGCCCGTTCCGGCGCCGCTTGAGCGGCCCGCGCGAGACTGTGTCCCATGCCACTTCCCGCCACGCCGCCGCCCGGTCACCCGCCGTGGCCCCCACCGCTCCGGCCGGACCGGCGCCGACCTGCGGCGTCGTCCGCGGGGCCGCCCGCCGGGCCTCGGTAGCCATCACCGAGCGTGTGGGATAGTTCACAACCTGGGGCTACTCGCCGGTACTGCCCAGGAATCCATAAACTCAACGAGGTTCAAGAAGGGAGCCACAGTGCGCAAGGTGCTCATCGCCAACCGCGGGGAAATCGCCGTCCGCGTCGCCAGGGCCTGCTCGGACGCCGGTATCGCCAGCGTCGCCGTCTACGCCGAGCCGGACCGGGATGCGCTGCACGTCCGCGCGGCCGACGAGGCTTACGCGCTGGGCGGTGACACCCCCGCTACCAGCTACCTGGACATCGCCAAGGTCCTGAAGGCGGCCGCCGACTCCGGCGCCGACGCCGTCCACCCCGGCTACGGGTTCCTGTCGGAGAACGCCGACTTCGCCCAGGCCGTCATCGACGCGGGTCTGATCTGGATCGGCCCGCCGCCGCAGGCCATCCGCGACCTCGGCGACAAGGTGACCGCCCGGCACGTCGCCCAGCGCGCCGGCGCCCCGCTGGTCGCCGGCACGCCGGACCCGGTCTCGGGCGCCGACGAGGTCGTCGTCTTCGCGCAGGAGCACGGCCTGCCGGTCGCCATCAAGGCGGCCTTCGGCGGCGGCGGCCGCGGCCTCAAGGTCGCCCGCACGCTCGAGGAGATCCCCGAGCTGTACGAGTCCGCGGTGCGCGAGGCCGTCGCCGCGTTCGGCCGCGGCGAGTGCTTCGTCGAGCGCTACCTCGACAACCCGCGGCACGTGGAGACCCAGTGCCTGGCCGACAAGCACGGCAACGTGGTCGTCGTCTCCACCCGTGACTGCTCGCTGCAGCGCCGCCACCAGAAGCTGGTCGAGGAGGCGCCCGCGCCGTTCCTGACCGCCGAGCAGAACGCCGAGCTGTACCGCGCGTCCAAGGCCATCCTCAAGGAGGCCGGCTACCAGGGCGCCGGCACCTGCGAGTTCCTGGTCGCCGTCGACGGCACGATCTCCTTCCTGGAGGTCAACACCCGTCTGCAGGTGGAGCACCCGGTCACCGAGGAGGTCACCGGCCTCGACCTGGTCCGCGAGATGTTCCGCATCGCCGACGGCGAGGAGCTCGGCTACGACGACCCCGAGGTGCGCGGCCACTCCTTCGAGTTCCGCATCAACGGCGAGGACCCGGGCCGCAACTTCCTGCCCGCCCCCGGCACCGTGACGCTGTTCGCCCCGCCGTCCGGCCCGGGCGTGCGCCTGGACTCCGGCGTGGAGTCGGGTTCGGTCATCGGCCCGGCCTGGGACTCCCTGCTGGCCAAGCTGATCGTCTCCGGCCGCGACCGCAAGCAGGCCCTGGAGCGGGCCCGCCGCGCGCTGAGCGAGTTCAAGGTGGAGGGCATGGCCACCGCCATCCCGTTCCACCAGGCGGTTGTCACCGACCCGGCGTTCGCGCCCGAGGTCCACGGCAGCGACGAGCCGTTCTCGGTCTTCACCCGGTGGATCGAGACCGAGTTCGACAACACCATCCCGCCCTTCGCCGGCACGGCCGGTGACGGCGAGGAGGCCGAGACCCGGGAGACCGTGGTCGTCGAGGTCGGCGGCAAGCGCATCGAGGTCTCCCTGCCGTCCTCGCTCGGCGTCGCGGCCGCCCCGGCCGCCGGTGCGGCGGGTGCCACCAAGGCCAAGCGCCGGGTCGGTGCCAAGAAGGCCGGCTCGGCCGTCAGCGGTGACACCCTGGCCTCGCCGATGCAGGGCACCATCGTCAAGGTCGCCGTGGAGGAGGGCCAGGTCGTCGCCGAGGGCGAGCTGATCGTGGTCCTGGAGGCGATGAAGATGGAGCAGCCGCTGAACGCCCACAAGGCCGGCACCGTCTCCGGCCTCAAGGCCGAGGTCGGCGCGAGCGTCAGCAGCGGCGCCGCGCTCTGCGAGATCAAGGACTGACACCAGCCCTGACCCTCGGACCGGTCCGTACGCCCTTCGGGGGTGTGCGGACCGGTTCGCGTTTCCGAGGCCGTCCTGCGAGGACCGTACGGGCTCAGCGCCCGCGCGGCAGGCCCATCTCGGCCAGCCGGGCCGGCATGCCGCCCGGGCCGGCCGGACCGCCGTGCGCGCCGGGGCGGCGCTGGCCGGGCAGCGGGGCGCCGCCGGGGGGCGGGCCGCCGCGGCGGGCCATCGGGCCCGGCTGGGTCTGGTGCACCGGGCCGCTGCCGGTGCCGTGCACCGGGGCGTCGCCGCTCGGGCCCGCGCCCAGCGGGGCCAGGTCGACCTGCACCCCGCAGTCGGCGAGCGCGTCCAGTTCGCGGACGGTGCCGTCGTCCGCGGTGGCCTGCTCGTCGGTGACCAGCCGGGTGATGGTCTCGGTGGCGACGGTCTGGAACATGCCGGCCGCGCCGAGCTTGGTGTGGTCGGCGAGGACGATCACCTCGGCGGCCGCCAGCACCATTGCCCGGTCCACGCTCGCGGACAGCATGTTCGCCGTCGACAGCCCTCGTTCGGCCGTCAGCCCGCTGCCGGAGATGAAGGCCTTGGTGACCCTCAGCCCCTGCAGCGACTGCTCCGCGCCGCTGCCCACCAACGCGTAGTTGGAGCCGCGCAGGGTGCCTCCGGTCATCACCACCTCGACCCGGTTGGCGTGCGCCAGCGCCTGGGCGACGAGCAGCGAGTTGGTGACCACCGTCAGCCCGGGCACGCGGGCCAGTCGGCGGGCCAGCTCCTGGGTGGTGGTGCCGGCGCCCACCACCACGGCGTCGCCCTCCTCCACCAGGCCGGCGGCGAAGTCCGCGATGGCGCTCTTCTCCGCCGCGGACAGATGGGTCTTCTGCGGGTATCCGGGTTCGCGGCTGAAGCCGCCGGGGAGCACCGCGCCGCCGTGCCGGCGGTCGAGGAGCCCTTCTGCCTCCAGCGCCCGCACGTCACGGCGCACGGTCACTTCGGAGGTCTGGACGACGCGGGCCAACTCCCGGAGCGAGACGGCTCCGTTGGCGCGCACCATTTCGAGGATCAACTGGCGACGTTCTGCAGCAAACACAGAACCGACGGTAACCTGCGTGACCGTCTGCTTTCAGGCGTTTGCAGCTGGTAGCGGGAATTGCTCACGCACGAGCGGCGCGTGACCGTACAATACGCGCCGTCGGCGCCCCCGGAACTGCGCCCGCCGTCCGGGTGACGGCCGTGCCCACGCGAAGGGCGGCCGCCGATCGGCAGCCGCCCTCAACTGTGCGCCGAACGCTCAGGATTCGCCGTCGGCCCGCTTGCGGACGTGCAGCTGCCGGGCGGCCTCGGCGGTCGAGCCGGAGACGGACGGGTAGACGGTGAAGGCGCTGGCCACCTGTTCGACCGTCAGATTGGCGTCCACCGCGAGCGCGATCGGGTGGATCAGCTCGCTGGCCCGCGGGGCGACGACGACGCCGCCGACCACGATGCCGGTGCCCGGGCGGCAGAACAGCTTCACGAAGCCGTCGCGGATGCCCTGCATCTTCGCCCGCGGGTTGCCGCGCAGCGGGAGCTTGACCACGACGGCGTCCATCTTGCCGCACTCCACGTCGGCCGCCGTGTAGCCGACGGTGGCGATCTCCGGGTCGGTGAAGACGTTGGAGGCCACGGTCTTGAGGTTCAGCGGCTGCACCGCGTCGCCGAGCGCGTGGTACATCGCGATCCGGCCCTGCATGGCCGCCACCGAGGCGAGCATGAAGACGCCGGTGCAGTCGCCCGCCGCGTACACGCCGGGGGCGGTGGTGCGGGAGACCCGGTCGACCTGGATCTGGCCCCAGTCGTTGAGCTTGACCCCGGCCTCCTCCAGACCCATGTCGGAGGTGTTGGGGATCGAGCCGACCGCCATCAGGCAGTGGGTGCCCTCGATCACCTTGCCGTCGGCCAGCATGACCTCGACCCGGTCGCCGATCCGCTTGACGCTCTCGGCGCGCGAGCGGCCCATCACGTTCATGCCGCGGCGGCGGAAGACGTCCTCCAGCACCTCGGCGGCGTCCGGGTCCTCGCCCGGCAGCACCCGGTCGCGGCTGGACACCAGGGTCACCTTGGAGCCGAGCGCCTGGTAGGCGCCGGCGAACTCGGCGCCGGTCACACCGGAGCCGACCACGATCAGCTCGCGGGGCAGCTCCTCCAGGTCGTACACCTGGGTCCAGGTGAGGATCCGCTCGCCGTCCGGCTGGGCGTCCGGCAGCTCGCGCGGGTGGGCGCCGGTGGCGATCAGCACCGCGTCGGCGCGCAGCGACTGCACGGTGCCGTCGGGGGCGTCCACCAGCACCTCGCGGGAGCCGTCCACGGCCTGCCCGCCGCCGCCGAGCCGGCCGCGGCCGCGCAGCACGGTGACGCCGGCCCGGGTGACGGACTGGGTGATGTCGTGGGACTGGGCGATGGCCAGCCGCTTCACCCGTCGGTTGACCTTGCCCAGGTCCACGCCGATCACCCGGGCGGCCTGCTCGACGGGCGGGGTGTCGTCCGCGACCAGGATGCCCAGTTCCTCGTACGAGCTGTCGAAGGTGGTCATCACCTCCGCGGTCGCGATCAGGGTCTTCGACGGAACGCAGTCCGTGAGCACCGCCGATCCGCCCAGACCGTCGGTGTCGACGACGGTCACCTCCGCGCCGAGCTGTGCGGCGACCAGGGCCGCCTCGTAGCCGCCGGGTCCGCCACCGATGATCACGATCCGAGTCACGTTCCCCATTGTCCCGCACGCCGGGACCGCCGCCACGCCGGGGTCCGGGCTTCCGTACCTTCGTCCAGTAGCCGCGGCCCGCCCGCCGCCCGGGCTACGCTGGCCCCCATGCCCCTTTACGCCGCGTATGCCACCAACCTCGATGCCCGGCAGATGACCCGCCGAGCCCCGCACTCCCCGCTGCGCGGCACGGGGTGGCTAGCCGGCTGGCGGCTCACCTTCGGTGGCGAGCAGCTCGGTTGGGAGGGCTCGCTGGCCACCGTCGTCGAGGACGAGAAGGACCAGGTCTTCGTCTCGCTGTACGACGTCGCGCCGATGGACGAGGAGGGCCTGGACCGCTGGGAGGGCGTCCAGCTCGGCATCTACCGCAAGATCAAGCTGCGCGCGCAGACCCTGGACGGGGACATCCCGGTCTGGACGTACGTGCTCAACGACTACGAGGGCGGCCTGCCCGCGGCCCGCTACCTCGGCCTGATCGCCGATGCCGCGGAGAGCGCCGGCGCCCCGCACGACTACGTGATGGACCTGCGCCGCCGCCCCTGCTGAAGGGGTGCGGGTACGGAGGGTGCGTAACACCGTCCGTGGGGAAACCGAAGGACCGGTAGGCCCGGAACCACCGCCGAGCTGTGTTTTCGGGCCAACCGGGTAACGATCCGGCATGCCGCGGCCGAATTTCTACGCGCGTAGCCGATTCCCGTCTATCCTCGGACCCGTGAACGCTTCTCCTCAGTCGGTCGTCTCCGCCGACCCCTACGCCGCCGCCCAGGCCGCCGCCGAGCGCCTGCGCGAGCTGACCGGTGCCGAGCGGCACGACGTCGCCCTGGTGATGGGCTCCGGCTGGGTGCCGGCCGCCGACGCCCTGGGCGAGACCGTGGCCGAGTTCCCGGTCACCGAGCTCCCGGGCTTCCCCGCCCCCGCCGTCGCCGGCCACGCCGGCACGATCCGCTCGGTGAAGATCGGCGACAAGCGCGCCCTGATCTTCCTCGGCCGCAACCACTACTACGAGGGCCACGGCGTAGCCACCGTCGTCCACGGCGTGCGCACCGCCGCCGCGGCCGGCTGCGGCATCATCGTGCTGACCAACGGCTGCGGCGGCCTGCGCCACGGCTGGACCCCGGGTCAGCCGGTCCTGATCAGCGACCACATCAACCTGACCGCCGACTCCCCGATCGTCGGCGCCAACTTCGTCGACCTCACCGACCTGTACTCCAAGCGCCTGCGCGCGCTGTGCCGCGAGGTCGACCCGTCGCTGGACGAGGCCGTCTACGTCCAGTTCCGCGGCCCGCACTACGAGACCCCGGCCGAGGTCAACATGGCCCGGGTGCTCGGCGGCGAGCTGGTCGGCATGTCCACCACCCTGGAGGCCATCGCCGCCCGCGAGGCCGGCGCCGAGGTGCTCGGCATCTCCCTGGTCACCAACCTGGCCGCCGGCATGACCGGCGAGCCGCTCAACCACGCCGAGGTGCTGGAGGCCGGCAAGGCCTCCGCCGAGCGCATGGGCGAGCTGCTGGCGAAGGTCCTTGAGCGGATCTGACGCCCGCGAGGCGCAGAATCATGGCTGACGGGGCCCACGGGCGGCGTGATCCGCTGATCACGCCCTCCCGTGGGCCCCGTCCGCATGTGCACCCCCTTCCGTACGGAACCCTCCGGTCACAGCTGAAACCCCGATGGAGCTGGCATGACGCAGGCACTCAACCCCGACCTCCTCGCCCGGGCCCGGACCTGGCTGGCCGAGGACCCCGACCCGCAGACCCGCGAGGAGCTCACCGCCCTGCTGGCCCGGGCCGAGGGCCCGGAGGCCGAGACCGACAGCAAGCTCGCCTGGGCGGAGATCGCCGAGCGCTTCTCCGACCGCCTCCAGTTCGGCACCGCCGGCCTGCGCGGTGAACTCGGCGCCGGCCCGATGCGGATGAACCGCGCCGTGGTGATCCGGGCCGCCGCCGGCCTGGTCGCGTACGTCAGGCAGCAGGGCCTGGGCGACCTGGTCGTCATCGGCTACGACGCCCGCCACAAGTCGTACGACTTCGCCCGCGACACCGCCGCCGTGGTGGTCGGCGCCGGCCTGCGCGCCGCGCTGCTGCCGCGCCCGCTGCCGACCCCGGTGCTCGCCTTCGCCGTCCGCCACCTGGGCGCGGCCGCCGGCGTCACCGTGACCGCCAGCCACAACCCGCCGCAGGACAACGGCTACAAGGTCTACCTGGGCGACGGCTCGCAGATCGTCCCGCCGGCCGACGCCGGGATCGCCGCCGAGATCGACGCGATCGGCTCGCTGGACGAGGTCCCGCGCGCCGAGGAGGGCTGGGAGGTGCTCGGCGAGGACGTCGTCGAGGCGTACCTGGCCCGGGCCGTCTCCATCGTGGACCCGCACAGCCCGCGCGACCTGGACGTCGTCTACACCCCGATGCACGGCGTCGGCCGCGACACCCTGGTCGCCGCCTTCCGCCGGGCCGGCTTCCCCGCGCCCACCGTGGTCGCCGAACAGGCCGAGCCCGACCCGGACTTCCCGACCGTGGCCTTCCCCAACCCGGAGGAGCCGGGGGCGATGGACCTCGCCTTCCGCACCGCCGCCGCCGTCGGCCCCGACATCGTGATCGCCAACGACCCGGACGCCGACCGCTGCGCGGTGGCCGTCCCCACCAACGGCAACGCGGCCGGCGGCGGCCAGGGCGCGGCCGGCTGGCGGATGCTGCGCGGCGACGAGGTCGGCGCGCTGCTCGGCTCGGCCCTGGTCGCGAAGAAGGCCGAGGGCACCTTCGCCACCACCATCGTCTCCGCCACCCTGCTCGGCCGGATCGCCGAGGCCGCGGGCCTGGACTACGCCGAGACGCTGACCGGCTTCAAGTGGCTCTCCCGCGCCGAGGGCCTGCGCTACGGCTACGAGGAGGCGCTCGGCTACTGCGTCGACCCGCAGGGCGTCCGGGACAAGGACGGCATCACCGCCGCCCTGCTGGTCGCCGAACTCGCCGCCACCCTCAAGAAGTCCGGCCGCACCCTGTCCGACCTGCTGGACGACCTGGCGCTGGAGCACGGCCTGCACGCCACCGACCAGCTCTCCGTGCGGGTCCAGGACCTCTCGCTGATCGCCGACGCCATGCGCCGCCTGCGCGAGCGGCCGCCGACCGTCCTGGCCGGTCTGCAGGTCACCCGCGCCGACGACCTGTCGGCCGGCTCCGCCGAGCTGCCGCCCACCGACGGCCTGCGCTACTACCTGGCCGGCGAGGGCGTCCGCTCCGCCCGCATCGTGGTCCGCCCCTCCGGCACCGAGCCCAAGCTCAAGTGCTACCTGGAGGTGGTCCTCCCGGTCGCCTCGGCCGCCGACCTCGCCACCACCCGCGAGCGCGCCGCCGAGCTCCTCGCCACCGTCAAGCGGGACCTCGCCGAGGCCGCCGGCATCACCGCCTAGGGGGCGTGTACCCGAAGGGCCCGCCGGTCACGACCGGCGGGCCCTTGGCGTACGTGCCGCGGTGTCAGACCGCGATGACGGTGACCAGCGCGACCAGGCCGAGCAGGGTGGGGGCGATGACCCACCAGCACCAGCGGACCTCGACCGGGCCGGCCGCCGTGGGGCGGGCGGCGTTGCGCTCGGCCGCCTCCTGGAGCACGGCGGCGACCTGGTCGGACCAGGCGCGGGTGGGGTCGGGCGAACCCTGGACGACCGGGTTGGTCCGCTTGGCCATGCCCAGCCCCAGACCGGTCCTGGCGGCGTGCTCGGCGGCACCCGAGCGCTGCGCCCGGGTGGCCCGCTTGCGCTGGCGCAGCGACACCGGCACCGCCCAGACCTGGTACTTCTTCCCGCCGGCGAGCAGTTCGACCGAGTACCCCGCGCGCAGCGCGTCCACCGAGGCCCACGGCGCCACGACGGTCCGCCACGGGTTGCGCACGACCAGCCTGTCGCGGCCGGCCGTCACGACCGGGCGCAGCGTGTACGCGATCACCGGGAAGGCGAACACCGGCACCGCCGCGAGCGCGACGTACGGGGTCTTCCCCGTCCCGCTCACCACCGCGTCGCCGATCAGCCAGGCCGCGACGAGCAGCAGCAGCACTCCGGAGATCACACCGGGGACAGAGCGGTACACGCGGTCCGTGTACGCGGGCTCCCCGTCGGGGGCGGCCGGGCCCTGGTGGGGCTTGCCGTCGGAATCGGTCATGGCGTCGATTCTGCCCCATGCCCCTCGCGCCGAGGTCTCGGTCCGGCCACGAATGGCAGGCGCTCTGGCGGCCCACTACGCGCGTAGATATGCTGGTCTGGTGACTATGTCCACTGTTGCAGCCAATGCCCTCGGCGTTGCGGGCAGCGGCCTTCAGGACGTTGCGGCGTCCGAGGCCTCGCTCCGCCGGTTCCTGCACGGCCTGCCCGGCGTCGACCAGGTCGGCCTGGAGGCGCGTGCCGCCGCTCTCGGTACCCGCTCGATCAAGACCACGGCGAAGGCGTACGCCATCGACCTGGCGATCTCGATGATCGACCTGACCACGCTGGAGGGCGCGGACACGGTCGGCAAGGTGCGCGCGCTGTGCGCCAAGGGCAGGACCCCCGACCCGACCGATCCGACCACCCCCCGCGTCGCCGCCATCTGCGTCTACCCGGACATGGTCGCCACCGCGAAGGCCGCCCTGAAGGGCACCGACATCCAGGTCGCCTCGGTGGCCACCGCCTTCCCGGCGGGCCGCGCCGCCCTCCCGGTCAAGCTGGCCGACACCGCCGACGCGGTGGCCGCGGGCGCCGACGAGATCGACATGGTGATCGACCGAGGCGCCTTCCTCTCCGGCCGCTACCTCGACGTCCACAACGAGATCGTGGCCGTCAAGGAGGCGTGCAAGCGCCCGGACGGCACCTCCGCCCACCTCAAGGTGATCTTCGAGACCGGCGAGCTGCAGACCTACGACAACGTCCGCCGGGTCTCCTGGCTGGCGATGCTGGCCGGCGCCGACTTCATCAAGACCTCCACCGGCAAGGTCGCCGTCAACGCGACCCCCCCGGTCACCCTGCTGATGCTGGAGGCGGTCCGCGACTTCCGCGCCGCCACCGGCGTCCAGGTCGGCGTCAAGCCCGCCGGCGGCATCCGCACCACCAAGGACGCCATGAAGTACCTGGTGATGGTCAACGAGACCCTCGGGGACGACTGGCTGACCCCGCACTGGTTCCGCTTCGGCGCCTCCAGCCTGCTCAACGACCTGCTGATGCAGCGCCAGAAGCTGGCCACCGGCCGCTACTCCGGCCCCGACTACGTGACGGTGGACTGATCACCATGGCCAAGAAGAAGAACACCGAGGAGCCCGTGGCCAAGCCCGCCGGCGGCCTCTTCGCCTACGCCCCGGCCCCGGAGTCCCCGGCCGCCGCCGGCGACATCGCCACCTCCTACGGCCACTTCATCGGCGGCGAGTTCGTCGACTCCTCCGGCAACGAGGCCCTGAAGACGGTCAACCCGGCCACCGAGCAGGTGCTCGCCGAGTTCGCCCAGGGCACCGAGGAGGACGTGGACCGCGCGGTCGCCGCCGCCCGCAAGGCCTTCGCCGACTGGTCGGCGCTGCCCGGCAGCGAGCGCGCCAAGTACCTGTTCCGGATCGCCCGGATCATCCAGGAGCGCAGCCGCGAGCTGGCCGTGCTGGAGTCGATCGACAACGGCAAGCCGATCCGCGAGACCCGCGACGTCGACCTGCCGCTGGTCGCCGCGCACTTCTTCTACTACGCGGGCTGGGCCGACAAGCTGGACTACGCCGGCTTCGGCGCCAACCCGAAGCCGCTGGGCGTGGCCGGCCAGGTCATCCCGTGGAACTTCCCGCTGCTGATGCTGGCGTGGAAGATCGCGCCCGCGCTGGCGACCGGCAACACGGTCGTGCTGAAGCCGGCCGAGACCACCCCGCTGACCGCGCTGCGCTTCGCCGAGATCTGCCGCCAGGCCGGTCTGCCGAAGGGCGTCGTCAACATCGTCACCGGTGACGGCCGCACCGGCGCCGCGCTGACCTCCCACCCGGACGTCAACAAGGTCGCGTTCACCGGCTCCACCCCGGTCGGCCGCGCCATCGCCAAGCAGCTGGCCGGCACCCGCAAGAAGCTCTCGCTGGAGCTGGGCGGCAAGGCCGCGAACATCGTCTTCGACGACGCGCCGATCGACCAGGCGGTCGAGGGCATCGTCAACGGCATCTTCTTCAACCAGGGCCACGTCTGCTGCGCGGGCTCGCGCCTGCTGGTCCAGGAGTCGGTCCAGGACGAGCTGCTGGACGCCCTCAAGCGCCGGATGGCCACCCTGCGGGTCGGCGACCCGCTGGACAAGAACACCGACATCGGCGCCATCAACTCGGCCGAGCAGCTGGCCCGGATCACCGCGCTGACCGAGGCCGGCGAGGCCGAGGGCGCCGAGCGCTGGTCGCCGGCCTGCGAACTCCCGGGCACCGGCTTCTGGTTCAAGCCGACCCTGTTCACCGGCGTGAGCCAGGCCCACCGGATCGCCCAGGAGGAGATCTTCGGCCCGGTCCTGTCGGTGCTGACCTTCCGCACCCCCGCCGAGGCGGTCGAGAAGGCCAACAACACCCCGTACGGCCTCTCCGCCGGCATCTGGACGGAGAAGGGCTCGCGCATCCTGTGGATGGCGAACCGGCTCCGGGCCGGCGTGGTCTGGGCCAACACCTTCAACAAGTTCGACCCGACCTCGCCGTTCGGCGGCTACAAGGAGTCGGGCTACGGCCGCGAGGGTGGCCGCCACGGTCTGGAGCCCTACCTGAATGTCGAGGCCCGAGATGTCTGATGTCGCAACGCGTCTTGACGTCCTCAAGACCTACAAGCTGTACGTCGGCGGGAAGTTCCCGCGCTCCGAGAGCGGGCGGGTGTACGAGGTGACCGACGCAAAGGGCGAGTGGCTCGCCAACGTCCCGCTGGGCACCCGCAAGGACGCCCGCGACGCCGTCGTGGCCGCCCGCAAGGCGGTCAAGGGCTGGTCCGGCACCACCGCGTACAACCGCGGCCAGGTGCTGTACCGGGTGGCCGAGATGCTCCAGGGCCGGCGCGAGCAGTTCGCCGCCGAGGTGTCCGTCTCCGAGGGCATCGGCCCGAAGAAGGCCGCCGCGCTGGTGGACGCCGCGATCGACCGCTGGGTCTGGTACGCGGGCTGGACCGACAAGGTCGCCCAGATCGCGGGCGGCGCCAACCCGGTCGCCGGGCCGTACTTCAACCTCTCCACCCCGGAGCCGACCGGCGTGGTCGGGATCGTCGCCCCGCAGGCCGGGTACGGGCACTCGCTGCTCGGCCTGGTCTCGGTGATCGCCCCGGCGATCGCCACCGGGAACACGGTCGTGGTCGCGGCCGCCGCGGACGCCCCGCTGCCCGCGCTGTCGCTGGGCGAGGTGCTGGCCACCTCGGACGTCCCGGGCGGCGTGGTCAACATCATCTCGGGCCGGACCGCGGACATCGCCCCCACCCTGGCCTCGCACCAGGACGTCAACGCGGTGGACCTCACCGGAGCCATCGCCGTCGACGGTCCCGGCGCGGCGCAGGCGCTGGAAGCCGCCGCCGCGGATACCCTGAAGCGGGTGGTCCGTCCGGTACTGGACCCGTTCGCCCAGGACTGGACCAATGCACCCGGTACCGACCGGCTACTCTCGTTCCTGGAGACGAAGACGGTCTGGCACCCGATGGGGATCTGACCTCCCCGCTCCGAGTAACAACTCCACAGACTGGCCGTCCCCAGTGCCCTCACCCCCCCAGGGCCCGGACGGTCACAGGACGGACCCGCGCCTCTCCCCCCCTGGCGCGGGTCCGTCGGCGTTCCGGCGGTTCCCGCCGCGGGAGTTGCGGACCGACCGGTTTCGGCAACCGGCCGGGATGCGTCAGACTGGTGTCCCGTGAGTGACTCCCCCATGAACCCCGCACCGACCGGGCATGCCCGGGTGATCCTGCTCTCCGGGCCCTCCGGGTCGGGGAAGTCCTCGCTCGCCGAGCGCAGCGGCCTGCCGGTGCTCCAGCTCGACGACTTCTACAAGGACGGGGACGACCCGACCCTGCCGCGGCTGCCGGACGGCGCCGTCGACTGGGACTCCCCGCTGGCCTGGCACCGCGACCAGGCGCTCGCCGCGATCCGCGCCCTGCACGAGCGGGGCCGCGCGGACGTCCCGGTGTACTCGATCCCGGACAACGGCCGCACCGGCACCCGCGGCCTGGAGCTGGGCGGGGCGGCCGCGTTCATCGCGGAGGGCATATTCGCCGCCGAGATCACCGCCGACTGCGCCGACCAAGGCCTGCTCGGCGACGCCCTGTGCCTGCGCAACGGCGCGCTGACCACGGCCTGGCGCCGACTGCGCCGGGACGTCCGGGAGGGCCGCAAGTCGCTGCCGGTACTGCTGCGCCGGGGCCTGCGGCTGATGCGGGCCGAACGGTCCATCGTCAGCCGGCAGGTCGCCCTCGGCTCGTACGCGTGCGCCGGCCCCGAGGCCGAACGGCGGATCCGCGCCGCGGCCAGGACGACGGAGCTCTCCGCCGCCTGACCCCCGGTACGACCCGGCCCCGGACACGACGCGGGGCCCGGTGCGTCTCCCCCGCACCGGGCCCGCGCCTTCCCCGAACGATCCTCGGCTCCCCCACGGGCGTGCTCCCCCGAGCTGCTGCCCCCGGACCGTGACCGTCCGCTTCCCGTCCCCCGACGGGAGTCCTCGTTACGCGACCAGCTCGCCGAACGCCCGGACGGTGTCGCCCGACTTGTTCAGGTGCTCGTCCTCGCGCAGCCGGCGCAGGGCGCGCCAGATGCTGCTCTTGACCGTGCCGACGCTGATCCCCAGCACGTCGGCGATCTCCGGGTCGGTCTTGCCCTCGTAGTACCGCAGCACCAGCATGGTGCGCTGGTTCTCCGGCAGCTTCGCCAGCGCCTGCCAGAGCACGGTGCGCAGCTCGGTGCCGCCCATCGCGTCGGTGTCGCCGGCCGTCTCCGGCAGCTCCTCGGTCGGGTACTCGTTGACCTTGCGGCGCCGCCAGGCGGAGATGTGCAGGTTGGTCATGGTGCGGCGGAGGTACCCGCCGACCGCGGCCTTGTCGGTGATCCGGCCCCAGGCCCGGTAGGTGCTGAAGAGCGCGCTCTGCAGCAGGTCCTCGGCCTCGTAGCGGTCACCGGTCAGGTGGTACGCCGTGGCGTACAGGGAGGCGCGGCGCTCGCGCACGTACGCGGTGAACTCCTTGATGTGGTCCTCCGCGACGGCCGGGTGCTCCCCCTGCGCGCCTCCCTGCCCGGCCTCGGTGGTGCGGGCCGCGGCGGGGTTCAACCGCAGCAGCGTCGCACCGGCGGCCTCGCGACCGGTCGGCTCCCCCGAACCGACCGTCCGCAGACCGTTCCCCCCGGTACCCCGGTTGTTCCCCGGGACGTCCTTGCCCTCGACGCGGACGGGGAGGATGCCCCGCAGCGTGAGGGTGTTGGAGGAGTCGGCCGAACTCCCCAGACGGCCGATCCCGTACAGCTCCCCCGTCCTGCCGCCGCCGCTCACCCGACGGGCGCCAGGGTTTCCACCGGTGCTGTGCGCGCACCCCCGCACGGTCACGGCACCGGAGTTCTCGTCGGTCCTGACCTCGTACCGGGTCCGGTGGGACGTGGCTGACGAACGCGCGGTGCGGACAGCCGGGTTGGTCCGGGTCTGAAGCATGGCGTTCATCGTGCGCCCCCTGGGTCGGTACGAGCGGTTCCGGTAGCCGCCCTTCAGCCGGCCTTGCGGCCCGCTGTCCTGCGGCGACATGGAAAATCCTGCCCGCCGGTTGTGATGGCGCTGTCCGCCGACTGTCACAGGGGTGTCACAGGAGCGGGCCGAATGTCCCGGTCCGCCTCCCTCCGTACCGGACGCCGGTGGCGCGCGTTCCGGTTCCCGAGGGGACGGCAGACCCTCCGGGGGGTGATTCGGGGCTGCCGGTGGGCCAAAATGGGGCCGTGCCTTTCCTCCTACTGATCGAGGACGACGACGCCATCCGCACCGGCCTCGAACTCGCCCTCACCCGCCAGGGCCACCGCGTGGCCACCGCCGCCTCCGGCGAGGACGGCCTGAGGCTCTTCAAGGAGCAGCGGCCCGACCTGATCGTGCTGGACGTGATGCTGCCCGGGATCGACGGCTTCGAGGTGTGCCGGCGGATCCGCCGCACCGACCAGCTGCCGATCATCCTGCTGACCGCCCGCTCGGACGACATCGACGTGGTGGTGGGCCTGGAGTCCGGCGCGGACGACTACGTGGTGAAGCCGGTGCAGCCCCGCGTGCTGGACGCGCGGATCCGGGCCGTGCTGCGGCGCGGCGAGCGGGAGAGCTCGGACTCCTCGGCCTACGGCAGCGTGGTGATCGACCGCGCGGCGATGACCGTCACCAAGGACGGGCAGGACCTCCAGCTCACCCCGACCGAGCTGCGGCTGCTGCTGGAGCTCAGCCGCCGCCCCGGCCAGGCGCTCTCCCGCCAGCAGCTGCTGCGGCTGGTCTGGGAGCACGACTACCTCGGCGACTCCCGCCTGGTGGACGCGTGCGTGCAGCGGCTGCGGGCCAAGGTCGAGGACGTGCCGTCCGCGCCGACGCTGATCCGCACCGTCCGCGGGGTGGGCTACCGGCTGGACCCGCCGGCCTGACCGGGGGCGCCCTCGCCCCGCCCCTCCCCGACCTCTGAACTCCCGTACCACGACAGGCTCTTGTGACTGACCATCAGACGACTGCCCGGCGGTTCTCGACGGGCCGGTGGCGTCGGCTGCGCTCCCTGCGGGTGCGGCTGATCGCGGTGTTCGCGGCCGTCGCGCTGCTCGCCGCCGTCTCGGCCTCCGGCATCGCGTACTGGCTGAACCGCGACGCGGTGCTCAAGCGCGCCCAGGACACCGCGCTGAACGACTTCAGGGTCTCGCTCACCCGCAACGTCTCCGAGCTGCCGCTGAACGCGAGCTGCCCGGAGCTGGCGACGCTGGC
Source organism: Kitasatospora sp. NPDC048286 (assembly GCF_043201735.1). NCBI lineage: Bacteria > Bacillati > Actinomycetota > Actinomycetes > Kitasatosporales > Streptomycetaceae > Kitasatospora > Kitasatospora sp. NPDC048286. The sequence goes on from NZ_JBICZE010000001.1 coordinate 48,745, forward strand.
GTCCAACGTGGCCAGCTCGGGGCTGACGTACGACGTGGTGGTCGTCGACCCGGCGCACCCGGAGTGCCCGGCCTCCTCCGACCCGGCGAACTTCACGCTGGCGGACGTCCCGGCCGCGCTGCAGTCCACCGTCGCCAAGCCGCGCGAGATCACCGAGAACAACCCGTACCCGTACCACCTGTACTGGCAGCGGCAGAACCTGGACGGCCGGCCGTTCGTGATCGGCGGCACCAAGGTGGTGCCGAACGGCCCGACGGCGTACATGTTCAAGTCGCTGGAGAACGAGCGGGCCGACCTCAACACCCTGGGCTGGTCGCTGGCCATCGCGACGCTGCTCGCGCTGATCGGCTCGGCGCTGCTCGCCCAGGCCGCCTCGGCGACGGTGCTGCGGCCGGTCAAGCGGCTCGGGGACGCCGCCCGGCGGCTCGGCCAGGGGCACCTGGACACCCGGCTGGAGGTCGAGGGCTCGGACGAACTCGCCGACCTGGCGCGGACCTTCAACCGGGCCGCGGAGTCGCTGCACGAGCAGGTCGAGGAGCTGAGCGCGCGCGAGGCGCAGAGCCGGCGGTTCGTCGCCGACATGTCGCACGAGCTGCGCACCCCGCTGACCGCGATGACCGCCGTGACGGACATCCTGGAGGACGAGGCCGAGTCGCTGGACCCGATGATCGAGCCGGCCGTCCGGCTCGTGGTCAGCGAGACCCGCCGACTGTCCGACCTGGTGGAGAACCTGATGGAGGTGACCCGCTTCGACGCCGGCACCGCCAAGCTGGTCGCCGACGAGGTGGACATCGCCGACCTGATCATGTCCTGCATCGACGGGCGGGCCTGGTACGACGCGGTCGAGGTGGACGCCCCGCGCGGCATCCTGGCCGTGGTCGACCCGCGCCGGCTCGACGTGGTCTTCGCCAACCTGATCGGCAACGCGCTGAAGCACGGCGGCTCGCCGGTGCGGGTGAAGGTCCGCCAGGACGGGGAGTCGGTCGTGGTCGAGGTCTCCGACAGCGGCCCGGGCATCCCGGAGGACGTGCTGCCGCACGTCTTCGACCGCTTCTACAAGGCGGACCGGGGGCGGGCGCGCTCGGAGGGCAGCGGCCTCGGGCTGTCGATCGCGATGGCCAACGCGCAGATACACGGGGGAACGATCACGGCGGCGAACGGGGAGGTCGGCGCGGTGTTCACCCTGACCCTGCCGTCGGCCCCGCCGCCTCCGCCGTCCGCGGACGAGGCCGAGGGCGGCCCCGTCGGCGACGCCGCCCAGGACAAGGACGCCACGTGACCACCCCCACCGACACCGCTGCCCCCCGCACCGTCCTGCGCCGCGGCGCCGGCGTGCTGCTGCTGATCGCCCTGGCCTCCGGCTGCGGCATCCGGCCGACCGCCGTACCGGTCGACGCCGGCGCGCCCGCCAGCCGGACGGCCTGCCCGACCACCCCGCACATACCGGCGGCGCTGGCCACCCCGCCGGGACCGGCCCCGACCATGACCCCGGCCCGCGGCGCCAAGGCGTCCGCGAGCCCGAGCCCGTCGCCCACCCCGGTGACGCCGGGCAGCCCGCCGCCGGACAACGTGTTCGGCGCGGTGCCGACGGCCTCGCCCTGCAAGTAGGCCGCCGGGAAGGGCGCGGAGAGGGGCGTGGAGCGGTTCGGGGGCGTGTTTGGGAATGTTCACGCCGGGTGTGGAACCGACGTGGCGTCGGACCACGTCCTTCCCCCCGTGCAGCGAGATGGCACCAGGACACGCGACGAGCGTTCCGGCGCGGGGAACGAGAAGAGCCCGGCGGCGGCCGTCCACCGTCCCCTCCGGTGGGCCGGGCTGGCGGGTCTCACCGGCCATCTGGCGCTGGTCCTCTGGCTGGTGCTGAGACCGCTGCCGGTGGCCTGGGTGTACGACGCCAACCTGACGCCGCTCGCCTCGCTCCGCTCCTCCAGCGGCTGGCAGGTGGTCGGCGAGCTCCTGCTGCTGGCCCCGCTCGGGGTCCTGCTGCCGCTGGCCGGCGGCCGGCTCCGGGCCCCCTGGCTGCCGTCCTTCCTGCGCACCACCGGCGTCTCCGCGCTGCTGGCGACCGCGCTGGAGTTCCTCTCCTCCTGGGCGCCCGGGCACGTCCTCAACGTGGACCACATCCTGCTCGCCGTGGCCGGCGTGGCCGCCGTCCACCTCGCGCTCGTCCCCGGCCTGCGGCACCTGCTGCGGGACCGGCGGCCGCGGGCGCCCCGGCTGACGGTGCTCTCCGTGCCGCCGGTGGCCGCCGCGTCGGCCGTGGCCGTGGCCCCGCTCGCGGCCGTCGCACCCGCCGCCCGCCGACGCGCCTACGCGGAGCCGACCCCGCCGGTCGGCTGAGCCGGGCGCGGGGTGCGGACCACCCGGCCGCCGACCTCGACCAGCCCGCCCGGACGCGGTCCGGCCAGCAACTGCGAGCCCCGCCCCTGGGTGACGGTCAGCGCCCGGCCGAGGCGCGCGGCCAGCAGCAGGGCGGCCGCACCCGTCGCCTCGTCCTCGTCGATCCCGTCCCCCCGCCCGGGGAAGGCCCGGGCCCGCACGGTACCGGCCGCCTCGTCCTGCCAGGCCCAGGCGTAGACCCACTCCCCCGGCGGCGGCACCTCCAGGGCCTCCACCTCGGCCGCCGAGCCGTACTGCCGCAGCGTGCGCGGCGGGGCCCACTCCGGGCGGGCCTCGATCCGGGTCAGCCCACCCTCGCGCCGCACCGCCACCTCGCCGGCCGCCGTGACCAGCCGGTCCACCCCGAGCAGCCAGGCGGCGCCCACGCACGGGTGGCCGGCGAACGGCAGCCGCACCGACGGGGCGTAGATGTCGATCTCCCCGCGCTCCGGGTCGTCGACGAACACCGTCTCGCTGAAGCCGAGTTCGTGTGCGATCCGCTGCCGGTCCGCGCGCTCCGGCACGGCGGCGCCGTCGCGCACCACTCCGAGCGCGTTCCCGTGGCTCCCGTCCGGCCCGCAAAAGACCCGCAGCACCTCAAACTCCGTCATTTCCCACCTCGTCCACTCCCGTTCCGGCACAGCGCAATGACACCGTGACGCAAAGGCGGAGGCGAATGTCGGCCGCCTCCAGTACTGTGCGCTCTCGTCCCCGAACGGTGCCCACCGTTTTCCGTCTTCCCCTCCCCAGGAAACCCCCTTGAACAATCTCGACTTCAGCGGCCAGCCGCTCTTCTCCTGGTACGTCGTGCTGCTGGCGCTCAGCGGCGTCATCATGGTGGCCCTCGGGGCCGTCTCCGGCGGACTGAAGGCCGGCCTGCGCGTCCTCAACGTGGTCATCGGCCTCGGGCTCCTGGGGTACGCCTACTACCTGCTGTTCGTCTTCGAGGGCGGCACGTACACCATCTTCTTCAAGGTGTTCATCCTGCCGATCGGCATGATCGTCGCCTCGGTGAAGGCGATCGTCGAGCGCAGCAACGCCAAGCAGCAGCCCGCCCAGGCGGCGGCCCCGTTCGACCCCAACGCGCCGCAGGGGGCGTTCAACCCGGGCGCGCCGTTCAACCCCAACGCCCCGCAGGCGCCGTTCAACCCGGGCGCCCAGCAGGCCCCGTTCAACCCCAACGCCCCGCAGACGCCGTACGCCCAGCAGCCGGGTGCGCCCGTCCCGCCGGTCGCGCCGCAGGCCGCCCCGCCCGCGACGCCGCAGGCCGCCTCGCCGTACCAGCCGGGCGTCCCGCCGCAGCCGGTGGCCGACAACCCGTACGCCCAGCCGCAGCCGCCGCAGAACCCGGTCGGCTGACGCGCCGCACCCTCCGTACGGACGCCGGAAGGCCCGTCCGTCACCCGCTGCCGAGCGGTGACGGACGGGCCTTCCGGCGTCCTCGGGTCAGTTCCCGGTGCCGCGCCGCACGCGGTTGCGGCGCCACGCCACCACCAGGATGCCGAGGCCGAGGGCGATCGCGGTCGCACCGGTGATCGCCATCGGCTCCGTCGAGCCACCGCCGGTGGAGGCCAGCCGGGGGTCCGCGACCGGGGCCGCGGCGGCGACCACCGGCGCGCCGACCGCCGCCGGGCTCGGCGCCGCGGCGGTGGCCTGGGCGACCGGGAGGACCGGGGCGCCCGCGGTCTCGGACTCGGTCGACACCGGGGCCACCGGGGCCGCGGAGGTGGGCCCCGGCGTCTGGGTGGCACTGGGAGCCGCCGCGGTCACGATCGTGAAGTCGGCCTTCTGGCTGGACACCACGGTCGCGCTCTCGCCGGGGCCGGGCAGGCTGCCCGCCATGGCCACCAGCGACTCGAGACGGGCCGACGCGTCCTTGGTGAAGGACAGCCGGACGTTGATCGTGTGGGTAGCGCCCTTCGGCAGGGCGAACTCGTCCGAGCCCGTGTCGCCCGGCCGGAGGTTCATGTAGAGCCAGGTCGGGTGCTCCGAGTTGCCGCCGGGACCGCCCGGCAGCCAGGCCCCGTCCGGCCCCTGGTACTCGAACCGGACCGTCTCGAAGGGGAGTTCGGTCACCCCCTGGAAGACGACCGTGGGCATGACCCGGAGGTTCTTGCCGCTGGTGTTGGTGAAGACCAGCTTGAACGGCTTCGCCTCGCCGCCCGCCGTGAAGGTGGTGGGCACCCCGACGAGCCTGACGTCGGCCGCGGCGGCGGGTGTGGGCGCCGGCGTGGTCGGCGTGACCGCCGGAGCGATCACCGTGTTCGTCCGCTCGCTCTGGGCGAAGCTGCTCCGCTGCTCCCGCGGCAGGGTGGGGTCATCGACGTTGGCGTTGAAGCCCAGACTCACCCGGCCGGCCGGGGCCTCGGCGGCGACGGTGAGCCGCAGCCGGTAGACCGCCTCGACGCCCGCCGCCAGGTGCAGCGTGGCCGACCGGTCGATCTCCCAGAAGGCGCCGACGCTCGCGGCGTTCACCGTGGCGTCCTGCCACTGCGCGCCGCCGAGCGACTGGTACTCCAGCTTGAAGTGGCTCTGCCTGGTGCCGGCGCCGGTGTCCCCGACGACGAAGGCGGAGGACAGCACGTCCACCTGGTGGTCGGCGGTGTTCCTGAGCCTCGCGGTGAACTCCACCGGCGCGCCACCCGCCTTGACGGTGGCGGGCGCGCCGCCGAGCACGACCGTGACCGGCGAGGGCTGGATCTGGGTGCCCCGCACGAGCGCGACGGCCTCCGAGGCGGCGAAGACGGCCGGGGCCTCGACGACGGCCAGGCCGGAGGCCAGCGAGACGGCGGCGGCCGCGGCCAGGAATCTGCGATGCCGCATGCGAAATCCAACCTCACGAGAGAATTCGGACAGAACCCAACAGGACGTGAAATCGCTTGCAGGAGAGGTTTTCCGCAACAAAGTCGGGCTTTTCGTCCGCCCCCCGGCCGACCGCGATCGGCAGCATCCTACCGAGCCCCGTCCGGGGGTCCGGACGGGCCCGGCCGGATATTCGGCCCGCCCCTCGGGGTGACCCTGAGGACGACCCCGACTTCCGGCTACGACTCCCCGGTGACCCTTCGGGGTGGGGAATCACCTGCCGGGCGGAGGATCGGGGGCCGCCGGCGGCGGAGTATGGAAACAGCCCGCCGGACCGGCCGGACCGGGCCGCCACCGCCGCAGGGAGAGAACCATGAGTGCCCGCCTCGCCCGTCCCCGCCACAACCGTGTCATCGCCGGCGTCTGCGCCGGGATCGCCGAACGCTTCGGCCTGACCCCGTGGACCGTCCGGCTGATCTTCCTGCTCTCCTGCCTGCTGCCCGGCCCCCAGTTCCTGCTCTACCTGGCCCTCTGGGTGCTGCTCCCCCAGGAACCGTGAGCCTGGCGGCCCAGCACGCGGCGACGGGCCGCCCGCCCCGGAGATCCCCGGGGTGGGCGGCCCGTCGCCGTGCGGTGGCTCAGCCGGTCAGGCCGGGGAGGGCCGGGAGGGTGCCGGCCAGCCCGCCGAGCGGGGTCTTGTCCAGACCCGGGACGGTCGGGAGGGCGCCGCGCTGCTGGGTGACGCCGGCCACCGCGGTGTCGCCGGCCGGGACGGCCTGGCCGACGCTCGGGGCGAGGGTGCCGAGCGTCTCGGTCACCTTGCCGGTGGCGGGCAGCTTGGCGGCGGTGTCGGCGACCGCACTGCTCACGGCCGGGTTCGTCAACACGCCGGTGGGCAGCCCGAGGCCGCCGGCCGCCTGGCCGTCGACCGCGGAGGCGGTACCGGCGCCGACCGCCGCGATGGCGATGCCGAGCGCCGCGGTGCCCGCGGCCTTGAGAGCCTGCTTCATGGTTGGTCCCCTTTGGGTCCTCGTCGGTGGCCGACTGCACGCTCGGAACCGGCGAACGGGCGACCGCCGCCGTGACGTGTCGGCAATGACGGGCACACCGTAGTGAGCAGGTCGCGTGGGAACCAAAGGGCGTTCACTCACCCGAGTGAGTAGTCGGATGAACGCCAACTCCCTTGAGGGAGCGGGCCGTTCATCCGACCGACCGCGCCGGGAGCGTCGCCCCGACGGCTCAGTTGCCGCCGGTGCCCGCGCTGAACAGCCACTCCGCCTTCAGCTCGGCGTAGCCCGGCTTGATCACGTCGTTGATCATCGCCAGCCGCTCGTCGAAGGGCAGGAACGCGGACTTCATCGCGTTCACCGTGAACCACTCCAGGTCGCCCAGGGTGTAGCCGAAGGCCTCCACCACGTGGCCGAACTCCCGGCTCATGCTGGTACCGCTCATCAGCCGGTTGTCGGTGTTCACGGTGACCCGGAACTTCAGCCGGCTGAGCAGCCCGATCGGGTGCTCGGTGTACGAAGTGGCGGCACCGGTCTGGATGTTGGAGGTCGGGCACATCTCCAGCGGGATGCGCTTGTCGCGCACGTACGCGGCCAGCCGGCCGAGCTCGACCGCGCCGTCCTCGCCCACCGTGATGTCGTCGACGATCCGCACGCCGTGGCCGAGCCGGTCGGCGCCGCAGCACTGCAGGGCCTCCCAGATCGACGGCAGGCCGAAGGCCTCGCCCGCGTGGATGGTGAAGTGGTTGTTCTCGCCCTTGAGGTAGTCGAAGGCGGCCTGGTGGCGGGTGGGCGGGTAGCCGGCCTCGGCACCGGCGATGTCGAAGCCGACCACGCCCCCGTCCCGGTGACGGTTGGCCAGCTCGGCGATCTCGGTGGAGCGCGCGGCGTGCCGCATCGCGGTCAGCAGGGTGCCGACGCGGATCCGGTGGCCGGCCTCACGGGCGTTGGCCTCGCCGAGGCGGAAGCCCTCCTGGACGGCCTCGACGACCTCGTCCAGGCTCAGTCCGGCCTCCAGGTGCTGTTCCGGGGCGTAGCGGACCTCGGCGTACACGACACCGTCGGCGGCCAGGTCCTCGGCGCAGTCCGCGGCGACCTTGACCAGCGCCTCACGGGTCTGCATCACGGCGCAGGTGTGCGCGAAGGTCTCCAGGTAGCGGACCAGCGAGCCGGAGTCGGCGGCCTCGCGGAACCACTCGCCGAGCTCCTTGGGGTCGGTGGTGGGCAGGCCCTGGTAGCCGCAGGCGGCGGCCAGTTCGACCACCGTCTCCGGGCGCAGCCCGCCGTCCAGGTGGTCGTGCAGGAGGACCTTCGGCGCGCGGCGGATCTGGTCGGCGGTGGGGATGCGCGGGCCGGTGCCCGCGGTGGTGACGGGGATCTGCTGTTCCATTGCGGAAATATAGCCCCTACGCGCGTAGACCGACCACCACGAACACCGCCGGATGGTCCAAACTCCATCCGGAATTCCACCGACCGGTCCATACGATCCACCAAAGCGCCGCACCACCGCGGCGACGGCGTCAGTCGTGCTGCAGCAACCGCCCGCGCCGGGACAGCACGAAGTCCCGGAACGCCCGGGCCGGCGGGGTCAGCGGCCGCCCCGCCGCCCAGGCCAGCCCGACCGCCCGCCGGGGGCGCGGCGCCGTCACCTCCAGCTCCACCACCCCCGGCCGCGGCACCAGGGCCGGCGGCAGCAGCGCCACCCCCAAGCCGGCCGCCACCAGCCCGCGCAGCGTCTCCGCCTCCTCCCCCTCGAACGCCAGCCGGGGGACGAACCCGGCCTGCGCGCAGAACCCGTCCGTGATCACGCGCAGCCCGTAGCCCTGCTCCAGCCCGACGAACGGCTCCTCGGCCACCTCCGCCAGCCGGATCCGCCGCCGCCCGGCCAGCCGGTGGTCCGCCGGGACGACCAGGTGCAGCAACTGCTCGTCCAGCGGGCGGGCGGTGAACGCCGGGTCGTCCGGCAGCGGCGCCACCAGGCAGAGGTCCAACTCCCCGGCCCGCAGCCGCTCCAGCATCGCCGCGCCGTAGTCCTGCACCAGCTGGAACCGCACCCGCGGGTGCGCCGCGCGGAAGCCGCGCAGCAGCGCCGGCACCGCGTCCGGCCCCATCGTGTGCAGGAAGCCGAAGGCCACCAGGCCCACCTCCGGGTCCGCCTCCGCCCGGGCCGCCGCCGCACCCCGCTCGACCTCGGCCAGCGCCCGCTCCACCGAGGCCAGCAGCAGCCGACCCGCCCTGGTCAGCCGGACGGTACGGCCCTGACGGGCCAGCAGATCCACCCCCAGCTCCTCCTCCAGCCGGGCCACCGCGCGCGACAGCGTCGGCTGCGGCACCCCAAGCAGCGCGGCCGCCTGGGTCACGTGCTCCAACCGGGCCACCGCCGCGAACTGCGCCAGCCGGGGCGCCAGCAGCACGGCCGGCTCCTCCGGCCCCAACTCGGCCACCCGGTACCGCTGCTCGCCGCCGTCCACCGCTTCCGGACCGGACATCCCGCCACCACCTCGACTCATGCACCAGTGCATCGATCATCCACGCTTCATGCATTGGACGCATCAACGACGGCAGGCCTACGGTCGACGTCATGCAGCCCTCCGATACCAGGGCGTCCGTGACCTCCCCGGACGCCCCCGCCACCGCCCCCTCCCCCGCCGCCACCGCGGACGACCGCCACCGCCCCGGCCAGCGCGCCTTCCGCCGCGCCAACCTCGCCCTGTTCGCCGCCGGGGTCGCGACCTTCGTCCTGCTCTACTCCACCCAGGGCCTGCTGCCGGTCCTCTCGGCCGACCTCGACCTCACCCCCGGCCAGGCCAGCTGGACCGCCTCCGCGGCCACCCTCGGCCTCGCCCTCGGGCTGCTCCCGGCCAGCGCGCTCTCCGACCGCCACGGCCGCACCGCCGTGATGACGGCCTCCACCCTCGCCGCCTCCGCGCTCGCCCTCGCCCTGCCCTTCGCACCGGACCTCACCACCCTCGTCACCCTGCGGGTCCTCCAGGGCATCGTCCTCGCCGGGCTCCCGGCCACCGCCATGGCCTACCTCGCCGAGGAGGTCCACCCCAGCGCGCTGCCCTCCGCGATGGGCCTGTACGTGGCCGGCAACAGCATCGGCGGGATGGGCGGCCGGCTGCTCTCCGGCTGGACCGCCGCCGGGCTCGGCTGGCGCTGGGGCCTCGCCGCCTCCGCCGTCCTCGCCCTGGTCGCCACCCTCGCCTTCCGGCTGCTGATCCCCGCCGCCCGGCACTTCACCCCGGCCCCGGTGGACGCCCGCGCGCTCGCCCGGACCGTCGGACGGCACCTGCGCAACCCGCTGCTGGTGCGGTTGTACGCGCTCGGGATGCTGTTCATGGCGGTGTTCGGCGCGGTCTACAACACCGTCGGCTACCGGCTGATCGCCGCGCCGTTCCACCTGCCGGAGTCGATCGCCGCCTCGATCTTCGTGGTCTACCTGGTCGGCACCGGCACCTCCGCCGCGGCCGGACGGCTCTCCGGTCGGCTCGGCCGGCGCGGCGCCCTCTACGTCTCCATCGGCGTCACCGCGGCCGGCCTGCTGCTCTCCCTCGCCGGGTCCCTGCTCTGCGCGCTGCTCGGCCTGGTCCTGATCACCGCCGGCTTCTTCGCCGGCCACGCCACGGCCTCCTCCGCGGTCGGCCGCACCGCCACCGAGGGCCGCGCCCAGGCCTCCGCCCTCTACCTGATCGCCTACTACCTCGGCAACAGCCTCGGCGGCACCCTCGGCGCCGACGCCTACCACGCCACCGGCTGGCCCGGCGCCGCCACCGTCGGCCTCGCCGCCATGGCCCTGGCCACCGCCGTCACCCTCCACGCCACCCGCCGGGCCCACACGGCCCGACAGGCGGTCGCGAACGCTTGACAGCAGCCGCGGATACACTCCGGAACATGAGCATCGATCCTGCTGCGTATGCCCGGCTGCTCGAGATCGCGGATCAGCTGCCGAAGGTGCCGGGGATAGGGAAGATCGAGATCGCCGACGGCCAGATCGTCATGATGGTGTCGCCCGTGAAGCGCCACGAACTCGCCGTGCTGCGCCTCTCCCGACAGCTCAACGCCCAGTTGCCCGTCACTCACCCCGGCCACATCGCCTACCACGGTGCGGATCTCCAGGATGCGGGGCTCGGCCAACTGCGCGACCCGGACCTGATGGTGTTCCCCGAGGCGACCTTGGAGGGCGAGCAGCGGGCCGTCCTCCCGCACGAGGTTCTGCTGGTCGTGGAAGTCGTCTCCAAGTCCAACCCGGAGAACGACTACCACGACAAGGTCCGCGACTACGCGGCCATGGGGATTCCGTTCTACCTGCTCGTCGATCCCCGTACGGGCACGGGCATCGTGCACTCGGAACCCGGTTACGAGGCCCGGGAGAAGTTCGCCTTCGGCGACCGGATCGCCGTCGGTCCCTGGACGCTCGACACCAGCGGTCTGCTCACGTACGCCTGATCCGGCGTACGTGAGCAGACCTCACCACCCTCAGGCGATGCGGTCGAGGACGATCGGGTTCGGCGTGAACGCCGTGCCCGCCGGGGCGACCACGACGGCGCCGGCCAGGGCCTCGACGGCGTAGTCGAAGCGCTCCGGGGTGTCGGTGTGCAGGGTCAGCAGGGGCTGGCCGGCCACCACGGTGTCGCCGGGCTTGGCGTGCATCTCGACGCCGGCGCCGGCCTGGACCGGGTCCTCCTTGCGGGCCCGGCCGGCGCCCAGGCGCCAGGCGCAGACGCCGACGGCGTAGGCGTCCAGCGTGGTGAGAACGCCGGAGGCGGGCGCCGGGATGACGTGCTGCTCGCGGGCGACCGGGAGCGGGGCGTCGACGTCGCCGCCCTGGGCGGCGATCATGCGGCGCCAGTGGTCCATCGCGGAGCCGTCCCGCAGCGCGTCCGCCGGGTCCTTGCCCTGCACGCCGGCCGCGGCGAGCATCTCGCGGGCGAGCGCGAGGGTCAGCTCGACGACGTCGGCCGGGCCGCCGCCGGCGAGCACCTCCAGGGACTCCCGGACCTCCAGCGCGTTGCCCGCGGTGAGGCCGAGCGGGGTGGACATGTCGGTGAGCAGGGCGACGGTGTTGACCCCGGCGGTGGTGCCCAGGCCGACCATGGTGCGGGCGAGTTCGCGGGCGTCGTCCAGGTTCTTCATGAACGCCCCGGAGCCGACCTTGACGTCCAGGACCAGCGCGCCGGTGCCCTCGGCGATCTTCTTCGACATGATCGAGGAGGCGATCAGCGGGATGGCCTCGACGGTGCCGGTGACGTCGCGCAGCGCGTACAGCTTCTTGTCGGCCGGCGCGAGGCCGTCGCCCGCCGCGCAGATCACCGCGCCGGCGTCGCGCAGCACGTCCATCATCTCGTCGTTGGAGAGCAGGGCGCGCCAGCCGGGGATGGACTCCAGCTTGTCCAGGGTGCCGCCGGTGTGGCCGAGGCCGCGCCCGGAGAGCTGCGGGACGGCGGCGCCGCAGGCGGCGACCAGCGGGGCGAGCGGCAGGGTGATCTTGTCGCCGACGCCGCCGGTGGAGTGCTTGTCGCTGGTGGGCAGCGGCAGCGAGGAGAAGTCCATCCGGACGCCGGAGCGGATCATGGCGTCGGTCCAGCGGCTGATCTCGCGCGGCTGCATCCCGTTCAGCAGGATCGCCATCGCCAGCGCGGACATCTGCTCGTCGGCGACCTCACCGCGGGTGTAGGCGTCGATGACCCAGTCGATCTGAGCGTCGCTCAGCTCTCCGCGATCGCGCTTGGTCCTGATGACGGAGATGGCGTCCATGCGTGCTCCAAGAGGGGTTTCAAAAGCGAAGAGTGTCGCGAGATGACCGGGTTCCGGCCCACTCGCGACACTCTACGCGCGTAACAGAAAGGGAAGCTAGAGCCGCTCCGGCCCGAACGCGTCGGGCAGGACCTCGCTCATCGGCTTGATGCCCGAGGGCAGTTCGACCAGCAGCCCGGGACCGCCGTGCTCGTACAGCAGCTGGCGGCAGCGCCCGCACGGCATCAGCAGCTCGCCGGCGCCGTCCACGCAGGTGAAGGCGACCAGCCGGCCACCGCCGGAGGAGTGCAGCGCGGACACCAGCCCGCACTCGGCGCACAGCGCGAGCCCGTACGAGGCGTTCTCCACGTTGCAGCCGGTGACCACCCGGCCGTCGTCCACCAGCGCGGCCGCGCCGACCGGGAACCCGCTGTACGGCGCGTACGCGTGGCCCATGGCCTCGCGCGCCGCCGAGCGCAGCAGCTCCCAGTCGATCGCGGACGGCACCGCGGCCGCGGAGGCGGTCACTTGCCCTGGCCCTTGCGGTAGATCTGGCCGTCCGCCTTCGGCATCCGCAGTCGCTGCGAGGCCAGCGAGAGCACCACCAGGGTGATCACGTACGGCGTGGCGACGATCAGCGGGCGCTGCACCTCGTCGGTGAGCGAGTACCAGGCGATCAGGCCGCCGGCCACCACGAAGGAGATCACCGTCGCGGTGTACTTGCGGCGGTACAGCTGCCACAGCGCGAGCAGGATCATCGCGATGCCCACGGTCAGGATCAGCACGTGCACCGACTCCGGGTCGCGCAGCTGGAGGCTGTCGGTGAAGCCGAACAGGCCGGCGCCCATGGCGAGGCCGCCGGGCATCCAGTTGCCGAAGATCATCGCCGCGAGGCCGATGAAGCCGCGGCCGAGGGTCTGGCCGTCCTTGTAGAAGTGCGCCGCGACCAGCGAGAGGTACGCCCCGCCGAGGCCGGCGAAGGCGCCGGAGGCGACGACCGCGAGGTACTTGTACTTGTAGACGTTGACGCCCAGCGACTCGGCGGCGGTCGGGTTCTCACCGCAGGAGCGCAGCCGCAGGCCGAACACCGTGCGCCAGAGCGCGAAGTAGCTGACCACGATCAGCGCGCCGGCCAGCAGCACGACCACCGAGATGTTGGTGACCAGGCCGCCGAGCACGCCCGCGATGTCCGAGACGAAGAACCAGTGGTGGCTCTCGATGTCCTTCAGCCAGGAGGACAGGCCCGGGATGGTGATGTACGGCAGCGGGTCCGCCGGCGGGGACTGGTTCTGGCCGGCACCGACCGAGATGTAGTCCTTGTAGTAGATCCGGTTGACGTACGCGCAGATGCCGGGGATCAGCAGGTTGATGCCGACGCCGGAGACGATGTGGTCGACGCCGAAGGTGACGGTGACGACCGCGTGCAGCAGACCGCCGAGCGCCCCGCCCAGCATGCCGGCCAGCAGGCCGACCCACGGGTTGACCAGGTAGCCCGCCCAGGCACCGCAGAAGGTGCCGGCGACCATCATGCCCTCGAGGCCGATGTTGACCACACCGGCCCGCTCGGACCAGAGACCGCCCAGACCGGCCATGCCGATCGGCACGGCGGCGCTGAGCGCGGCGGTGACCTGCCCGGAGGAGGTCAGCGAGTGGTTGCCGGTGGCCATGCCCACGGCGGAGAACAGCACCAGGGCGCCCGCGATCAGCAGGAGCACCACCGGCCAGGACAGCTTGCGCTTCTTCGCGGGTGCGCCCGACGCCTTCGGACGGGCAGCCGTTGCCGTGCTCATGCGGACACCTCCTTCTTCTCGTTGGCCGCGGCAGCCTGGGCGGCGAGCTGGGCGCCGACCTTCTGCTGCTGGCGCTTCAGCCCGTAGCGGCGCACCAGCTCGTACGCGACGACGACGCAGATGACGATGGTGCCCTTCATGACGTCGACGATCTCGAAGGGGAAGCCGCCCTTGAGCGGCAGCTGGGAGCCGGCGGCGTCCAGGAAGGCGAACAGCAGCGCCGCGAAGGCCATGCCGATCGGGCTGTTGCGGCCGAGCAGGGCGATCGAGATGCCCAGGAAGCCCAGGCCGGGCTGGAAGCTCTGGCCGAAGTAGTACGAGTTCTGCATCAGCTCGGGCAGGCCGATCAGACCGGCGATCGCGCCGGAGACCGCCATCGAGATGATGACCATCTTCTTGACGTTGACGCCGGAGGCGGTCGCGGCGGACTCCGAGCGGCCGGTGGCGCGCAGGTCGAAGCCGAAGCGGGTGCGGGTCAGCACGACCTGGAAGACCACGCCGACCAGGGCGGCGACGAAGATGAAGCCCCAGAGGGTGCCACCGTTCGTCTCGAACGCGAAGAAGTGGCTGGACTGCGAGATCGGCTCGGTCTGGATCGAGTTGCTGGTGCCGCTGACCTTCGGCGCGAATATGCCGGGGACGAGCAGCAGACCGATGATCGCGACCGCGATCGAGTTCAGCATGATGGTCGAGATGACCTCGCTGACGCCGCGGTAGACCTTCAGCAGACCGGCGATGCTCGCGTACAGGCCGCCGACCAGCATGGCGGTGACCAGCAGCAGCGGGATCTGGAGGAAGGCCGGCAGGTCGAGCTGGGCGCCGACGAAGGCCGCGAACAGCGCCGCGACCTTGTACTGGCCCTCGACGCCGATGTTGAACAGGTTCATCCGGAACCCGAACGCGGCGGCCGCGGCGGCCAGGTAGTACGTGGTGGAGCGGTTGAGGATGTTCACCTGGCCGTCCGCCTTGGTGGCGTACGTGATCATCACGTCCCAGGCGTCGAACGGGTTCTTGCCCGAGGTCGCCAGCAGGACGGAACAGATCACGACGGACAGCAGGACGGCGAGCACCGGCGCCGCCAGTGCGAGCACGATCCGCTCACCGCTGAACCGCTGCGCCAGGCCGGGCTTGGCCGCGGCGGGGTTGGGACTGGTCATGGGTTACTCCCCCGCCTGCGGGTCGTCGGCGGTGTCGGTGGGCTGGTGCCCGGCCTCGGCCTCGGTGCCCTCGGCCGCGATGGCCTGCGCCTCGGCGACGGCCTCCGGCTCGGACTCCAGGTGGCCGCTGGCGGCACCGGTCATCGCGGTGCCGAGGTCCTCGGCGGTGACGGTGGCCGGGTCGGCGTCGGCGACCAGGCGGCCGCGGTAGATCACCCGGATGGTGTCGGACAGGCCGATCAGCTCGTCCAGGTCCGCGGAGATCAGCAGGACGGCCAGGCCGGCCCGCTGGGCGACCCGGATGTGCTCCCAGATCTGCGCCTGCGCGCCGACGTCCACACCGCGGGTGGGGTGGGCGGCGATCAGCAGCTTGGGCTGGTGGCTCATCTCGCGGCCGATGATCAGCTTCTGCTGGTTGCCGCCGGAGAGCGAGGCCGCGGTGACCTCGATGCCGGGGGTGCGGACGTCGTACTGCTCGACGATCCGCCAGGTGTCCGTACGGGCGGCGGCCGGGTCCAGCAGCACGCCCTTGGAGTTGGGCGCCTCGGTGACGTGGCCGAGGATGCGGTTCTCCCAGAGCGGGGCCTCCAGCAGCAGGCCGTGCTTGTGGCGGTCCTCGGGGATGTAGCCGATGCCGGCCTCACGGCGGGCCCGGGTCAGGCTGCCGGAGAGGTCCTTGCCGTCCAGGGTGACGGTGCCGGCGTTCAGCGGCAGCATCCCCATGACGGCCTCGACCAGCTCGGCCTGGCCGTTGCCCTCGACACCGGCGATGCCGAGGATCTCGCCCTTGTGGATGCGCAGCGAGATGTCGTCCAGGACGACGCGCTCGATGCCCTCGGCGTCGGTCTTGGCGATCCGCAGGTCCTCGACGTCGAGCATCACGGTCTCGGTGACGGTCGACTCGCGGCTCTCCGGGGAGGGCAGCTCGGCGCCGACCATCAGCTCGGCGAGCTGGCGGGCGGTGACGGCCTTCGGGTCGGCGTCGCCGACCGTGGTGCCGCGCCGGATGACGCTGATCGCGTCGGCCACCGCCAGCACCTCGTGCAGCTTGTGCGAGATGAAGATGACGGTGACGCCCTCGGACTTGAGGTCGCGCAGGTTGTCGAAGAGCGCGTCGACCTCCTGCGGGACGAGCACGGCCGTGGGCTCGTCGAGGATCAGGATCTTGGCGCCGCGGTACAGCACCTTGAGGATCTCGACGCGCTGGCGGTCGGCGACGCCGAGGTCCTCGACCAGGGCGTCCGGGCGCACGCCCAGGCCGTACTGGTCGGAGATCTCCTTGATCTTCGCCTTCGCCTTGGCGCCGATGCCGTGGAGCTTCTCGCCGCCGAGGACGACGTTCTCCCACACCGTGAGGTTGTCGGCGAGCATGAAGTGCTGGTGCACCATGCCGACGCCGCGGGAGATGGCGTCACCGGGGGTGTTGAACTCGCACAGCTCTCCGTTGATCGCGATGGTGCCCTCGTCCGGCTTCTGCATGCCGTAGAGGATCTTCATCAGCGTCGACTTGCCGGCGCCGTTCTCGCCCATCAGGGCGTGCACGGTGCCGGTGCGGACGGTGAGGTTGATGTCGTGGTTGGCCACGACACCCGGGAAGCGCTTGGTGATGCCGCGCAGTTCGACGGCCGGTGTCGCCGTCCCCGCGCTGGGGGTGCCGTCCTTGCGCAGGGGGACGGGGTCGGATGCGGTGATGGCGATCTCCTGGTGGTCTGGAGGCGCGTCGTTGCGCACGGAGGGCCAAGGGGGAACGTGGAGACGGAACGGGGCCCGGGGGTACGCGTTGAGCGCACCCTTCCGGGCCCCTCCCGTGAACTGTGTGGTTGCACCGCGCTGCCGGGCAGGCGGCAGGCGCTGCGGCGTCCGGGACGCGCGGTCGTTACTGGGCGGCCGGCGCGGTCGGGATCGTGGTGGCGCCGGACTTGATCGCGTCGGCGGCGGCCTTCAGCTTGTCCTGGATGTCGTCGATCTTGCCGCCGGTGGTGGCGAGCGAGACGCCGTCGGCCTTCAGGTCGAACAGCTTGACGCCGGTCGGGCTCTGGCCCTGCTTGACCGACTGGACGTACGAGAACACCGCGGTGTCGACGTTCTTGACCATCGAGGTCAGGATGCTGCCCTTGTACTTCGCCAGGGCCGGCTGGCTGGCCTGGTCGGAGTCGACACCGATGGCCAGGGCGCCCTGCTTGTTGGCGACGGCCTCGATGGCGCCGTTGCCGGAGGAGCCGGCGGCGGTGTAGATGACGTCCGCGCCCTTGTCGAGCTGGCCCTGGGCGGCCTCCTTGCCCTTGTCGGGCGAGGAGAAGCCGGTGAAGTCCGGCGGGGTGGTCAGGTAGGTGGTCTCGACCGCCATGTTCGGGTCGACGGACTTCACACCCGCCTTGAAGCCGGCCTCGAACTTCTTGATCAGCTCGGACTGCACACCGCCGATGAAGCCGACGTGCTTGGCCTTCGACTTGTTCGCGGCGGCGACACCGGCCAGGTACGAACCCTCCTGCTCGGCGAAGAGCAGCGAGGTGACGTTGGCCGGCTGGTCCTTGTCGTTCGAGTCGATGATCGCGAACTTGACGTTCGGGTTGTCCTTGGCGACCTTGTTGACCGCCGGCTGGTACACGAAGCCGACCGCGATGATCGTCTTGTAACCCGCGTCGATCAGGTTCTTGAGGCGGGTCTCCTTGTCGGCCTCGGCCTCGCCCTGCTTGGCCTCGGCCTCGGTCACACCGACGCCCAGCTCGGACTTGGCCTTGTCGAGGCCACGGGCGGCGGAGTCGTTGAACGACTGGTCGCCACGGCCACCGATGTCGTAGGCCATGCCGACCTTGAGCGAACCGTCGCCCGAGCCGGAGGAGGAGGTGTCGGTGCTCTTTGCGCCGCAAGCGGCGAGCGAGGCCATGCCCAGGGAACCCGAGAGCACAACCGCGGCGAGCTTCATTGAACGGCGCAAGGGGATATCTCCTTCTACACGCAACCGTTTGGCGTGGTCGGACGCCACCGTAACGCGCGTAGAACACGGTTGTGTTACGGGGTGCCAGAGCATTCGGGTTGTTATCAAACCGTGGTCTGATGTTCTTCCTGAGGCTCTATCCCATGCGCGGACGGTGATCCGGGGGGTCGGTTCGCCCAGTTTACGGAACCGTTCCTGCACCCCCGGATCCGGCCGTTTCCACCCCCCTCGCGGGCCGCGCCGACCCCGGATCCGCCGTCAGCTGCCGTCCGCCTCCAGGGCCAGCGCCGAGAACAGCTCCACGCCGATTCCGATCGCCCGTTCGTCCACGTCGAACCGCCCCTGGTGCAGGTCCCGGACGGTGGGGTCGCCGGGGGCGCGGACGCCGAGCCGGGCCAGCGCGCCCGGGGCGTGCTCCAGGTACCAGGAGAAGTCCTCGCCGCCCAGGCTCTGCTCGGTGCCCTCCACCACCACGGCGCCGTCCCCGCCGAAGCGGTCGTTCATCGCCTCGTCCAGCAGGGCCACCGAGACCGCCTCGTTGACCACCGGCGGCACCCCGCGGTGGTAGTCCAGCGTCCACTTGGCCCGGTAGGTCTCGGCCAGCTTGGCGATCAGCTCGTGCAGCAGGTCCGGCGCCTCGCGCCAGCCGTCCAGCTCCAGGCAGCGGACGGTGCCCTCCAGCTCGGCGTGCTGCGGGATCACATTGGGCGCGGAGCCGGAGGCGATCCGCCCCCAGACCAGGCTGACGCCCCAGCGCGGGTCCATCCGGCGGGCCAGCGCGCCCGGGAGGTCGGCGGCCGTCTTGGCGACCGCGGTGACCAGGTCGGTGGTCAGGTGCGGACGGGCGGTGTGCCCGCCGGGGCCGTCCAGGTGGAGCACCAGGCGGTCGCAGGCCGAGGTGATCGCCCCGACCCGCAGCGCGATCCGGCCGACCTCCACCTTCGGGTCGCAGTGCACCGCGAAGATCCGTCCGACGCCCGCCATCCCGCCGGCCTTGATCACGTCCAGCGCACCGCCCGGCATGACCTCCTCGGCGGGCTGGAACACCAGCCGGACGGGGCGGCGCAGTTCGCCGGTGCGGACGGCCTCGGCCAGCACCAGTCCGGTGCCGAGCACCACCGAGGTGTGCACGTCGTGGCCGCAGGCGTGGGCCCGGCCGGGGACGGTGGAGCGGTACGGCACGTCGGTCTTGGCGTCGTCGATCGGCAGCGCGTCGATGTCGGCGCGGAAGGCCAGGAACTCCGTCCCCGGGGTGGTGCCGGGCGGGACGATGTCGACGAGCAGACCGGTACCGCCGGGCAGCACCCGGGGTTCGAGGCCGGCGGCCACCAGCCGGTCGCGCAGCAGCCCGGTGGTACGGAACTCCTGGCGGCCCAGCTCCGGGTGCCGGTGCAGATCACGGCGGAAGGCGATCAGCTCGGGCTCCAGCGCCCGGACCCGCTCGCGCAGATCGGCGGCGGGACGTGCGACGGCGAGAGTGGCGCCCGGCTGAGCGGGCTCAGGACGGTTCATCTCCCCAATCGTAGGCCTGTTGGGGGGATTTGGCCCGACTTCCGGAAAATTAGTCCCCGGATGGGCGCATACCGGCCGGACACGTGGGTATGACATCTTGTTTCAGCCGCCTTCCCCGGGTTGCGTGCCCTGTGCAACGACCGCCCGCGCCGACGGTCACGGCCACCATCCCCGGGGCGAAACCGGCAGGTTGACGGCCGTTCAGCGGGACGTCAGAAACGCTCCACCGGGGAGTACGTCCCCCACACCCCGCGCAGCGCGTCGCACACCTCGCCGACGGTGGCCCGGGCGGCCAGCGCCTCCTTCATCGGGTACAGCACGTTCCCCGTTCCCTCGGCGGTGCGGCGCAGCCCGTCCAGCGTCCGGGTGACGGCGCCGGCGGAGCGCTCGGCCCGCAGCCGGGCCAGCCGCCGCGCCTGCCGCTCCTCGATCGCCGGGTCCACCCGCAGCGGCCGGTACGGCTCCTCGGTGTCCGACCGGAAGCGGTTGACGCCGACCACGGTCCGCTCCCCGGAGTCGGTCTCCCGCTGGAGCCGGTAGGCGGTGCGCTCGATCTCGCCCTTCTGGTAGCCGCGTTCGATCGCGGCCACCGCGCCGCCCTGCTCCTCGATCCGGTCCATCAGCGCCCGGGCGGCGGCCTCCAGCTCGTCGGTGAGCGACTCGACCGCGTAGGAGCCGGCGAACGGGTCGACGGTGGCGGTCACGTCGGTCTCGTACGCGAGCACCTGCTGGGTGCGCAGGGCGAGCCGGGCGGCCTTCTCGGTGGGCAGCGCGATCGCCTCGTCGAAGCTGTTGGTGTGCAGCGACTGGGTGCCGCCGAGCACCGCGGCGAGCGCCTGCACGGTGACCCTGGCCAGGTTGACCTCGGGCTGCTGGGCGGTGAGCTGCACCCCCGCGGTCTGGGTGTGGAAGCGCAGCATCTGCGAGCGCGGGTCCCGGGCGCCGAATCCGTCCCGCATGATTCTGGCCCAAATCCTGCGCGCGGCGCGGAACTTGGCCACTTCCTCGAGAAGGGTCGTGCGGGCCACGAAGAAGAACGAGAGCCGCGGGGCGAAGTCGTCCACGGCCATCCCGGCGGCGAGCGCGGTGCGGACGTAGGCGATGCCGTTGGCCAGGGTGAAGGCGACCTCCTGCGCGGGATCGGCCCCGGCCTCGGCCATGTGGTAGCCGGAGATGGAGATGGTGTTCCAGCGCGGGATCTCGGCCCGGCAGTACCGGAACACGTCGGCGACCAGCCGCAGCGAGGGCTGCGGCGGGAAGATGTAGGTGCCGCGGGCGATGTACTCCTTCAACACGTCGTTCTGGACCGTGCCGGTGAGCGCCGCCGGCGCCACCCCCTGGGCCTCGCCGACCAGTTGGTAGAGGAGCAGGAGCAGCGCGGCGGGCGCGTTGATGGTCATCGAGGTGGACACCCCGCCGAGCGGGATGCCGTCGAACAGCTCCGCCATGTCCTCGACGACGTCCACGGCGACGCCCACCCTGCCCACCTCCCCGGCGGCGAGCGGGGCGTCCGAGTCGTAGCCCATCTGCGTGGGCAGGTCGAAGGCCACCGAGAGGCCGGTGCCGCCGCCCGCGATCAGCTGCCGGTAGCGGGCGTTGGACTCGGCGGCGGTGCCGAAGCCCGCGTACTGGCGCATCGTCCAGGGGCGGCCGGTGTACATCGTCGGGTAGACGCCCCGGGTGTAGGGGTACTCCCCCGGCCGGCCCAGCCGGGCGCCGGCGTCCCAGCCGGCCAGGGACTCGGGGCCGTACAGCGGCTCGATCTCGAAGCCCGACTCGGCGCGGCGCGGTTCGGCTGCCATGGGGGTCCTCCGGAGATGGGGATCGGGTCCTCGCACTATCGGGGTCCCCGCGGCGCGGAGGGCGACCGGCCCGCCGGGGCGGCGGCGCGGTTGAGATGATCGGGTGAACGACCGACGAGCCCCAGGGAGTGGCAATGACCGAGCAGAAGGTGGCCGTGGTCACCGGTGCCAGCAGCGGAATCGGCGCGGCGACCGCCCGCCGGCTGGCCGCCGAGGGCTTCGACGTGGTGCTGACCGCCCGCCGCACCGACCGCGTCGAGGCGCTGGCCAAGGAGATCGCCGACCGGGGCGGGTCCGCCCGGGCGGTCACCCTGGACGTCACCGACCGGGCCGCGGTGGACGCCTTCGCGGCCGCGGTCGGCCGGGTGGACGTCCTGGTGAACAACGCCGGCGGCGCGATCGGCGCGGAGACCGTCGAGCAGGGCGACCCGGCCGACTGGCGGGCGATGTACGAGGTGAACGTGCTCGGCGTGCTGCACGTGACGCAGGCCCTGCTGCCGGCCCTGCGGGCGACCGGCGACGGCACGGTGCTGGTGCTCTCCTCGACCGCCGCGCTGGCCGCGTACGAGGGCGGCGGCGGGTACGTCGCCGCCAAGCACGCCGCGCACACCATCGCGGCCACCCTGCGGCTGGAGCTGTGCGGGGAGCCGATCCGGGTGATCGAGATCGCGCCCGGGATGGTGAAGTCCGAGGGCTTCGCGGTCACCCGGTTCCGCGGCGACGAGGAGAAGGCCGCCGCGGTGTACGCGGGCGTGGCCGAACCGCTCACCTCGGAGGACATCGCGGACACCGTGGCGTGGGCCGTCACCCGGCCGTCGCACGTGAACATCGACCTGCTGGTGGTCCGCCCCCGGGCGCAGGCCGCCAACCACAAGGTGCACCGCGGCTGAGCCGGACCGGGCGGGCGGCCCGGGGCCGGGGGGGGTCAAGATCGAACACGTCACCCCCCGGTGGTACACACGTGCGATGAGAACCTTCCGGGCCGCCCGCCCACGGGTGCTGCTGACCGCCCTGGCGGCAGGCACCCTGCTCCTCACCTCCGCCTGCGACGACGCCGCCAAGCCGGCCCGGGAGCAGGCCGCCGGCACCACCGCGCCCGCCGCCGCGACCCCCGCGGCCGCCCCCACGCCGACGCCCAAGCCCACCGGCGAGGCCGACCCGGCACTCAAGCCCTTCTACGGCCAGCAGGTCGCCTGGGCCGACTGCCCGGCCGACCCGCAGGCCCAGAAGGCCAAGATCGACATATCCGGGATGCAGTGCGGCAAGCTGCACGTCCCGCTCGACTACGCCAACCCCGCCGTCGACGCGCTCGACATCGCGCTGATCAAGTACCCGGCCGCCAAGCCGGAGCAGCGGATCGGCTCGCTGATGGTCAACCCCGGCGGCCCCGGCGAGTCCGGCGTCGGAATGGTCAAGTTCGGCGCCAAGCAGTTCGCCGGCACCGTGCACGACCGCTTCGACGTGATCGGCTTCGACCCCCGCGGCACCGGCGACAGCTCCCCGGTCGTCTGCTACGACGACAAGCAGCACGACGCCCTCAACCAGACGGACGCCCCGCTCGACCCGGCCACCCGCAGGGCCGAGCACGTCAAGCAGGCCACCGAGCACGCCGCCGCCTGCCAGGCCAAGGCCGGCAAGCTGCTGCCCTTCGTCGGCACCCGCAACACCGCCCGCGACCTGGACGTACTGCGCGCCGCGGTCGGCGACAAGCAGCTCAACTACCTCGGCATCTCCTACGGGACGTACCTCGGCGCGCTCTACGCCGAGGAGTTCCCGAAGAACACCGGCCGGCTGATCCTGGACGGCGCCGTCGACCCCGGCCAGGACCGGCTCGACCACGGGGTCGACCAGCAGGTCGGCTTCGAGAAGTCCTTCGAGCGCTTCGCCGTCGACTGTGTGGAGAACCACGCCGACACCTGCCCGCTCGGCAAGGACGAGACCAAGGCCGCCAAGAAGGCCGCCGACTTCCTCGACGGGCTGTACGACCACCCGCTGACCACCAAGGACGGCCGCAAGCTCGGCCGCGACCAGGCCTGGACGGGCACCATCTCGCTGCTCTACGGCGACGAGAAGACCTCCTGGGAGTACCTGCGCAACTCCCTCGGCTGGGCGATGATGCGCGGCAAGGGCGACTACCTGCTGGCCTTCGCCGACGACTACAACGGCCGGGACGAGAACGGCCACTACAGCCCGCTGGACGAGGCCAACAGCGCGATCAGCTGCGCCGACTCCGCCCGCCCCGCGCCCACCCCCGAGCACGCCAAGGCCGCCGTGGACCGGCTGCTCGCCGAGGCGCCGCTGATCTCCAAGGGCGTCACGGTGGACGACTACAGCGAGGCCGGCTGCGCCTACTGGCCGTTCAAGACCACGGAGACGCCGCACGCCGTCCGGGCCGAGGGCAGCGCGCCGATCCTGGTGGTCGGCACCACCGGCGACCCGGCCACCCCGTACGCCTCCGCCGAGGCGCTGGCCAAGGGCTTCGCCAACGCCACCCTGCTCACCCGGGTCGGCGAGGGCCACGGCGCCTTCAGCCGGGGCAACTCCTGCGTCGACGAGGCCCTGGCGGCCTACCTGACCGCGGGCACGATGCCGGCCCCGGGCACCCGCTGCGGCTGAGCCTGCGCAGGTGGGGGAGGGCGCGCTGACGCAAGAGCGTCAACGTCACAACTTGATAGCTCGTCCGGATGAATTCGGCGCGCGCCCTCCCAAACTGATGACGGCTCAACTACCTTTGAGGCGCTGACCGACCGACGCCCGCGCGCCCCTCGCCAGCCCCCATTCCGCCTGTTCACCACCCACTCCACCGGCACCTTCCCGCCCTCACGAGGAGGACCCGCTGGCCAGCGAGATCCCGTCACAGCGGCTCGACGTCAGAACCGAGCCGACACTCCTCGGGTTGCACCGCTTCAACGAAGCCGACGCCGGCGCCGCCGAGGAGGCCCTGCTGGCCTGCTGCGGCAGCCACCGCTGGGCCCTGCGACTCACCGCGCACCGGCCCTACCCCGACATAGAGTCCCTGCTGGCCGCCGCCAGCGAGGCCTCCTACGACCTCCGCCCGGCCGACCTGGCCGAGGCGCTGGCGGACGAGAGCTGGATGCCGCAGCCGCTGGTCGGCATGCGGGCCCCCGGCAGCCAGGCCGCGCACACCGCGCTGCGGGCGGCGCACGCCGCGTACGAGGCCAGGTTCGGCCACGTCTTCGTGGTCTGCCTGGAGGGAATCGCCCCGGAGGAGATGCTCGACACCGTGCTCTCCTCCATCCGCACCCGCCTCGCCAACGACCCGGACGAGGAGCGGCTGATCTCGGCCGACGAACTCCGCCGGATCGCCCTCAGCCGGCTGGAGCACCTGGTCGCCACCCACACGGCGGCCGCGGCCCACTAGAACTCACCCGTCCGGGTGGCTTCGCCCGCGAATCCGCCCGGACGGGTGAGTCCGGCCCTCCCGCGCCCCGCACCGCCCGGTGCGGGGCGCGAGCATGCCGTCACCCATCGTGATGATCTCGGGCTTGGTTCCCGCCCCGCTAGGCCAGAAGTGCCTGATTGATCACACCTGGGGCCCCCGGAGGCGGTTCGCAACGAGGCGTCGATAGGATGCTGGCGGCCGGTGGACCGTACCCGGCCGGGCTGACCGACACCGAAGCCGGCCGAGCCCCCAATCGCTTCCGGAGGGTTTTTCCGTGCCGGCTGGAACGCTGTACCGCGGCCGGGAAGGCATGTGGAGCTGGGTGGCTCATCGAGTCACCGGCGTCCTCATCTTCTTCTTCCTGTTCGCCCACGTCCTGGACACCGCCCTCGTGCGAGTGTCGCCGGAGTCCTACGACACCGTCATCCAGACGTACAAGACTCCCCTCGTGAACCTGATGGAGTACGGCCTGGTGGCCGCCATCCTGTTCCACGCCCTGAACGGCCTGCGGGTCGTCGCGGTGGACTTCTGGGCCAAGGGCCCGAAGTACCAGAAGCAGATGCTCTGGACCGTCGTCGGAGTCTGGGTCGTCCTGATGGCCGGTTCCTTCTACGGGATCCTCCAGCACACGCTGATCTCCTGGTTCGGGAAGTGAGCCGAGACATGTCCACGGAAATCTCCGACGCCATCGTCGTCCCGTCCAAGCAGGCGCACACCGGCAAGGGACTGGGCACCGGCAACCCGGCCGACGCGTTCGTCATCGAGCCTCCGCGCCAGCGGACCAAGAAGACCCCGCGCCGCACCCGCACCAACTTCGAGATGCTGGCCTGGCTCTTCATGCGCCTGTCCGGCATCGTCCTGGTCGTGCTGATCCTCGGCCACCTGCTGATCATGCTGGTGCTCGACGGCGGCGTCTCCAAGATCGGCTTCGCCTTCGTGGCCGGCCGCTGGGCCTCGCCGTTCTGGCAGGGCTGGGACCTCCTCATGCTCTGGCTCGCCATGCTGCACGGCGCGAACGGCATGCGTCAGGTCATCAACGACTACGCCGAGAAGGACTCGACCCGGCTCTGGCTGAAGGGCCTCATGGGTACCGCCACGGTCTTCACCGTGCTGCTCGGCACCCTGGTGATCTTCACCTTCGACCCGAACATCTAATCGGAAATCGACAGAGGCCAGAGGCGAGTTAACCCCCCATGCAGATTCACCAGTACGACACCGTCATCGTCGGCGCCGGCGGCGCCGGCATGCGCGCGGCCATCGAGTCGACGCAGCGCAGCCGCACCGCCGTCCTGACCAAGCTCTACCCGACCCGGTCCCACACCGGCGCGGCCCAGGGCGGCATGTGCGCCGCCCTCGCCAACGTCGAGGAGGACAACTGGGAGTGGCACACCTTCGACACGGTCAAGGGTGGTGACTACCTGGTCGACCAGGACGCCGCCGAGATCATGTGCAAGGAGGCCATCGACGCCGTCCTCGACCTGGAGAAGATGGGCCTGCCCTTCTCCCGCACCGAGCAGGGCCGGATCGACCAGCGCCGCTTCGGCGGTCACTCCCGCAACCACGGCGAGGCCCCGGTCCGCCGCTCGTGCTACGCGGCCGACCGCACCGGCCACATGATCCTCCAGACGCTGTTCCAGAACTGCGTCAAGCACGGCGTCGAGTTCTTCAACGAGTTCTACGTCCTCGACCTGCTGATCAACGAGGGCAAGACGGCCGGCGTCGTCGCCTACGAGCTGGCCACCGGCGAGATCCACGTCTTCCAGGCCAAGTCGGTCGTGTTCGCCTCCGGCGGCACCGGCAAGTTCTTCAAGGTCTCCTCCAACGCCCACACCCTCACCGGTGACGGCCAGGCCCTGGTCTACCGCCGCGGCCTGCCGCTGGAGGACATGGAGTTCTTCCAGTTCCACCCGACGGGCATCTGGCGCATGGGCATCCTGCTCACCGAGGGCGCCCGCGGCGAGGGCGGCATCCTGCGCAACAAGGACGGCGAGCGCTTCATGGAGCGCTACGCCCCCGTCATGAAGGACCTCGCGTCCCGTGACGTCTGCTCCCGCGCGATCTACACCGAGATCCGCGAGGGCCGCGGCTGCGGTCCTGAGGGCGACCACGTCTACCTGGACCTCACCCACCTGCCGCCGGAGCAGCTGGACGCCAAGCTGCCGGACATCACCGAGTTCGCGCGCACCTACCTCGGCATCGAGCCCTACACGGACCCGATCCCGATCCAGCCCACCGCGCACTACGCCATGGGCGGCATCCCGACCAACGTCGAGGGTGAGGTCCTGCGCAACAACACGGACATCGTCCCGGGCCTGTACGCGGCCGGCGAGGTCGCCTGCGTGTCCGTGCACGGCGCCAACCGCCTGGGCACCAACTCGCTGCTGGACATCAACGTGTTCGGCCGTCGCGCGGGCATCGCCGCCGCCGACTACGCCAACGAGCACGAGTTCGTCGAGCTGCCCGAGAACCCGGCCGAGAAGGTCCAGGCCCTGGTCGACGGCCTTCGCGAGGGCACCGGCACCGAGTCCGTGGGGCAGATCCGCAAGGAGCTGCAGGAGAGCATGGACGCCAACGCCATGGTCTACCGCACCGGCGCCACCCTGAAGCAGGCGGTCGAGGACATCGCCGCGCTGAAGGAGCGCTACAAGAACGTCTCCATCCAGGACAAGGGCTTCCGGTACAACACTGACCTGCTGGAGGCCGTCGAGCTGGGCAACCTGCTCGACCTGGCCGAGGTGCTGGCCGTCTCCGCGCTGGCCCGCGAGGAGTCCCGCGGCGGCCACTACCGCGAGGACTTCCCGACCCGTGACGACGTGAAGTTCATGCAGCACACCATGGCGTACCAGGAGGTCGCCGCCGACGGCAGCACCTCCATCCGCCTCGACTACAAGCCGGTCGTCACGACCCGCTACCAGCCGATGGAGCGTAAGTACTGATGAGCACTCCGACCGTGGAGAAGCACTCGGCCGCTCTGGACGCGGTCGAAGCCGGTGCCGTCCAGCCGATCACCGTCACCTTCCGGATCCGCCGGTTCAACCCGGAGGAGCACCCGGACCCGGTGTGGGTGGACTACCAGCTGACGATGGACCCGAAGGAGCGCGTCCTGGACGCGCTCAACAAGATCAAGTGGGAGCAGGACGGCACCCTCACCTACCGCCGTTCCTGCGCCCACGGCATCTGCGGCTCCGACGCCATGCGGATCAACGGCCGCAACCGGCTGGCGTGCAAGACCCTGATCAAGGACGTCAACCCGGAGAAGCCGATCACGATCGAGGCCATCAAGGGCCTGACGGTCCTCAAGGACCTGGTCGTGGACATGGACCCGTTCTTCCAGGCGTACAAGGACGTCATGCCGTTCCTCATCACCAAGGGGAACGAGCCGACCCGCGAGCGCCTGCAGTCCGCCGAGGACCGCGAGCGCTTCGACGACACCACCAAGTGCATCCTGTGCGCCGCGTGCACGTCGTCCTGCCCGGTGTTCTGGAACGACGGCCAGTACTTCGGCCCGGCCGCCATCGTCAACGCGCACCGCTTCATCTTCGACTCGCGCGACGAGGGTGCCGAGCAGCGCCTGGAGATCCTCAACGACCGTGAGGGCGTGTGGCGCTGCCGCACCACCTTCAACTGCTCCGAGGCCTGCCCGCGTGGCATCGAGGTCACCAAGGCGATCCAGGAAGTGAAGCGGGCGCTGGTCACCCGCCGCTTCTGATCCCGGCCTGACGACGCGAAGGCCCCCGCCCGATCCTCCGATCGGGCGGGGGCCTTCGCGCGTCTCAGCGCAGGGCGCCGAGGTCGGTCGGCGCGGACCAGCCGCTGAAGGTCACCAGGTGGCGGTCGGGGGTGACGGCCCACAGGTCCGGCTTGCCGTCCCCGTCACCGTCGCCCGAGCTTCCGAGCGTCGGGTAGGCGGCGGTGGTGAAGCCTGTGGCGACCACGTTCGCCGAGGGGTCGGCGAGGGCGGAGAAGTCGAGCAGGCCGTTGTCCTGCCTGACGACCGGGTAGGCGTGCAGGGCACCGGTGGCGCGCTCGCGAGCCCACACGGTGAGGTTGCCGGCGGCGTCCTGACCGGGGGCGATCAGGTCGTAGCCGCTCCAGTCACCGCTGGTGGCGACGGGCTGGGCGACCTGGTAGCTGCGCAGGGCCTCGACGTACGCGTAGAGCTTGCCGTTCTCGACCGCGAGGAGCCCCGGCCAGGCGGGCGTGCTCCCCTTGTGCCGGCTGCCGACCGCGACGATCTGGTCGACGCCCGACCAGTCCTCGTCGTTGTAGCCCTCGGGGCAGGGGATGGTGTTCGCGGCGGCGTCGATACACCTGGACGGCTTGTACACCAGGGTCGGATACTCGCCGCTGAAGTCGCCCTTCTGCCAGTTGGCGTAGGAGTACAGGACCTGCGGGTTGCCCTGGGAACGCACCAGCAGGTCGTCGCCGGGGCCGTGGACGTTGGCCCAACCACGGTGCAGCACGAGGTCGTCCTGCCAGCCGGCATGCAGCGGGGCGAGCCGGGCCGGGACGACCGAGGTCGGGGTGGTGTCCTCGGCAGCGGCGCTGATGATCTGCAGGTTGCCCTGCGCGTCCGGGAGCAGGATGTCCGGCACGGCATCGCCGTCGACGTCGCCGGGAACGGCCGGCTTGGGGCGCGAGTCCCAGGGGGCGTAGAAGGAGTAGCTGACGGGCTGGCTGACATTGCCCGCGTCGTCCATGGCCTGGACGGTCAGGATGTTGGTGCCCCAGTCCTTGGGCTTGAGGGTGAGCTGGGCAGTGCCGTCGGCGCCCGCCTTGACGGTGTGCCCGGAGGCGCAGTCCCAGCCGACGCCGAGCGTGCCGTTCAGCACGTACTGGTAGCAGGCCACACCGGAGGCCTGGCCGCCGGCCGGGGCGGCGTCGAGGCCCTGGATGGTGAAGACCCCGTTCTCACCGGCGTACTTGCCGGGAGTGGTGCCGGAACCGCTCTCCGGGAAGTCGGTGGAGGAGACCGACAGGCCCGGGTGCGTCAGGTCGACCCGGAAGTGGCAGGTCGGAGTGGGCTTGCCGCTGCCCGGGTCGTAGGCGGGCCAGGTCTGCCACGAGTAGGAGTGGCCGTCCGCCAGACCGCTGGTGGCCAGCCGAGCGGTGCCGCCGGTGACGTCCACGGCCGTGTCGACGACCTTGTCGTGCTCCGGGGTCGAGTCGTCCCAGACCTTGAATCGCACCTGCGGCGAGGCCGCCGACACGGTCAGCACCGGGTTCGCGACCTCCAGCCAGCCGGGGGCGGTGGTGTCGTCGCAGGCGTCGGTACGGACACCGGTGGCGGCGGAGCCCGGTGTGGGCAGCGCCTTCGGGTCGGTGACCGCGTTCCCCGGTACGGCGGCGGCACCGGGCGCCGCGAGCAGACCGACGGCGAGCGCCGCCGCGGTGGCCCCGCCGATTCGACGGGCATGCCGAAGTGTCATGAAGATTCCCCACCCTTGTGTCCAACGGATCAGCTTCCGGTGGAAGCGGTGAGGATCCTGCCAGTGGGGACCGACAGCGGCAATGGATTTCAGTCGGTGGCCGGGGTGCGGCGCGCGGCGCGCAGGCCGCGCACGCCGATGCCGCCGACGGCGATGCCGAGGACGAAGGAGGTGACGGCGAGGAGGAGGTGGATCCAGAAGAACGCCGTGGGCTGGGAGTGGTCGCCGTCGGTGAAGGCCTGGCCGCCGGAGTCCTTCCAGAGGTTCTTCACGAAGGTCGTCCAGATGATGATCGACCAGACCCCGAAGGCGGTCAGGAACCAGGAGGTGCGACGGCTGAGCTTCATGGGGGTCCTCGGCGTGTGAAGGCGGTGTGCGTCCCCAGTATGCGCGGGCCGCCGATCGGCGTAGGGCGGGCCCCTCCTGCGGAGGACGGGCCGCGGGGGGCGGGCACCGGAGGCCGGGAGTGGGTACGGTCACCTGGTGTCCACACCCCGACTGACGTTCGCGCGCCTGTGCGCCGCGGTCACCGCGGCCTTACCGGTACTGCTCGCCGCCCCGGCGGGCGCGGCTCCGCAGCAGCCGCCCCCGTCGGCCGCGATCGGCGGCGAGCGGCTGGGGCTCCCCGGGGTGCAGGTCGCCCCGATGGCGGGCGCCCCGTCGCTGCCCGGCGATCTCACCGGGCAGTCCTGGATCGTCTCCGACCTGGCGTCAGGGGACGTCCTGGCGGCCAGCAACCCGCATCTGCGGCTGCCCCCGGCGAGCACCCTGAAGATCCTCTTCGCGGACACCGTGCTGCCCAAGTTCGACCGCAACGCGGTGCACCGGGTGGCCGACGAGGAGATCCAGGGGATCGGCCCCGGCAGCAGCCTGGTCGGTATCAAGGAGGACCTGGACTACCGGGTCGAGGACCTGTGGCGCGGGGTGTTCCTGAGCTCCGGCAACGACGCGGTGCACGTCCTGGCGCACATGAACGGCGGCATCCGGCAGACCGTCACCGAGATGCAGGCCCGCGCCGACACGCTCCAGGCACGCGACACCAGGGTGGTCTCCCCGGACGGCTACGACATGGATGGCCAGGTCTCCTCGGCCTACGACCTGTCGCTGTTCGCCCGGGCCGGCCTGCGCAACGCGGACTTCCGGACGTACTGCGCGACCCGGGACGCGATGTTCCCGGGCGCCGTCGACCGCACCACCGGCCGGCGCGGCAGCTTCGGGATCGCCAACACCGACCGGCTGCTGGGCAAGTACCCGGGCCTGATCGGCGTGAAGAACGGCACCACCACCAACGCCGGCTCGACCTTCGTCGGCGCCGCCGAGCGGGGCGGCCGCACCCTGCTGGTGACGGTGATGCACCCGGCGAGCTACCAGAAGGTCTACGACGAGACGGCGGCCCTGCTGGACTGGGGCTTCGCCGCGGCCGGCAAGGTCCAGCCGGTCGGCAGGCTGGTCGACGAGGTCCCGCCCGTCGGCGCCGCGCCGACCGCCCGGGCCGATGGCGCCGCGCCGACCGCCCAGGCCGGTGGCGCCGAGGAAACGCCCGCGCCGCCGCCCGCCGCCGCGGTAGCCGCCCCGGCGGCCGCGGCGCCCGCGGCGACGGGCGGCGGCGACGGGCTCGCCCTCGGCGGCTGGACGGCCGTGGTGCTGGCCGGGGTCGCGCTCGGGTACGGCGCGGTGGTGCTGTGGCGGCGCTCCGTCGGCTGATCCGCGGAGCCGCGAGAGGGTCCGGTCTCAGTCCTGGGGCCGGACCTCTCCGTTCGCCTTCCCGTTCCCCTTCTTCCGCCGCTCGGCCCGGGCGGCCTGCTCCGCCGCGTCCGCCTCCGCCGCCCGCTGTGCCTCGTCGGCCGCCTCCAGCAGTGCCCGCCCGTGCGCCCTGGTCCGTTCCCGGGCCGCCACCGGGTCGGCCGTCGCCGTCCAGGCCACGCAGTACATCAGCAGCCGGGAGACGAAGTTGATCCACAGCAGCAGCGCCACCGGAGTGGCGAACGCCCCGTACACGCTCCGTCCGGCGATCGAGCCCAGGTAGGAGGCGAGCAGGAGCTTCAGCAGTTCGAAGCCGACCGAGCCGATCAGCGCGCCCTGCACCAGGTCCCGGCGGCGCTGGTCGGTGATCCCGGGGAAGGGCGCCAGCAGGTAGGCGAAGAGCAGCATGTCGCACGCTATGGCGATCAGCACGCCGACCGCGGTCAGCAGGTATCCGCTGTTGAGGCCGATCGCGTCGGCGATCCGGCCGGCCAGCGTGGTCCCGGCGGCGGAGGCGGCCAGCGAGAACAGCGAGACCAGGCCGAGGCCGGCCAGCACCGCCACGTCCCAGGCCTTGCGCAGCACCGGGTTGCCGTCCTCGTGGGGCAGCTGCCACAGGTCCCGGATGGAGGTGCGCATGGTATCCACCCAGCCGAGGCCGGAGACCAGCAGCAGCGCCCCGCCGACCAGGCCGACGGTGCCCGCGTTGGACACCAGGGCGGGCAGGTCGACCGCGTCGGAGATCCCCGGCAGCTGGTCGGAGACGTGCTCCTGCAGCTCGTGCACCCGGCTGTCGCTCAGCGCCGCGGCGGCGATCGCCAGACCCACCGTGAGCAGCGGGAAGAGGGCGAGGAAGCCGAAGAAGGTGACGGCGCCGGCCAGCCGGTTGCCCCGGGCGGCGGTGAGGTACTCGTACACCAGGTACGGGCGGCTGCGCAGCACCCGGGCCACGAGCGGGCCGACGACCGGCAGGCGGGTCAGGAAGTCCACCCACCGGTTATACCGGCATGTCCCCCGAACGGGCGTCAGATCGGGTCTACCGCTTGACGAGTCGACGGGCCTTGGCGAGGGCGCGGACCGCCTGGTAGGCGCCGTAGCGGCCGTGGCTGAGCAGCTCGGTGCGCACGCCGTCCACGCCGGACGGCGGGCGGTAGCCGGCCGGCCGCAGCCGGGCGCAGTGCTCGGCGGCGCGGCGGAAGTACTCGCGGCGGTCGCCGGACGGGACCCGGCCGGGCTTGGAGACCACGGTGTTGAGGTGGTGCAGCATCCGGCCGTAGACGACCGGGCGCCAGCGCTCCAGGTCGGGGCGGCGGTCGAGGAAGGCGAAGACCAGGTCGTACTGGTCGAACACGTCGAAGTGCTTGCGGCTGGCGGTGGCCAGGATGTTGCCGCCCTCCTGGCGCTGGCGATAGTGCACGCCGACCCGGTCGAGCAGGGTGATCCGGGCGGCGGCGAGCAGCGCCGGGTACGTCCAGGGGGTGTCCTCGTAGTAGCCGGCCGGGAAGACCAGCCGCTGCTCGGTGACGAAGCCCCGGCGGTAGGCCTTGTTCCAGACGACCTGGAGCAGGTCGAGCAGGTCGGGGCGGGCGTCGAGGTCGAAGACGTCCGGGGAGGCGGCGCCGAAGACGTGCGCGGAGGCGGCCCGGGTGATCCGGCCGTCGGCGTAGGTGCGGGCGTAGTCGTAGACCAGGACGTCCGGGTCACCCGTGGCGGTGAGCCGCTCGTCGACGTGCTTCAGCAGTCCGGGGGTCAGGGTGTCGTCGCTGTCGAGGAAGATCACGTAGTCCCCGGTGGCGACCTCCAGGCCGGCGTTGCGGGCCCGGCCGAGGCCGACGTTCTCCGGCAGGTGCAGCACCCGGATCCGGGCGTCGGCGGCGGCCGCCTCGTCCAGTATGGCGCCGCAGCGGTCCGGGGAGCGGTCGTCCACCGCGATCAGTTCGAAGTCCGGGCCGTCCTGGGAGAGCACCGAATCGAGGCATTCGCCGAGGTAGTCCTGGACCTGGTATACGGGGACGATCACGCTGAAACGGGCCACGGGCCCAGCGTAGTGGTCCCCCGGTGGGCGAGGTCCCCGGAGGTAGGATCGGGGGCGCACGTACGCACCGATCCAAGTGCGGCCAGGCCCCGTACGGGCTGCCACGCTCCTCCAGAGAAAGGCCTGCGTAGCCGATGGCTCCCCGCCTCTCCATCGTCGTCCCGATCTACAACGTCGAGCGCTACCTCGTGGAATGCCTCGACTCGATCGCCGCCCAGACCTTCACGGACTTCGAGTGCGTCATGGTCGACGACGGTTCGAAGGACGGCAGCGCGGCGCTCGCCGAGGCGTACGCGGCCAAGGACTCCCGGTTCCGGCTGGTCCGACAGGTGAACAAGGGCCTCGGCGCGGCCCGCAACACCGGCATCCGGCACATCGACCCGGACTCCGAGTTCCTGTGCTTCGTGGACAGCGACGACTCGATGCCGCCCAGCGCGTACGAGCTGATGATCAACACGCTGGACGAGACCGGCTCGGACTTCTGCACCGGCAACGTGCTGCGCTTCCGCGCCGTCGGCTACTACCCGTCGACCGGCCACCTGAAGCCGTTCAAGGAGACCAGGCTCAAGACCCACATCACCGAGATCCCGGCGCTGGTCACCGACCGCACCGCGTGGAACAAGGTGTACCGCCGCTCGTTCTTCGACGCGGCCGGCCTGCTCTACCCCGAGGGCATCCTGTACGAGGACGCCCCGGTCAGCGTGCCGCACCACTACCTGGCGAAGAGCGTGGACGTGCTCTCCGAGCCGATCTACCACTGGCGCGAGCGCGAGGTCGGCGAGATGTCGATCACGCAGATGCGCACCAACCCGAAGGGCCTGATCGACCGGGTCGCCTCGGTCGAACTGGTCCGCGCCTGGCTGCTGAAGCAGACCGAGCCGCGCTTCGCCGAGTACCTGCGCTCCTACGACGAGAACACCCTCGTCGAGGAGATCCCGATGTTCTTCTGGTCCCTCGTGGAGGGCGACAAGGAGTACCGGGACGCCTACCTCCAGCACGTCGGCCGGCTGCTCCGGGCGATCGGCGCCGAGCAGGTCGCCAAGCTGCGCGCGCCGGTGCGGCTGAAGTACCACCTGACCCTGTCGGGCCGGATGGACGAGCTGGTCGAGCAGATCACCTACGAGCGCGAGAGCGGCGGCGGCGTCCAGGCCCGCGGTCTGCTGCGCCCGTACGCCGACTACCCGTTCCTGCGCGGTGGGCGCAAGAGCGTGCCGGCCGGGGTGCTCAAGCTGGACAACTCGCTGGTCATCCGCAGCCGGCTGTACGACAGCTCCTGGGTGGACGGCAAGCTCCGGTTGACCGGGCACGCGTACCCGGAGCAGCTGGGCGCGGCCGGCAAGCACGACATGGTCCGCACCCTGGTGCTGCGCGAGGCCAAGGGCCGCCGGGTCATCGCGGTGCCGATGAAGACCACGTACGCCCCCCAGGCCACCGCGAGCTGCCGGCACGACCTGTACAGCTGCGACTGGTCCGGCTTCACCGTGTCCGTCGACCCGAGGAAGCTCCGGCACCGCGGCCAGTGGAAGGACGGCAACTGGCGCGTCCTGGTGGCCGGCGCGGGCAAGGGCGGGGTCTACAAGGGCCGGATCTCGGCGGGCCGGAACGACAGCGCGCTGTTCCTGCCGTGGCACTGGGTCGAGCCGGACGTGCGGATCGTGCCGTGGGTCCGGGACAACTTCGTCTACCTCCGGGTGGAGACGGTCAAGGCCCGGGTGACCGGCCTGGCCGCGCAGGGCGACCGGGTGGAGGTCTCGGGCGCGGCCCGCTCCGGCCCGAGCTTCGCCGGGGCGCGGCTGCGGCTCACCCACGCCGAGTCGGACCGCCACGTGACCTTCCCGCTGGAGCTGGGCGCTCCGGTCGGCTCGCTCCAGCCGTTCACCGCGGTCTTCCCGGTCGCCGAGCTGACCGCCGTCCGCGAGGCCTGGGCCGAGCTGGACCCGGTGGCCGCCGAGCGCAGCCGCGACCACTGGACCGGCGCGCTGCTGCTGGCCGACGGCGGCACCGTCCCGCTGGCCTGGGACGACCGCAACGCCCCCGAGCGGCTGCACCTGGCGCTGAACCCGCAGGCCCCGGTCGCCGAGCGCCGGGCCCTCTACTCCAAGCCCTCCCCCGAGGGGCACCTCCAGTTCGCCGACCAGGTGCTCCAGCCGCTGGTGGACGAGGTCTCCTCGCGCGGCGCCGACGGCTTCCTGCTGAGCGGCTCGTTCCCGCTGCCCGGCGCGCACCGCTGGGAGCTGGTGGTCCGTCACAAGTGGCGCGAGGAGGAGCACGCCTACCCGGTGGAGATCTCGGACGGCCGGTTCCGCACCGCGCTGCCCGCCGTGCCGACGGCCTCCTTCGCCGGCCGGGTGCCGCTCTCCCGGGGCATCTGGCACGTCGTGTTCCGTCCGGTCGGGGTGCCGGTGCCCGAACTGCCGGACGCCGCCGCGCTGGTCGCCCCGGACTGCTTCGACGCCCTGCCGGTCGTGGTGGAGTCCCGCGGCAAGCGGATACTGCTGGAGCGCCGCCGCCACGACGGCCTGTCGCTGCTGTCGGACTCGGTGCTGCTGCCCGAGGAGCGGGCCCGCTACCGCCAGCGCCAGCTGCAGAGCGTGGACTACCCGGCCGCCCGCCGGCTGCCGCTGCGCGACGCGGTGGTGTACCACACCGGCAAGTACGGCGCGTACGCCGACTCGCCCCGGGCGGTCCACGAGGAGCTGGTCCGCCGCGGCCTGCCGCTGGAGCACCTGTGGGGCACCGACGACATGCAGGCCGAGCTGCCGCGGACCGCGAGCGCGCTGCGGTACCGCGGCCCGGAGTGGTACGAGGCGCTGGCCACCGCCAAGTACATCGTGGCCGGCACCCACCTGCCCGACTTCTTCGTCCGCCGCCCCGACCAGGTGGTCGTCCAGACCTGGCACGGCAGCCCGCTGAAGCAGATCGGCTTCGACTTCGAGAAGGTCTGGTTCACCGACTCCAAGTACCTGAAGAGCCTGGCCCGGGAGGTCCCGAACTGGAGCCTGCTGGTGGCCGGCAACCGCTGGTCCGCCCCGGTGCTGCGGCGCGCCTTCGACTTCAAGGGCGAGATCCTGGAGAGCGGTTCGCCCCGGAACGACCTGCTGTTCGCGGCCGACCGGGAGAAGACCGCCGAGCAGGTCCGGGAGCGGCTCGGCCTGCCCGAGGGCAAGAAGGTCGTGCTCTACGCGCCGACCTGGCGCGAGGACCGGCGCCGGCCCGACGACGGTTACCAGATCGACCTGCGGATCGACCTGGCGGCGGCCAGGGCCGCGCTCGGCGACGACCAGGTGCTGCTGGTGCGCCGGCACCACCTGATGTGCGGCCAGATCCCGGGCGCCGGCAACGGCTACGTCTGGGACGTCGGCAGCTACCCCGACATGGCGGAGCTGCTGCTGATCGCCGACGTCCTGGTGACCGACTACTCGGCGAGCGTCTTCGACTTCGCGTCGACCGGCAAGCCGATCGTGCTCTTCACCTACGACCTGGAGCACTACCGGGACAACCTGCGCGGCTTCAGCCTGAACTTCGAGGCCGAGGCGCCCGGCCCGATGCCGCCCACCTCCGAGGAGCTCGTCTCCGTGCTCGGCCGGTTGGACGAGGTCGCGGCGGAGTACGCCGACCGGGCCACCGCGTTCCGTGAGGCGTACTGCGACCTGGACGACGGCAAGGCCGCCGCCCGGGTGGTCGACGCGATGCTCCGCAAGGAGTAGTCCTCCGCGTGCGCTCGGGCGGGCGCCCGGCACCGGACGGTGCCGGGCGTCGGGCCGGGCACCGTGCGCCGGACTACGGCTGCGCGGCCCGCCGGACGGTCGAACTCGGCGGGCAGGGAGGCCGGTTCACCCTCCGGCCCACACTCCGGTCCGTGCTGCGGCGCACGCCCCGGTTCACCCGAACGGGTAGCTCCGCCAGGGCCGCCAGACCTCGTCCGCACCGAAGCGGGAGAGGCCGAAGCCCGGCACCGGGAAGTCCGCCCGGAAGTCGCGCGCCTGCTCGTACGCCTGGTCCAGCACGTCGTCCGGCAGACCGTGGGCGACCGTCACGTGCGGGTGGTACGGGAAGGCCAGCTCGCGGGCCAGCGGGCCGGAGCGGACGTCCGCCTCCAGCAGCCGGCACTC
Source organism: Kitasatospora sp. NPDC048286 (assembly GCF_043201735.1). Lineage (NCBI taxonomy): Bacteria > Bacillati > Actinomycetota > Actinomycetes > Kitasatosporales > Streptomycetaceae > Kitasatospora > Kitasatospora sp. NPDC048286. Next base: position 86,590 of record NZ_JBICZE010000001.1, read on the forward strand.
CTGCGCGCCCTCCTCGACCCGGACGTACACCACCGGGGAGACCGGGCGGAAGGTCCCGCTGCCGTGCAGCAGCATCCGGAACGGCCGGTGCGCGGCCGCCACCGCCGCCAGGTGCTCCTCGATCTTCGGCAGCAGCTCGGCGGCCACCTCGGTCGGCGGCAGCAGGGTGACGTGCGTGGGTATCGACCGGGCCAGCGGGTCGCCGTGCCCGGCCCGGGCGTCCTGGACCGCCGTGCCGTACGGGTCCGGGACACTCACGGACACGCCGATGGTGACGACCTCGGGGAGGTCGCCACCATCGGGCAGGCGTGTGAGGGGAGTCACCGCTTGGCGGCCGGGAGGAAGCCGATCCGGTCGTACACCGTCTCCAGCGTCGCCGACGCCACCTCACGGGCCTTCTCGGCGCCGATCGCCAGTACCCGGTCCAGCTCCGCCGGGTCGTCCAGGAAGCTGCGGGTGCGCTCCTGGAACGGGGTCACCCACTCGGTGAACAGCTCGGCCAGCTCGGTCTTCAGGGCGCCGTACATCTTGCCCTCGAAGTGCTCGACCAGCTGGTCCACCGACTGGCCGCTGAGCGCGGAGTGGATGCGCAGCAGGTTGGAGACGCCCGGCTTGCCCTCCTCGTCGTAGGAGACGACGGTGCCGGTGTCGGTGACGGCGCTCTTGAACTTCTTGGCGCTGGCCTTCGGCTCGTCCAGCAGGCTCACCAGACCCTTGGGCGAGGAGGCCGACTTGCTCATCTTGACGGCCGGGTCCTGGAGGTCCTGGATCTTCGCCGTCTCCTTGAGGATGTACGGCTTCGGGACCGTGAAGGTCGGGCTGTAGCGGGTGTTGAAGCGCTCGGCGATGTCGCGGGTGATCTCCACGTGCTGGCGCTGGTCCTCGCCGACCGGGACGGCGTCCGCCTGGTAGAGCAGGATGTCCGCGATCTGCAGGATCGGGTAGGTGAACAGGCCGACCGTGGTGCCCTCGGCACCGTAGCGGGAGGACTTGTCCTTGAACTGGGTCATCCGGGAGGCCTCGCCGAAGCCGGTGAGGCAGTTCATCACCCAGGCGAGCTGCGCGTGCTCGGGCACGTGCGACTGGACGAACAGGGTGCAGTTGTCCGGGTCCAGGCCCGCGCCGAGCAGCTGGGCGGCGGAGACCCGGGTGTTCTCGCGCAGCGTCACCGGGTCCTGCGGCACCGTGATCGCGTGCAGGTCGACGACCATGTAGAAGGCGTCGTTGGCCTTCTGGAGGTCCACCCACTGGCGCACCGCGCCCAGGTAGTTGCCGAGGTGGAACGAGCCGGAGGTGGGCTGGATGCCGGAGAGCACCCGGGGACGGTCCTTGACCGGACCAGTGACCGCTGCGTTGACCATGCGCGCCATTGTTCCAGTTCCACCACTCGCTCAGGAAACCTCCGCCCCCGGAGGCTCGGCCAGTGTGACCGCACTCACCCCCACCCGGGCGATCCGCCGGCCCTCGACCTTGGCCACCGTCAGCAGCACCTCGCCGCCGCCCTCGACCGTGACGCGCACCTGGTCGCCGTCCCTGGGCAGCCGGCCGAGCACGGCCACCAGACAGCCCGCCACCGTCTCGTACGGGCCCTCGGGCAGGACGACGCCGGTCTCCTCGGCGAAGTCGCCGAGGTTGAGCAGGCCGTCCAGCTCCATGCCGCCGCCGGCCAGCCGGCGGGTGGGGGCGGACTCCGGGCGGTCGTACTCGTCCCGGATCTCGCCGATCACCTCCTCGACCAGGTCCTCCAGGGTGACGATCCCGGCGGTGCCGCCGTACTCGTCCACCACGATGGCCAGGTGGTGGCCCTCCCGGCGCATCTCGCCCATCGCCTCCAGCACCAGCTTGGTGCCGGGCAGCAGCTTGACCGGGCGGGCGAGGTCGCGGACCTTGACGGCCTGCTCGCCGCGCGCGCCGTACAGGTCGCGGACGTGGACGAAGCCGACCACCGCGTCGGCGCTGCCCTCGACCACCGGGTAGCGCGAGTGCGGGGAGGTGTCGGCCTGGTGCCGGACGGCGGCCAGCGGGCGCTCGGCGTCCAGGAAGGTCACCTCGGTGCGCGGGACCATCACCTCGCGCAGCTGGCGCTCTCCGGCGGAGAACACGTCGGCGATCAACGCCCGTTCGTCGCTCCCGAGTTCGGTGTTGGCGGCGACCAGGCCGCGCAGCTCCTCGGAGCTCATCGAGCCGCGGCCCGCCGTCGGGTCCCCGCCGAGCAGCCGGACCATCAGGTTGGTGGAGTGGCCGAGCAGCCAGATCACCGGCCGCAGCACCACCGACATCACGTCCACCACCGGGGCGGCGACGACCGAGATGGACTCGGCGCGCTGCAGGCCGATCCGCTTGGGGGTCAGCTCGCCCAGCACCAGCGAGGCGTAGCTGATCGCCAGGGTGAGGCCGACCAGGGCCACCGCGTCGGCCATGCCCTCGGACAGCCCGGCCCGGACGAACAGCGGGGCGACCTTGCCGGCCAGGGTGTCCGCGCCGAAGGCGGCGGACAGGAAGCCCATGCAGGTCACCCCGACCTGGACGGCGGCCAGGAAGCGGTTGGGGTCGGCCGCCAGGTGCGCGGCGCGGGCCGCGCGCCGGGTCCCGCGCGCTTCCAGCGTCCGGATCTGGCCCTCGCGCAGCGAGATCAGCGAGATCTCGGCGACGTTGAACAGCCCGCCCAGCAGGATGAAGACGAGGACGAGCGCGGCGTCCCCGAGTGTTTCGCTCACAGCGGGCCAGTGTAGGGCGGCCGGAACCCGCCGGAGCCGGACACGACGGCGGCCCCGGGCGGACGCGGCGGCGGATCAGGGGCCGGACACGGCGGCGGCCCGCCGCTTCCGGGAGGGAAGCGGCGGGCCGCCGGTGAAGCCGTGCGGGGCGGGCTCAGATGAGGCCCAGCTCCTGGACCGCGTCGCGCTCCTCGACCAGCTCCTGGACCGAGGCGTCGATGCGGGCGCGCGAGAAGTCGGAGATCTCCAGGCCCTGGACGATCTTGAACTCGCCGTCCTTGGTGGTGACCGGGAACGAGGAGATCAGGCCCTCCGGAACGCCGTAGGAGCCGTCGGAGACGACACCCATGGAGGTCCAGTCGCCCTCGGCGGTGCCGTTGACCCAGGTGTACACGTGGTCGATGGCGGCGTTGGCGGCCGAGGCGGCCGAGGAGGCGCCACGGGCGTCGATGATGGCGGCGCCACGCTTGGCGACGGTCGGGATGAAGTCGTTCTCCAGCCAGCCCAGGTCGCTGCCGACGGCCTCGAAGGCCGGCTTGCCGGCGATCTCGGCCTGGAAGACGTCCGGGTACTGGGTCGCGGAGTGGTTGCCCCAGATGGTGACGCGCTTGATGTCGGAGACCAGGGCGCCGGTCTTGGCGGACAGCTGGCCGACGGCGCGGTTGTGGTCCAGGCGGGTCATCGCGGTGAAGCGCTCGGCCGGGACGTCCGGGGCGTTGCGCTGGGCGATCAGGGCGTTGGTGTTGGCCGGGTTGCCGACGACCAGGACCTTGATGTCGTCCGCGGCGTGGTCGTTGATGGCCTTGCCCTGCGGGCCGAAGATGCCGCCGTTGGCCTGGAGCAGGTCGCCGCGCTCCATGCCCGCGGTGCGCGGACGGGCGCCGACCAGCAGCGCGACGTTGGCGCCGTCGAAGGCCTCGGCCGGCTTGTCGGTGATGGTGATGTCGCGCAGCAGCGGGAAGGCGCAGTCGACGAGCTCCATGGCGGTGCCCTCGGCGGCCTTGAGGCCCTGCGGGATCTCCAGGAGGCGCAGGTTCACCGGCACGTCGGCGCCGAGCAGGTGGCCCGAGGCGATGCGGAAGAGCAGCGCGTAGCCGATCTGACCGGCCGCTCCGGTGATGGTGACGTTGACGGGGGTGCGAGTCATTTCTACCTTCTCCAGCAAATCGCCAGGCGCCCCAGGCACACCGGCGCTGGAGCCAGGATGATCTCTCGACATCGAGAGACCGGCGTCAGGTTATCGCAAAGGGAAGCGTACGCCGGGTGTCCCGGCATGGCTGATGCATCACAGAAGAGAAGAAAGGCGGCCCCCGCCCGCGCCCTGGGTTTCCATGGGCGGGCGGGGGCCGTCACGGGCCCGCGGAGCGGTGCCCGGGGCGCACTCGGCGTCCGGGGCTCAGCACCCGGGGCCTGAGTGCCCGGGGCCTCAGCGCCTGGGGCCTCAGCGCCTGGGCCGGCCCATCAGCTGGCCGATGTTGTCGAGCAGCGGGATCTGCAGCCACGGGTTCGGCTGCGCCACCAGGGTCAGCAGCACGATCGAGATGCCCAGGAAGCTCAGCACGATCACGTCGGTGAAGCGGCTGCGCACCGCCAGCATCCCGACCTCGGGCAGCACCAGTCGCAGCACCGCGCCGAGCAGCACGCCGGCGCCGAGGATCAGCAGCCCGTACTTGAACCCGTCCTTGAAGTCGGCGAACCAGGTGACCGCGAGGCCGGCGCCGACGACCAGCAGGACCAGCGTGATCGGCCACTGCCGCACCGGCAGGGCGTGCTCGCGTCCGAGGGCCGCGGCCGAGCCCTCGGGCGGCAGGGTGCCGGTGGTCTTGACCGGCCTGCGGCGGGACCGTGCCGGTCGCGGTTCAGTCATGCTCGCCGTCCCTGGGGTGTCAGATGCCGGCGCGGCGCTCGGCCGCCTCGACGATGTTGTTGAGCAGCATCGCGCGGGTCATCGGGCCCACGCCGCCGGGGTTCGGGGAGATCCAGCCGGCCACCTCGGCCACGCCCGGGTGCACGTCGCCGACGATCTTGCCCTCGCTGCGGCTGACGCCCACGTCCAGCACCGCGGCGCCCGGCTTGACGTCCTCCGGCTTGACCAGGTGCGGCACGCCGGCGGCGGCCACGATGATGTCGGCCTTGCGCAGGTGGGCGCCGAGGTCCCGGGTGCCGGTGTGGCACAGGGTGACGGTGGCGTTCTCGCTGCGGCGGGTCAGCAGCAGGCCGATCGAGCGGCCGACGGTGATGCCACGGCCGACCACGACCACCTCGGCGCCGTTGATCTCGACGTCGTGGCGGCGCAGCAGCTCGACGATGCCGAGCGGGGTGCACGGCAGCGGGCCGTCGATGCCCAGGGCGAGCCGGCCGAGCGAGGTCGGGTGCAGGCCGTCGGCGTCCTTGTCCGGGTCCATCAGCTCCAGGACCGGGTTCTGGTCCAGGCCCTTGGGAAGCGGCAGCTGGACGATGTAGCCGGTGCAGGACGGGTCGGCGTTGAGCTCGCGGACGACGTTCTCGACGTCCTCCTGGGTGGCGGTGGCGGGCAGCTCGCGCTGGATCGAGGCGATGCCGACCTCGGCGCAGTCCTTGTGCTTGCCGTTCACGTACCAGCGGCTGCCCGGGTCGTCGCCGACCAGGACGGTGCCGAGGCCGGGCGTGACGCCCTTCGCCTTGAGGGCCGCCACGCGGGCGGCGAGTTCGGACTTGATCGCGGCGGCGGTGGCCTTGCCATCGAGAATCTGGGCAGTCATGACCCCATTCTCCCGGATCGCCGGGGGTCTCCGTACCGAGGGCGGCGGTCCGCTCCGACGAGCGGTCCGGGACGGTGGGGCGGTCCGCCCGGACCGGTACGGGAGGGCGTCCCGGCCGGGGCGGGAGGACGCCCGGCGCCGGGGCGGGAGGACGCCCCGCGAACGGGCGCACGGGCGTCCGGCGAACGGGCGCACGGGTGGGAGCGCAGGTGAACGCGAGGGTGAACGGACGGGTACGAAGGTCCGCCGCACATTGCGGTTGCGCCACAGTCTGGGCCCGGCGCGCGGAACCGGCTGGACACGGCCCCGTCGTCCGGATGACGATAAGCGGGCATTCCCGCCGCGTACCGGCCCGGTGACGGGCCGACGGATCACCGCGGCGGGGCGTACCCGGGGGAAAGAGTCAGTGAGCCGATCACAGCAGAACGAGCAGTCCGACCGCGGCGGCACCGTCCCGCCCGCACCGTACCCGTCGGCCGTCTCGCGCCCCTGACGCTCACCACACCGCCGAGCCGCGGCGCCCGTCACCGCCGCCGGGCTGTCACCCCTCTCCGCTAACGTCCCCTTCGGTCGGTGGCCCTACCGACCGACCGCACCGGGCCGTCAGCGTCCCGTCCCCGCGTCCCCGCAACTGCCCGGAGGCATCCATGAGTTACCCGCCCGACCCGAACAACCCGTACGGCCAGCCGCCGGCCGCCCCGCCCGGCTACGGCTACCCGCAGCAGGCCCCGCCGCCGCAGGCCGCCCCGGGCTACGGCTACCCGCAGGCCGCCCCGGCCTACGGGTACGCGCCGGTGGCCCCGGTGTCCATGCCGAGCCTGATGACGGCCGCCCGGGTGCTGCTGTTCATCGTCGGCGGTGTGCAGACGCTCGCCGCGTTCGGCTACGTGATCCTCGGGGCGGTCGCCAAGGACGCCACCAACCAGGTCAGCAAGACCACCAGCGACGACTCGTTCCTCGCGCTGGGCGACGCCGTCGGCGGTGTCCTGATCGTCGTCGGTGTGGTGTTCGGGCTGTTCGCCGCGCTCTCCATCACGCTCGGCGTGAAGTTCGGCAAGGGCGGCAACGCCGTCCGGATCACCACCATCGTGTACGGCTCGCTCGGCGGCCTGGTCGGCCTGCTGATCCTGCTGGGCGCCCTCGGCAGCGGCTCCGCGACGGGTCTGATCGCGGGCCTGCTCTGGCTGGCCGTCAGCATCATCTGGATCACCGCCATGTGCCTCCAGGACAGCGTCAAGTGGTTCAACCGGCCCCGGTACTGACCGGCCGGAACGGCAGAGCGGCCCGGCTCCCTCCTCGGAGGGGGCCGGGCCGCTCTGCCGTTCCGTCACGCCGTCCCGCCGTCGGCGGGACCGGTGTCAGTGGAAGAAGTGCCGCGCACCGGTGAAGTACATGGTCACGCCGGCCTCGGCGGCCGCCGCGACGACCTCCTCGTCGCGGATCGAGCCACCGGGCTGGACGATCGCCTTGACGCCGGCCGCGATCAGGATCGCCGGGCCGTCCGCGAACGGGAAGAAGGCGTCCGAGGCCGCGTAGGAGCCCTTGGCGCGCTCGCCGGCCCGCTCGACCGCGAGCTTGCAGGAGTCCACCCGGTTCACCTGGCCCATGCCGACGCCGACCGAGGCGCCGTCCTTGGCCAGCAGGATCGCGTTGGACTTGACGGCCCGGCAGGCCCGCCAGGCGAAGGCCAGCTCGGCCAGCTCGTCGGCGGACAGCGCCGCACCGCTGGCGAGGGTCCAGTTCGCCGGGTCGTCGCCCTCGGCGTGCACCCGGTCGGCGTCCTGGAGCAGCACGCCACCGGAGATCGGGCGCACCTCCTGGCGGTTGGCCGGGGCCTCGGGGGCGAGCAGCACCCGCAGGTTCTTCTTGCGGGTGAGCACCTCCAGGGCACCCTCCTCGTAGCCGGGGGCCACGACGACCTCGGTGAAGATCGGGGCGATCTGCTCGGCCAGCGCGACGGTGACCGGGCGGTTGACGGCGATCACGCCGCCGTACGCGGAGACCGGGTCGCACTCGTGCGCCTTGCGGTGCGCCTCGGCGACGTCGGCGCCGGTCCCGATGCCGCACGGGTTGGCGTGCTTGATGATCGCGACGGCCGGCTCGGCGTGGTCGTAGGCGGCGCGGCGGGCGGCGTCGGTGTCGACGTAGTTGTTGTACGACATCTCCTTGCCGTGCAGCTGCTGCGCGCCGGCCAGGCCGCCGGTGCCGTCGCTGTACAGCGCGGCGCCCTGGTGCGGGTTCTCGCCGTAGCGCAGCACGTTCTGCCGCTCCCAGGTCGAGCCGAGGAACTCGGGGAAGTGCGCGTCGCTCGGGGCGTAGCCGTCCTCGAACCAGGAGGCGACGGCCACGTCGTAGGCGGCGGTGTGGGCGAACGCGGCACCGGCCAGGCGCTTGCGGGTGGCCAGGTCGAAGCCGCCCTCCCGGACGGCCGTCAGCACGTCGCCGTAACGGGCCGGGTCGACCACCACGGCCACCGAGGGGTGGTTCTTGGCGGCGGCGCGGACCATGCTCGGGCCGCCGATGTCGATCTGCTCGACGCACTCGTCCGGGGTGGCGCCGGAGGCGACGGTGGCCTTGAACGGGTAGAGGTTCACCACGACCAGGTCGAAGGGCTCGACGCCCAGCTCGGCCAGCTGCGCGCGGTGCGACTCCAGCCGCAGGTCGGCCAGCACGCCGGCGTGCACGCGGGGGTGCAGCGTCTTCACGCGCCCGTCGAGGCACTCCGGGAAGCCGGTCAGCTCGGAGACCTCGGTCACCGGGACGCCGGCGGCGGCGATCCGGCCGGCGGTCGAGCCGGTGGAGACGATGGCGACCCCGGCGGCGTGCAGGCCCTGGGCCAGCTCCTCCAGACCGGTCTTGTCGTACACGCTGATCAGCGCGCGACGGATCGGACGGACGTTCTCCGAAACGGGCGTGGTGGAGCTGGCACTCATGCCGGGATCCATACCTTTCGGTCCTCGATGCGGTGACCTTCGCGGGCCAGCCGGCCCACGACGTCGACGAGCAGCTTGCGCTCGACAGTCTTGATGCGCTCGTGCAGCGCGTCGCCGCCATCGGCGTGGTCGGCGTCGACGACCTCGACGACGCCCTGCGCGATGATCGGCCCGGTGTCCACGCCGGAGTCGACCAGGTGGACGGTGCAGCCGGTGACCTTCACCCCGTACGCGAGCGCGTCCGTGACGCCGTGGGCGCCGGGGAAGGAGGGCAGCAGTGCGGGGTGGGTGTTGACGATCCGCCCGGCGAAGGCGGCGATGAACTCGGGGCCGAGGATCTTCATGAAGCCGGCCGTGACCACCAGGTCGGGCCGGTACTCGGCGACGGAGGCGGTCAGCGCGCGGTCCCACTCGGCCCGGTCGGGGTGGTCCTTCACCCGGTGGACGAAGGTCGGCAGGCCGGCCTTCTCCGCGCGGTCCAGGCCGACGATCCCGTCCCGGTCCGCGCCGACGGCGAGGATCTCGGCGCCGTACGCCGGATCGGCCGCGGCATCGATCAGCGCCTGCAGATTGGTGCCGGAGCCGGAGACCAGCACCACCAGGCGGGCCGGTCCGGGCGTACGGGGCGGGAAGTGCTGGGCGGGGGCGGCGGCCACTGCGCGTTTCTCCGTAGGTCGGGCGCCGTCCGCTGGTACGTCCACCGGCGGTGGGGCCACTACGAACGGCAGGTCGAGCGAGGGGGAACTCCGGGGAAACCCGCCGCGACGCGGGCCCGGGGAACCTCTGTGGGCTGCTGACCGTCACCACGATAACGGCTGGTCGGACGGCCTCCGCACCCTCCCGGCGGCGCTACGCGCGTAGTTGAGACGGGGATCTCCTCCGGCCCGCCGCACCGGAGTTGCCCCGGCCCGCACCGGCCCGCCGACGACCCCGTCCGGTCCCGCCCGGCCCTTCGACACGGGCCGCCGGTGGCCCGGTGGACGGCTGCGGGATCATTGGGGGCGCGGGAGACCGCTCCGACGCGAGAACCTCCGAACGAGCTCCGACCGAGAAGGAATGGCTGAACCCATGAGCAGCGGCGACGACACCGGTGAGCGCAACCCCTTCGCGCCGCCGCCGGCGGATGCCCCGGACCAGCCGTGGCAGCCGCGCAGCCCCTGGGCCGGCCCAGGCCCCGGCACCGACGGACAGGGCGGCCCCGACGGCCAGGGCGGCGAGCGTCCGGTTCTGCCGCCGCCGTGGGGCCCCGGCGACGACGGCCGACCCGGCCAACGGCCGCCGGCCCCGCAGCCGCCCCGGCTCGACCTCGCCGACCCGGCCCACCGCAAGGCGCGCAACGCCGCGCTGGCCGGACCGTTCGCGCTGGTCTGCCTGTTCATGGGGTTCCACTGGATCGCGCTGCTGATCGGGGCGCTCGGCATCGTCTGGGGCGTCGGCGCGCTGCGGACCCGGCGGTCCGCCCCGGCCGCCACCGCCGCCGGTCCGGGCGGCCCGCTCCCCGCGGCGCCGGCACCGAACCCGCTCACCCCGGCCGCGCTCGCCGGCATCCTGACCGGCGCGATGACCATCGTGGTCGCCACCTCGGTGATCGGCCTCGGGTACCACTACCGCGACTACGTCACCTGCGTGCAGGACTCGCTGACCAGCGTCGGCGCCCAGAACTGCGACCGGTACGCGCCGCAGTGGTACGTGGACTTCACCGGGAACGCCGAGTAGCCGGGCCGACGTCCGGGGCCGGTCGGTCGTCCGGCCGGTCGGCCCCGGTCAGTCGTCCTGATCCACCCGGTCGACCGGGTCCCGCTCGTCGGGGCCCGGTCCGCCGACGCTGCTGACACCCACTCCGGAGAGCCGCAGCACGAGGGCGTACGTACCGGCGCGCAGCGCCAGCGCGCCCCGGCGGACGTGCCGCGCGAGCCGGGCGTACACGCCCACGCCGTCCGCCGGGCCCAGCGTGCGGTACCGGACCAGCAGCGCGCCCGGGACCGCGACCAGCGCGATCCAGCCCGCCGCCGCCGGACCCGTCCACGGCACCGGCCCCACCCAGGCCAGCCGCTCCCCCGCCAACGCCCCGCCGGAGAGCCAGCCCAGCACCGCCGCCCCGGCCCCGACCGACAGCGCCGCCGCCAGCGCGGCCACCGCCGTGGCGGCCGGCGGCCAGGGCTCGGGCCGCTCCCCGGCCCTGGCCGGCAGCCGCCGGCCCACCGGCCGCCGGCCCGCCGCCGCGCGGCCCAGCAGGACCGCCGGCACCACCCCGGCCAGCAGCGGCAGGGCCGACACCACCAGCCGCCAGCCGCCCGGGCCGTCCGCCGGCAGCAGCGCGAACAGCGGGAACTCGGGCACCGGGCCCAGCGCCGTAGCGGCCGGCGACACCACCGTCCCGGTGCCGACCCCGAAACCCGGGCCCAGCGCGTACGCCGTGCCCCACAGCACCGCGTTCGGCAGCAGCACCAGCGCGAGCAGCACCAGTCCCACCAGCGCGGCGGGCCCGCCCCCCAGCAGCGCCATGCCGCGCCCGCCGCCGGCCACCGCGTCCAGCACCGCCGAGGACACCACCAGGAGGCCGCCCACCGCGACCAGTCCGGCTCCGGCCGCCAGCGCCGCGGCCCGTACCGTCGGCACGGCGTCGACCGGGCGGTACGGCGGCGGGAGGCGGTCCAGCGGGGAATCGGCCGGCCCGTCGAGGACGGCCACCGAACGGGCCCCGGAGGCCGTCGCCAGGCCCGCCACCAGCGCCACCGCCAGGACGTCCGGCAGCACCCGGCTGCGGAACAGCCCGCCCCCCGCGCAGTGCAGCGTCACCCCGACGGCCACCGCGCAGTACCCCGCCCAGACCGCCACCGGACCGCTCCAGCGCGAGCGCGGCCCGCGCCGCGCCGCCACCCCGGCGGCCACCCGGTGGAGCCGGGCCACGGCCAGGACGCCGAGCAGCAGCGGAGTGACGGTCAGCGGGGCGTCCGTCGGGCCGCGCAGCACCGGTGCGCCGTGCCCGAGCAGCCAGAGCACCCCCGCCAACCGGGTGACAGCGGCCGCGCCGTCCTCCGCGTACGGCGACGCCACCCAGAGCGCCAGCACCGGCGCCCCGACCACGGCCAGGCCGACCAGCGCCGTCCGCACTCCCGTCAACAGGTCGGCCAGCGCGGGGCGTCCACCCGATTCGCCGGGCGATTCCAGGATCGGACGGCCCATCAGCTGCGTCATGGGCCACATGGTGCCAAGGCGACTCGCCATGCTCCGTGAAGCGCCAAACCGCCGCCGTGTCCCAGATTATTGGCTTATGCGCATTTTCAGACCTTGCCCCCAAGCCGCCGGCGCCCCGGCCCGGAGCGTCTGATGACCACGCCACCCACCGCCGACTCCCCCACACCGGAGCGCCACCGCAAGCCCGCCCGCGCCGGAACCGACGCGGGCCGCCCCCGGCGGGAACTGACCCCCCGTGAGGTCCAGGTCCTGGCCCACCTCGCGGCCGGCCACGACCTCCCCCGCACCGCCGTCGCCCTCGGAGTCACCCCCGCCACCGCCCGCAGCTACCTCCAGCGCGCCCTGCGCAAGCTCGGCACCCGCACCGAGGCGGAGGCCCTCGCCCTGCTGGCCGACGCCCTGCCGCGCCCCGAGGAACCCGCCCCTGCCTGCGGGGCCGGGCGTCCGTCGGCCGATGTGGCAACGGGTGGGGACGCGCCAATGAAGCGGCGCCGCTCCCGAGCCGGGAAGCCCACCCCACGCACCTCCGACGACGCCCGGAAGGCGGCCCGCCCGGCGCGGGACGCGGACGGCGGCGCGGCGCGCCGGGCTCCGGCCGAGAAGCCGCGCCAGGCCTCCGGCAGGCCGCCGGCCCCCGCGAAGAGCGCCGCCCCGGGGCGCGCGCACGAGGGTCGCGCGCCCGGGGGCCAGGCAAGCGGCGCCACCGTGCCACGGGCGCCGCTGGCCGCACCGGCGACGGTCGGCGCGCGGCGTCAGCCGACCGCCGGGAACCACGAGCCGGCGGGCCGCACCGACGGCGGAGGCGGGCCGACGCTTCCCGCGGCCCCCGGGAGGCACGGCGGCGCCCCCGGCGCCGAACAGGCGCGGGCCCGGGGCGCGGACGGCGGACGTGGGCCGACGACGCCCACTGACCCCGGCGCCGAACAGGATCGGCCGGAGAACGTCCCCACCTCAAGCGGCCGTCCGTCCCCGGGCAACGGCAACGACAGCGGCGACGGCCGTGGGCCGCAGGCCCCCGCAGACACGGCCGCCCGCCCCGGCGACACGTCACGCCGGGTCCCGACCGCGCAGGGGTCCGACGGCAGGAAGCCACAGGCCGCCGAGCCCGACCAGGCGCGGGAGGCCCCGGCGGAACACGCGGGACACGGCGCCACGGCCGGGCGGCGGGCTGACGGCGGGCGGTCGAAGGCAGCCGGCCCCGACCGGACAAGCGACGCCACCGCCACGCCCACGGCCCGCCTCCACGACCCGGCCGAGCCCCGTCGCGCCACGTCCCCGAGCACGGGCCCCGGGCCGAACACCCCCACGGGCGGCACCGCCGCCGACCGCGGCGAGCCCCCGTACCCCGCCGCCGCCCCGGCCGGGCCCGGTTCCGCCAGTCCCGGCCGGGTGGCGCTGGCCGCCGCGCCCTCGGTCGGGGACGACGACCTCGACGCGGAGCCCCCGGCGGTGAGCTTCGAGGAGCTGTACGAGACCGCGCACACCCGGCTGGTGCAGCAGGTGTTCCTGCTGACCGCCTGCCGGCACCGGGCGGTGCACTGCGTACGGCTGGCGTTCGGGGAGGCCCGGCGGCGCTGGGGCGCGGTGGCCGCTTCGGGGAACCCGGAGGGGTGGGTACGGGCGCGGGCCTGCGAGCTGGCGCTGTCCCCGTGGCACCGGGGCGGACCCCGCCGCTCGCACGTGTGGGCGCTGCCGCACCGGCGGATCAGGGTGCGGCCGGCCGACGAGGCGCAGGCGGTGCTGCCGGACCACGACCGGCTGACCGACCGGGACCGGGCGCTGCTGAAGGCGCTCAAGCGGCTGTCCCGCCCGCAGCGCCGGGCGCTGGTGCTGCACGACGGGCTGGGGCTGCCGGCCCCGGCGGTCGCGGTGGAGATGGAGTCCACGCGGGTGGCGGCCGAGGGCCGGGTGTGGGCCGCCCGGGCGGCGCTGGCGCAGTGGACGCCGGAGCTGGTCGGGCCGGACCCGGCGGCGCCGGGCTTCGCGGACGGGCTGAGCGGGCAGCTGTACCGGGCGGCGGTGCGCGGCTGCCCGCAGCCGCACCGGGCGCCGGTGCCGGTGCTGCGGGCCTGGCACCGGCTCTGGACGGCGAGCCGCACGGGTGCGGCGGCGCTGCTGACGTTCGCGGTGGCCGGGGCGACGCTGGCGACCCTGTCGGGGATGCGCCCGGCGGTGCTGTTCCGGTCGGTCGACCCGCCGGCGCCCGCGGTGTGCCTGCCCGCCGCCCTGTCCGCCGGGGCGCGGGAGGCGGAGCCGAGCGTGCCGCTGCTGCCCGGTGGGGTGCCGAACGGCATCACCAGCTTCTGGTGCAGCCCGGCGCCCGGCCTGGAGGCCGTCCTGGTGGAGCCGCAGCCGCGGGCGGCCGCGCGCTGGGAGCTGCCGGCGGCGGGCCGGGCGGCCGCTCCCCCGCCGCAGGGCCCGGTGGTCTGCCGGCTGTGGTCGCCGCTGCCCTGCACGACGGGGCCAGGGGCGCACTGAGCCGCCCGGGGCGTGCCGGAACGGCGAGCGCCCCCGCCCGGGAAGGGCGGGGGCGCTCGTCACGCGCGGGGCGGGATCAGGCCTGGGCGGCGATGATCTCGCGGGCCAGGCGGGCGGTCTCGGACGGCGTCTTGCCGACCTTGACACCGGCGGCCTCGAGGGCCTCCTTCTTCGCCTGGGCGGTGCCCGAGGAGCCGGAGACGATGGCGCCGGCGTGGCCCATGGTCTTGCCCTCGGGGGCGGTGAAGCCCGCGACGTAGCCGACGACCGGCTTGGTGACGTGCTCGGCGATGAAGGCCGCGGCACGCTCCTCGGCGTCGCCACCGATCTCACCGATCATGACGATGAGCTCGGTCTCCGGGTCCTCCTGGAAGGCCTTGAGCGCGTCGATGTGGGTGGTGCCGATGACCGGGTCACCACCGATGCCGACGGCCGAGGTGAAGCCGATGTCCCGCAGCTCGTACATGAGCTGGTAGGTCAGGGTGCCGGACTTCGAGACCAGGCCGATCTTGCCGGAGCTGGTGATGTCGGCCGGGATGATGCCGGCGTTCGACTGTCCGGGGCTGATCAGGCCGGGGCAGTTCGGGCCGATGATGCGGGTCTTGTTGCCCTTGGCACCGGCGTGCGCCCAGAAGGCGGCGGTGTCGTGCACCGGGACGCCCTCGGTGATGACGATGGCCAGGCCGATCTCGGCGTCGATGGCCTCGATCGCGGCGGCCTTGGTGAACGCCGGCGGCACGAAGAGGACGGTGACGTCGGCACCGGTCTTCTCCATCGCCTCGGCGACGGAGCCGAAGACCGGGATCTCGGTGCCGTCGACGTCGACCGTGGTGCCGGCCTTGCGCGGGTTGACACCGCCGACGATCTGGGTGCCGGAGGCGAGCATGCGGCGGGTGTGCTTCATGCCCTCGGCGCCGGTCATGCCCTGGACGATGACCTTGCTGTCCTTGGTAAGGAAGATAGCCATGGTGTGTAGTCCCCTTCCTTACTTGTTGGCCAGCTCGGCGGCGCGGTCAGCGGCGCCGTCCATGGTGTCCACACGCTGCACCAGCGGGTGGTTGGCGTCGTCGAGGATCTTGCGACCCAGCTCCGCGTTGTTGCCGTCCAGGCGGACGACCAGCGGCTTGGTGACGTTCTCGCCCTTGCTCTTCAGGAGCTCCAGGGCCTGCACGATGCCGTTGGCGACCGCGTCGCACGCGGTGATGCCGCCGAAGACGTTGACGAAGACCGACTTGACGTCGGGGTCGCCCAGGATGATCTCCAGGCCGTTCGCCATGACCTCGGCGGAGGCGCCGCCACCGATGTCGAGGAAGTTGGCGGGCTTGACGCCGCCGTGCTTCTCACCGGCGTAGGCGACCACGTCGAGGGTGCTCATGACGAGGCCCGCGCCGTTGCCGATGATGCCGACCTGGCCGTCGAGCTTGACGTAGTTCAGGCCCTTGGCCTTGGCGGCGGCCTCCAGCGGGTTGGCCGCGGCCTTGTCCTCCAGGGCCTCGTGCTCGGGCTGGCGGAACTCGGCGTTCTCGTCCAGGGAGACCTTGCCGTCGAGCGCGATGATCTTGCCGTCACCGGACTTGATCAGCGGGTTGACCTCGACGAGGAGGGCGTCCTCCTTGATGAAGACGGTCCACAGCTTCTGCAGGACCTCGGCGACCTGGTCGGCGACCTCGGCCGGGAACTTCGCCGCGGCGACGATCTCGGCGGCCTTCTCCGGGGTGCAGCCCTCGTTGGCGTCGACCGGGATCTTGGCGAGCGCCTCGGGGTTCTGCTCGGCGACGACCTCGATCTCCACGCCGCCCTCGACGCTGGCCATGGCCAGGAAGGTGCGGTTGGTGCGGTCCAGCAGGAACGAGACGTAGTACTCGTCCTTGATGTCCGCGGTCTGGGCCAGCATCACCTTGTGAACGGTGTGGCCCTTGATGTCCATGCCGAGGATCTGCTCGGCCTTGGCGACGGCGTCCGCCGGGTCGGCGGCGAGCTTGACGCCGCCGGCCTTGCCTCGGCCGCCCACCTTCACCTGAGCCTTGACGACGGCGCGGCCGCCGAAGCGCTCCGCGATGGCGGCAGCGTCTGCGGCGGTCTCGATGACATCGCCGTCAAGCACGGGTACACCGTGCTTGGCGAAGAGGTCCCTCGCCTGGTACTCGAACAGGTCCACGTGTTTGTCCTTGTTCGTGGTCGCGGATTGTGTCTCTACGAGCGTGCCACGGCAGGATCTTCGCTGCGGGTCGTCGGGGCGGTGCGGGTACGCAGAGGTACGGCCTTGCGGCCCACACAGCCACGGGCGCACACGTCAATCAACACGCGCGTCACGTCCGTCTGGCAGGTTATCCCCGTGGGACGGGACTGTTCCGCCCGGGAGCCTGCCCGCCTTGGGTGAGAACCGTCACAGAATGCCCGGAAGGCCGGTACGGGCGGCCGGTCCACCGATCGGTCGGATTACCGCGTTCGGGTGAATCCTCACGCCCTCTGGTCCGGCACGGGGATCGGACGCTTCTCGATGGCCGCCGCCATGATCTCCGGGAACGCGTCCGGGGTGCAGGCGAAGGCCGGCGCGCCGAGCGAGGCCAGGGCGGCGGCGTGCGCGTGGTCGTACGCCGGGGCCCCCTCGTCGGAGAGCGCGAGCAGGGCGATGAACTGGACGCCGGCCGCCTTCATCGCGGCGACCCGCTTGAGCATGCCGTCCCGGATGCCGCCCTCGTACAGGTCGCTGATCAGCACCACGACGGTCTCGGAGGGCCGGGTGATCTTCGACTGGCAGTAGGCGAGCGCGCGGTTGATGTCGGTGCCGCCGCCGAGCTGGGTGGCGAACAGGACGTCGACCGGGTCGGTGAGCTGTTCGGTGAGGTCGACCACCGAGGTGTCGAAGACGACCAGCCGGGTGTCCAGGGTGCGCATCGAGGCGAGCACCGCGCCGAAGACCGCCGAGTGGACGACCGAGGGCGCCATCGAGCCGGACTGGTCGATGCAGAGGATGACGTCCTTCTTCACGGCCTGCTGGGCGCGGGCGTAGCCGACCAGCCGCTCGGGGACGACGGTGCCGTGCTCGGGCAGGTAGTTCTTCAGGTTGGCCCGGATGGTGCGGTCCCAGTCGATGTCCCGGTGGCGCGGCCGGTTGACCTTGGCGCTGCGGTCGAGGGCGCCGCCGAGGGTGGCCCGGGTGCGGTCGGCGAGCCGGCGCTCCAGGTCGGCGACCACCTTGCCGACCACCGCCCGGGCGGTCTCCCGGGTGGTCTCGGGCAGCGCGTGCTTGAGCGACAGCAGGGTGCCGACCAGGTGCACGTCCGGCTCGACGGCCTCCAGCATCTCCGGTTCCAGCAGCAGCCGGTCCAGGCCGAGCCGGGTGATCGCGTCCTGCTGCATCAGCTGCACGACGGTGGACGGGAAGTACTCGCGGATGTCGCCCAGCCAGCGGGCCACCTGCGGGGCCGAGCCGCCCAGCCCGGCGCTGCGGCGGCCGCCGCGACCGCCCCGGGCGCCCTCCTCGGGGGCGCCCCGGTAGAGCGCGGCGAGGGCGCCGTCCATCGCGGCGTCGCGGCCGCGCAGGGTGCAGCCGGTGCCGTCGGCCTCGCCGCCGAGCACCAGCCGCCAGCGGCGCAGCCGTTCGTCGGTCGTGGGCGCTGCCATCTCGTCCTCCTCTTCAGCGGGTCCTGCGGTGGGGCAGGCGTTCGGTACGGCGGTGCGGCGGTACGGCGGTGCGGCGGTACGGCAGTGTGTTCGGTGCGGCGGTGTCAGGTGTCGCGGCCGGCGGCCTGCCGGGGGATCGTCGGACGGAGCCCGAGCAGCAGGGCCACCACGGGGACAGCGGCGTCGGCGCGGACCCGGTCCAGCTCGCCGGACTCGGCCCGGGCGGCCGGGAGCTCGCCGAGCGGGCCGGCCGCGACCCGGCCGCCGATGGTGGTGCGCACGCCCGCCTCCAGTCCGGCGAAGGTGCGGCGCAGCAGCGGCAGGACGTCGGTGAAGACCTCGCCGCTCACCCCGGTCAGCCACTCGTCCAGCAGGGCGAGCAGCCGGGGGTCGTGCAGCAGCAGGGCGCCGCCGCCGGTCAGGAAGCCCTCGACCCAACCGGCCGCGTCCGCCGGGGCGTTGGCGACGGAGAGCACCAGTCGCAGCCGTCGGCCGGCCTCCTCGGAGTCGAGCCGGCCGTCGTCCAGCAGCAGTCGCACGGCGCGACCGCGCAGCAGCCCGGGGGCGCCGGTGGCCGGTCCGCCGGCCGGCTCGCGGCGGGCCAGCGAGCGCAGGGCGGCGGCCCAGCGGTCGGCCAGGCCGGCCAGGCCGTCGGGGTCCGGCGCGGTGCCTTCGGCGGCCTCTTCGACGGCGGCGTCCTCCGTGGTGGCGGAGGCGGCGGGACCGGCGGCCAGCAGGCCGATCGCGCCGTGCACCTCGTCGAGCCGGCCGCGCATCGCCTCCGCGCCCTGCGCGTCCAGGCCGACGCAGGCGGGCGGCAGTCCGACGCAGATCCGCTCGGCCAGGCCCGAGGCCGCCTCGGCGAGCGCCCCGTGGTCGGTGCCGCGCACGTCGCCGTAGCGCAGCGCGCGGACCAGCGCGGGCAGCGCGCCCGCGAGGTGCGCGACGTCGGTGTCCAGGGCCGCGCAGTCGGCGAGCACCCGCATCACGGCGGGCAGTGCCCCGGACAGCCCGGCCAGCAGGCAGGTCTCCACCAGGCCGGTCAGCTCGGCGAGTTCCTCGGCGGCGCGGGCGGTGCCGACGGCCTTGTTGACCGCCGCCTCCTCGACCGTGGTGCCCCACTGGGCGGCCTCGGCGATCCGGACCGCGAACTCGGGCTGCCAGCACAGCCGCCAGCTCTCCCGGAACGTCCCGGTCGAGTTCACCGAGGACCGCGCGGGCACGCCCCAGTCCACGCCCAGCAGCCGCAGCCGGTGCAGCAGCCGGGAGCGGGCCGCGTCGGTGTCCTTGCGCAGGTCGAGGTCGACGTCCTTCGGCGCGGCCTCGGGCTTGAGCCGCAGCGAGCGCTGCAGCCGGGTGAGGTCGCGCTGGAGCGGCACCGCCGGCGCGGCGTCCGGGACCTCGCCGAGCGCGTCGCCGACCACCAGGCGGTCCCGGACCAGCTCCAGAGCGACGTCCGAGCCCTCGCAGAGCACCGCGCGCACCGCGTCCAGGGTCTCGGTCAGCCCGGCGAGCGGGCGGCCGCGCAGCACGGCCAGCGTCTCGGCGAGCCGGACCGCCTCGATCACGTGCGCGGAGGAGACCGGGTGGTCCTCGGCGCGCAGCAGCTCGGCGGCCCGGGTGAGCCAGCGCGGGACCGGGTCCCCGTCGGTGGTGAACAGGTGGTGGTACCAGCCGGGCGACTGCACGCCCGCGCCGTAGCCGGCGGACCGGGAGAGCCGGCGGTGCGTCCACGGCACCCAGGTGATGTCCGTGCGCACCTTCTTCGGCAGCCCGGCGAGCAGCGCCCGGTCGTGGGCGACGGTGGGCATCCGCTCCAGCGCGGGGACGTGGAAGGCCCCGCAGACCACGGCGATCCGCCGGTGCCCGGCGCGGCGGGCGGCGCGGATCTGCTGGCGCATGTGCGCCTCGCGCAGCCGGTCCCGGCGGGACTCGCCGAGGCCCTCCGCGCGCAGCGCGCCCATCGCCTCGGCGACGGCGGCGAACGGCGCCAGCGCGTCGCCGCCGGGCGCGCGGTGCTCGACCACGTCCTCCCACCAGCGCTCGGCGTCGTCGTGCCCGGCCGCCTCGGCGAGCAGCGCCAGCGGGTCGGCGACCGGCTCGGCGCCCTCCCGCGCGCCGTCCTCCTCGGTGCTCTCCGCTTCGGTGCCCTCCTCCGGCGCGAAGCCGTACCCGGCGGGCAGGTCGATGAAGCGGACCGGCAGGTCGTGGTCGACGGCGTGCCGGATCGCCACCCACTCCGGGGAGAACTCGGCGTACGGCCAGAAGGCGGCCCTCGCCGGGTCGTCCACCGCGTGGGCGAGCAGCGCCACCGGCGGGACGAGGTCCTTCTCGGCGGCCAGGTGGACGATCGCGTCGGCCTCCGGCGGGCCCTCGATCAGCACCGCGTCCGGCCGCCACCGCGCCAGCGCGGCGGCCACCGCCCGGGCCGAGCCGGGGCCGTGGTGGCGGATGCCCAGCAGGGCGACCTCGGATGTCACGCCGTCACCTCGCGGGCGGCGCGGTAGAAGTCCTTCCAGCCGTCGCGCTCGCGCACCACCCCTTCGACGTACTCGCGCCAGACCGCCCGGTCCGCCACCGGGTCGCGGACGACGGCACCGAGGATGCCGGCCGTCACGTCCCCGGCGCGCAGCACGCCGTCGCCGAAGTGGGCGGCCAGGGCCAGCCCGTTGGTCACCACCGAGATCGCCTCGGCGGTGGAGAGGGTGCCGCTCGGGGTCTTGACCTTCGTCCGGCCGTCCACCGTGATCCCGGCCCGCAGCTCGCGGAAGACGGTGACCACGCGCCTGATCTCCTCGGCGCCGCCGGGCAGTTCGGGCAGGTCCAGGGAGCGGCCGAGCTGGTCGACCCGGCGGGTGACGATGTCGACCTCCTCGTCCAGCGAGCCCGGCAGCGGCAGCACCACGGTGTTGAAGCGGCGGCGCAGCGCGCTGGACA
The DNA here is from genome assembly GCF_043201735.1 of Kitasatospora sp. NPDC048286. Classification (NCBI taxonomy): domain Bacteria; kingdom Bacillati; phylum Actinomycetota; class Actinomycetes; order Kitasatosporales; family Streptomycetaceae; genus Kitasatospora; species Kitasatospora sp. NPDC048286. The sequence goes on from NZ_JBICZE010000001.1 coordinate 107,221, forward strand.
GCTCGTTGACGCCGCGGTCGCGGTCGTTGGCGGTGGCGATCACGTTGAAGCCGCGCACCGCCTGGGTCTCGGCTCCCAACTCCGGTATCGGGAGCGTCTTCTCGGACAGGATGGTGATCAGACTGTCCTGTACGTCGGCGGGGATGCGGGTGAGCTCCTCGACCCGGGCGATCTTGCCGTCGGCCATCGCCCGCATCAGCGGCGAGGGCACCAGGGCGTCCCGGCTGGGCCCGTGGGTGAGCAGCTGGGCGTAGTTCCAGCCGTACCGGACGGCCTCCTCGGGGGTGCCGGCGGTGCCCTGCACCAGCATCGTGGAGTCGCCGCTGATCGCCGCCGCCAGGTGCTCGGACACCCAGGTCTTCGCGGTGCCCGGCACGCCGAGCAGCAGCAGCGCGCGGTCCGTCGCCAGGGTCGTCACGGCGACCTCGACGACCCGGCGCGGGCCGATGTACTTGGGGGTGATCTTGGTGCCGTCGGGCAGTTCACCGCCGAGCAGGTACGTCGCCACGGCCCACGGCGAGAGCTTCCAGCGCTCGGGGCGCGGACGGTCGTCCTGCGCGGCCAGCGCGGCCAGTTCACCGGCGAACGCGTCCTCGGCGTGCTGCCGCAGAACGTCGGCCATCTCGGGCTCCTTCGGGTCGGCCCCGGGCACACGGGTGCCCCGGGCGCAATGGTGATCGGGGAGTCAGGACCTGTTGGGAACAACCCTGCACCGAGCCACTGACAACCCGGCGGAGCCCGCGGACGGCCCGTCAGCCGCTGTCAGTGCCGCCGCCTACGGTCGGTCGCATGGAGGAACGCTGGAGCACCGAACACGTCCTGTCCCTGGCACCTGACGTCGCCTCGCAGAAGGCGGCGGGCAAGCTCTCCGCGCCCGCGCCGTGGTCCGGCACCGGCACCGACGGCACCGCGCTCTGGGGCGAGTGCAAGGGCAGCGGCCGCACGCCGTACCGCACCGCGATCGAACTCGCCACGCCCGCCTACCAGTGCAGCTGCCCCAGCCGGAAGTTCCCGTGCAAGCACGCGCTCGGGCTCCTCCTGCTGTGGAGCGGCACCCCGGAGGCCGTCCCGGCCGGCGAGCCCGCCGACTGGGTCGCCGAATGGCTCAAGTCCCGCCAGGAGCGCACGGAGAAGCGCGCGGCGGAGCCGGTCGACCCGGAGGCCGCCCGGCGGCGGGCCGAGAAGCGCGGCGCCCGGGTCACCGCCGGGGCCGCCGAGCTGCGGCTGCGGCTGGCCGACCGGGTCCGGCACGGCCTGGCCGACCAGTCCACCGCCGGGCCCTGGGAGGAGGTCGCCGCCCGGATGGTCGACGCGCAGGCCCCCGGCCTGGCCACCCGGGTCCGCGAACTGGACGCGCTGCCGCAGGAGCGGCTGCTGGAGGAGTACGCGATGCTGCACCTGCTCGCCACCGCCGCCACCCGGATGGACGAGCTGCCGCCCGAACTGGCCGCCACCGTCCGCACCCGGGTCGGGTACCCCGCGGACGACAGCACGCTGGGGACCGGCGTCCGCGACCGCTGGCTGGTGCTTGGCAGCCGGGACACCACGGTCGAGCGGCTCACCACCCGCCGGGTCTGGCTGCGCGGTGCCAAGACCGGCCGCCCGGCCCTGCTGCTCGCCTTCGGCCACTCCGGCCAGGCACCCGCCCTCGCCCTGCCCACCGGCCACCTGGTGGAGGCCCAGCTCGCCTACTACCCCGGCGCCCATCCGCTGCGCGCCACCCTCGGCAAGCGCTACGGCGCCCCCGAACCGGGCCCCGCCGGGCCGCCCGCCGGGCTGACCGTCGCCGAGGCGGTGGCCGGCTACGGCACCGCCGTCGCCGACGACCCGTGGCTGGAGAGCCGGCCGACGGTGCTCGGCGACGTCGTCCCGGTCCGCACCCCGGACGGCTGGTTCCTGACGGACGGCCACCACACCGTGCCGGTCCGCACCTCGACCGTCCCGGAGGCCGCGCTGTGGCGGCTGGCCGCGGTCTCCACCGGCCGCCCGCTCACGGTCTTCGGCGAGTACGGCCACCTGGGCTTCGCCCCGGTCACGGCCTGGGCTGCCGGCCGACGCCCGGTCGGCCTCACCAACGCTTAGGAGCACCGAGAATGACGACCACCCAGGACCCGTGGGAGACCCTGCAGACCAGCGCCCTGCTCGGCACCGACCGCCGACCGCTCCCGGCCACCGCCCTGCCGCTCGCCGACGCCGTGGACCGGGGCGACCAGGCCGCCGCCCTGCTGGAGCTGGCCGCGCTGGCCGCCGTCCGCCGCCGGGCCGGCGCGCTGCCCGTACCGGCCGCCGAGCCGCCCGGCCCGCCCGCGGCCGAGGACGCCCGCCCGGAACTGCCGGAGCCCGCCGCCCGCCGACTGGCCGTCCTGCTCTCGGGCCGGACCGGCTCCGGCGGCGGCACCCTGGCCAACCTGGCCGAGCTGCTGCCCCAGTGGCTCACCACCGCCCGGGCGAGCGGCCTGCGCCCGCCCGCCGCGCTGGTGCCCGGCCTGCTCGACGCCGCCCGCGCCCGCAGCGAACTGCGCCCCGACGCCGTGGCGTTGGCCGGTCCGCTGGGCCGCTGGCTGGCCGAGCAGAACCCCGACTGGCGGTTCGTGCTGCGCACCACCACGCCCGAGCTGCCGCAGGAGTGCGCGGACGACCGGCTCTGGCACGAGGGCCTCTTCGCCGAGCGGGTCACCCACCTCACGCTGCTGCGCCGCCGCGATCCCGCGGCCGGCCTGGAACTGCTGCGCGGCACCTGGGCCACCGAGCGCGCCGAGGACCGCCTGCTCTTCCTGGACGCCCTCCAGGAGGGCCTCTCCCCCACCGACGAACCGTTCCTGGAGGCCGCCCTCGGCGACCGCAGCAAGAACGTCCGGGCCACCGCCGCCGAGCTGCTCTCCGCCCTGCCCGACTCGGCGCTGGCCCACCGGATGGCCGAGCGGGCCCGGGCCGCCGTCCGGCTCGCCGACACCGGCACCCACCTGCTGGTCACCCCGCCCGCCGAGTGCGACGCCCGGATGCAGCGCGACGGGATCGCCCCCAAGTCGCCCACCGGGCGCGGCGAACGGGCCTGGTGGTTCGGCGAGGTGGTGGCCGCCGCGCCACTGGCGATCTGGTCGACGGGCACCGGGCTGACGCCCGAGCAGCTGCTCGCCCTGCGGGTCGGCGACAGCCTCGACGAGACCAGCAGCAGCTGGGCCGACGACCTGCGGGAGGCCTGGGCGCGGGCAGCCGTCCGCCAGCAGGACGCCGACTGGGCCCGGGCGCTGCTCGGCCCGGCCCCGGCCCCGCCCGGCCGCGGCGCCCGGACCCGCTCGCCGCGGGCCACCGGCGCCCCGGCCAAGCTGCTGGCCGTCCTCCCGCCGCAGGAGCGGGCCGCCTGGACGGCCGCGTTCATCACGGTGCACGGACTGGGCGAGGCCTTCCAACTGCTCGGCGCCTGCGCCACCCCGTGGACGCCGCCGCTGTCCACCGCGGTGGTGACGGCGCTGGCCCGGGCGGCGGCCTCCGGGGCGTACCCGTGGAGCCACAGCGGGGTGCTCGGGATGACGGAGCGCGCGCTCGCCCCGGAGACGGCCGCCGCGGTGGAGGAGCTGGCCGCCGGGGCCGCCCCGGACTCCGCGTGGTCCGAGACCTTCGCCCGACTGGCCGGCACCCTGCGCTTCCGGGCGGCGATGCTCGCGGAGCTGTCGGGCTGAACCCGGCGGAGCGCCGAGCACGACGGAGCGGGCCGACCCCGGGAGGGGCCGGCCCGCTCGACGCCCGGTGGCTCAGCCGGCCCGCAGGTTCGACTCGACCCAGGCGACCACGTCCCGGGTCGGCGTGCCCGGGGTGAAGATGTCCGCGACACCCATCGCCTTGAGCTCGGCGATGTCCTCGTCCGGGATGATCCCGCCGCAGAAGACCTTGATGTCCTCCGCGTCGCGCTCCTTCAGCAGCTCCAGCACCCGCGCGCACAGCGTCATGTGGGCGCCGGAGAGGATCGACAGCCCGATGCCGTCCGCGTCCTCCTGGATCGCGGTGTCGACGACCTGCTCGGGCGTCTGGTGCAGTCCGGTGTAGATGACCTCCATACCGGCGTCGCGCAGGGCGCGCGCGATGACCTTGGCACCACGGTCGTGACCGTCGAGCCCGGGCTTGGCGACCACCACACGGATCGGCCCCGACACACTCATGACTGCCTCCTGGACATCGTCGTCCACCATCCGACCGGGCCTCGTGGGCCGCCGGCGCGGTTAACGGTCAATAACCAATCTGAGGGGAGGTTAGCGCCACCCGGCACGGTTGACCGTGCCACCCCCGAAGAGGAGGGCAAAGTCACAGCTCCCGGCCTTGCTACCAGCGGGTATACCCCTCCTTCCCGCAACCTCCGCACAGACCCCCCGGCCGCCCCCTTGACATCCGGAGGGTTTTCCGGAGCGTCGACCTTGCGGTTACAGTCACGGCTGTCTTCCCCTCGCCCGACGACGTCCGAGGCCCACCGAGGAGGCAGCCCCCGATGGCTCCCGATGCAGCCGCCCGTCCGACCCGTGCGGAGCTGCGCCTCGCGGCCCGCGAACAGTCCCGCGCCCAGCGCCGCGGCGCCGCCAAGGCGGCCACCCGGACGGCGCTGCTGCGGGTCGCGCTGCCGTCGGTGGCGGCGCTCGGCGTGGCCGCCGCGGCGGCGGTCACCGTGCAGGGCGAGGCCGACCAGCAGCGCGCCCAGGCCGCCGGGCGAGTGCCGCAGACGGCGACGGAGAACGCCCCGGACACCGCGGCCGCGCAGACGGCGGCCGCCCACGCGGTCGCGGCCGGCGCACCGGCCCAGGCCTCGCGCGGCGACGCCCGCCAGCCGCTGGCCGGCGCCCAGCCCACCGACGCCCCCGCCGAGGCCCCCACCGCGCAGCCCACCGCCGAGCCGGCGCCCGAGCCGGTCAAGCCCAAGGTGGTCATGCCGGTCGCCCGGCACGGCCTCGGCGAGGTGTTCGGCGAGGCCGGCACCCACTGGGCCAACCGGCACACCGGCATCGACTTCCCGGTGGACGGCGGCTCCGAGGTCTACGCCGTGGCCGACGGCACCCTCCGCACCCAGTGGAACCCGTTCTACGGCTACATGACGATCATCAAGATGTCCGACGGCACCGAGGCCTGGTACTGCCACCTGCGGGCGTACAAGGTGCGCAAGGGCCCGGTGAAGCAGGGCGACGTGGTCGCCTTCGTCGGCAGCAGCGGCAACAGCACCGGCCCGCACCTGCACTTCGAGATCCGGCCGCAGGGCAGCGGGCCGATCGACCCGCTGCCCTGGTTCCTCTCGAACGGCCTGGACCCGCGCTAGGGCGGACGCCCTACAGCTTCTCGACCGGCGCGTAGCGCAGCAGCAGCTGCTTGCGCCCGTCGGTGCCGAAGTCGACGGTGGCCTGCGCCCGGTCGCCGACGCCCGTGACGGCCACCACGGTGCCCAGCCCGAAGCTGTCGTGGGTGACCCGGTCGCCGACCGCGAGCGAGACGGCCTCGCGCTCCACCATCTGGCCGCCGCGCCGCGCCGACTGCCCCCAGCCGGCCTTGGGCGACGCCGCCGACGACGACGAGGAGCGCGAACTCCCGCCGCCGGACGAGGACTTGCCCCAGGACGCGCCCGAGGAGTAGCCGCGCTGGACCGGCGCCTGGGCCGCCCCGGTGCGCTTCCACTCCACCAGCGCCTCCGGGATCTCCTCCAGGAAGCGCGAGGCCGGGTTGTAGGCCGGCTGCCCCCAGGCGCTGCGCAGCACCGAGCGGGTCAGGTACAGCCGCTCGCGGGCCCGGGTGAGGCCGACGTACGCGAGCCGGCGCTCCTCCTCCAGCTCCTTGACCTGGTTGAGCGCCCGCATGTGCGGGAAGATCCCGTCCTCCATGCCGGTCAGGAAGACCACCGGGAACTCCAGGCCCTTGGCGGTGTGCAGGGTCATCATCGTGATGACGCCCTGCCCGTCCTCGTCCTCGTCCGGGATCTGGTCGGAGTCGGCGACCAGCGCGACCCGCTCCAGGAAGTCGGCCAGCGAGCCGACCGGCGGCGTGCCCTCCTCCCCGGCGTCCGGACGCTCGCCCGGGTCCTGCTCGTACTCCAGGGCGACGGAGGCGAGCTCCTGGAGGTTCTCCACCCGGGTCTCGTCCTGCGGGTCCGTCGACGCCTGGAGCTCGGCCAGGTAGCCGGTCTCCTCCAGGACGGCCTCCAGCACCGCCGCCGGGCCCGCGCCCGACTCGACCACCTGGCGCAGCCCGGCCATCAGGGTGTTGAACTTCTTGACGGCGTTGGCCGAGCGCGCGGCCATCCCGTACGCCTCGTCGACCCGCACCAGCGCCTGGGCGAAGGAGATCCGCTCCCGCGCGGCGAGCGCGTCGATCATCGCCTCGGCCCGCTCGCCGATGCCTCGCTTGGGCACGTTGAGGATCCGGCGCAGCGGCACGGTGTCCTCGGGGTTGGAGAGCACCCGCAGGTACGCCAGGACGTCCCGGACCTCCTTGCGCTCGTAGAAGCGCACCCCGCCGACCACCTTGTACGGCAGGCCGACCCGGATGAACACCTCCTCGAACACGCGGGACTGGGCGTTGGTCCGGTAGAAGATCGCGACGTCGCCGGGCTTGGCCTCACCCTTGTCGGTGAGCCGGTCGATCTCGTCGGCGATGAACTGGGCCTCGCCGTGCTCGTCGTCCGCGACGTAGCCGACGACCTTCTCGCCGTGGTCCCCGGCCGTCCACAGCTTCTTCTCGCGGCGGTTGGCGTTGCGCTCGATGACGGCGTTGGCGGCGCTCAGGATCGTCTGGGTGGAGCGGTAGTTCTGCTCCAGCAGGATCGTGGTCGCGTTCGGGTAGTCCTCCTCGAACTGGAGGATGTTGCGGATCGTCGCGCCGCGGAAGGCGTAGATCGACTGGTCCGCGTCACCGACCACGCACAGCTCGGCCGGCGGCACCTCGGCGAGGTGCGCGGCCGCCGGGTTCACGAAGTCCCCGTCCGCGGTGCGCTTCGGCGCGGCCGCGACGGATCCGCCGCTCAGCTCCCGGACGAGCATGTACTGGGCGTGGTTGGTGTCCTGGTACTCGTCGACCAGGATGTGCCGGAACCGGCGCCGGTAGTGCTCGGCGACGTCGGGGAAGGCCTGCAGCAGGTTCACCGTCGTCATGATGATGTCGTCGAAGTCCAGCGCGTTGGCCTCGCGCAGCCGCCGCTGGTAGAGCGCGTACGCCTCGGCGAGCTTCTTCTCCATCGGGTTGGCGGCCTGGTCGGCGAAGGTCTCCTCGTCGATCAGCTCGTTCTTGAGGTTGCTGATCTTCGCGGTGAAGGACTTCGGCGGGAACTGCTTCGGGTCCAGGTCGAGGTCGCGGCAGACCAGCGACATCAGCCGCTGCGAGTCGGCCGAGTCGTAGATCGAGAAGCTGGAGGTGAAGCCCAGCTGCTTGGACTCGCGGCGCAGGATGCGCACGCAGGCGCTGTGGAAGGTGGAGACCCACATCGCCCGGGCGCGCGGGCCGACCAGCGCCTCGACGCGCTCGCGCATCTCGCCGGCCGCCTTGTTGGTGAAGGTGATCGCCAGGATCTCCCCCGGCTGCACGCCGCGGGCGCCCAGCAGGTGGGCGATCCGGTGGGTCAGCACCCGGGTCTTGCCCGAGCCGGCGCCGGCCACGATCAGCAGCGGGGAGCCCGCGTGCAGCACCGCCTCGCGCTGCGGGTCGTTCATCCCCTCCAGCAGTTGCGCCGGGTCGATCACCGCCCGGGCGGCGCCGTTGCGGTACCAGGCGTCCCGCTCCGTCTCGGCGGCGTGGTCGGTCTGGAACAGCCCGTCCGGGATGGCCTCCTCGTACGCGTCGTACGGAAGGTCGTCCTCGTACGGCGGGGGCTCCTCGTCCACGGGAGCGGCGGGCTGCTTCGACCCGGCGGCGGGGGCCTCGAAACCGGGGAGCGGAAGGTCGTCAAAGAGGCTACTCATGGCACATCGAGTCTATGGCCACCCGCCGACAAGCCCGCCCGCCCCGGAGGATCCGGGGCGGGCGGGCTTCGGCTCCGGGACCTGTCAGACCAGGCGACGGGCGGTGGCCCAGCGGGTCAGCTCGTGGCGGTTGCTCAGCTGGAGCTTGCGCAGCACGGCGGAGACGTGGCTCTCGACCGTCTTCACCGAGATGAAGAGCTGCTTGGCGATCTCCTTGTAGGCGTAGCCGCGGGCGATCAGCCGCAGGACCTCGCGCTCGCGCTGGGTGAGCCGGTCCAGGTCCTCGTCCACCGGCGGGGTGTCGGTGGCGGCGAAGGCGTCCAGCACGAAGCCGGCCAGCCGGGGCGAGAACACCGCGTCGCCGTCGGCGATCCGGAAGACCGCGTTCACCAGGTCGGTGCCGGTGATGGTCTTGGTGACGTAGCCGCGCGCGCCGCCGCGGATGACGCCGATGACGTCCTCGGCGGCGTCCGACACCGACAGCGCCAGGAACTTCACCCCTCCCTGCTCCCCCATCACGCCGACCGAGCGGCGCAGCACCTCGACGCCGCCGCCGCCCGGCAGGTGGACGTCGAGCAGCACCACGTCCGGCCTGGTCTCGGCGACCACGCGGACCGCCGAGTCCACGTCGTCGGCCTCGCCGACCACGTCGATGCCGGTCACCTCGGTACGGCCGATCTCGGCCCTGACCCCCGTCCGGAACATCCGGTGGTCGTCCACCAGTACGACCCGCGCGGTCCTCCCCCGGCCTTCGGCTGCGGGTACCCCCATCGGAGCTGCCTCAGTCATCCGTTCTCTCCATCTCCAGCTCGACCTCGGTACCGCCGCCCGCCGCCGGCCGCACCCGAGCGGTGCCGCCGTTGCGCTTCATCCGGCCGATGATCGACTCCCGTACGCCCATCCGGTCCTCGGGCACCGTGTCGGGGTCGAAGCCGGGGCCGTGGTCGCGGACGAACACCGACACCGTCCTCCCCTCCACCTCGGCGTAGACCTGGACCGGTCCCCCGCCACCGTACTTGGCCGCGTTGACGGTCGCCTCCCTCGCGGCCTGCATCTGTGCCGCGATCCTCTCGTCCATCGGGCAGTCGCCGACGATCACCAGCTCGACCTGGACGCCGTGCCGGTCCTCGACCTCGGCGACGGCGGCCCGCAGGGTCTCCGCCATGGTGTCCGGCGCGGCCTCCGCCGCGGCCTCCGGGCGGTACAGCCACAGCCGCAGCTCGCGCTCCTGCGAGCGCGCCAGCCGCAGCACCTCCTTGGGGTCCTCGGCCCTGCGCTGGATCAGGGTCAGGGTGTGCAGCACGGAGTCGTGGATGTGCGCGGCGATCTCGGCCCGCTCCTGGGCGCGGATGCGGGCGGTGCGCTCGGCCCCGAGGTCCTGCCAGAGCCGCAGGCCGTACGGGCCGAGCAGCACCAGCACGCCGACCAGCACCGCGAGCGAGGCCTCGATCACCGAGCCGAGTGTGGAGCCGCTGCCCTGCATGGCGAGCAGCGCGATGGTGCCGGCCACCGCGAGCAGCACGCCCGCGCCGACCCGGGTGTAGGCGCCGCGCCGCTTCTCGCCCTCCTCGATGCCGAACCAGCGCTGCCAGCGCGAGTCGTCGGCCTGCCGCCAGACCAGCGCCACGCCGACGCCGATCGCCAGCAGCGGCCAGGTGTACGGCTTGGCGGTCTGCCAGCCGAGCACGTTGAGCAGCGCGATCACGCCGATCACGGTCATCACCAGGGCGGCGAGCTGGCCGAGGCCGCCCTGCCCGGCCTTGCCGGCCGGCCCGGCCTCCTCCCCCTCCACGGGGGCGGTCACCGGCTCGCCCTGCAGGGTGTGCTGGAGCAGCCGGCGCATCCGGCCCACCCAGCCGGTGGCCTGGCCGCCCTTGTTCAGCAGCCCGCCCTGCACCCCGGGCGAGGCCGGGACGAACGCCCCGTTGACGTACACCCACTGGGCGCCGCCGCGCTGCGAGGGCTCGCCGATGCCGATCGGCACCACGAACCAGAACGCGGCGTACAGCAGCGCGCCGATCCCCTGCGCGAAGAACAGCACGACGAAGGCGATCCGCACCCACCGCACCGGCAGCCCGAGGTGCACCGCCAGGCCGTGCGCGACACCGCCGAGCATCCGCCCCCGCGGGCTGCGGTAGAGCCGCCGGTAGGGCGGCCGACCGCCGTCGGGCGCACTCGGGTCGGCGCCGGCCGACGGCGCGGCGTCGGGGGCGATGGTTCGGGGATCGGTACCGGGGGCTGCCACGCCACCGATGGTTCCACGCGGGCGCCCGCGGGCGCATCAGGGTGTGTCCCCATCCCGTATCAGGGACAAGTCAGGGTACGGACAGGGATCGACCCGGTTGGGCCGGGCCGTCCCCTGCCGGAAGGATGGTGCCCATGACCGAGGACCCCCGCATCGAGGAGGCCGGGCCCGCCGCCCCGCCGGAACCGGACCGCCCGCCACTGACCCGGGCCGAGCACCACCGCGTGGTGGCCGGCGTCTGCGGCGGCCTCGGCCGGCACCTGGACATCGACCCGGTGGTGTTCCGGATCGTCACGGTGGTGCTCTGCCTCTCCGGCGGCCTCGGGCTGTTCCTGTACGGCCTGGCCTGGCTGATCGTCCCGACCGACGGCGAGCCCAAGGGCCGCGGCGGGCGCACGGAGCTCCAGCGGGTGCTCACCGGGCGGGTGGACGGCCAGTCGGTCGGCGCGGTACTGCTGACGGTGATCGGCACCGGGGTGTTCTTCTCCTCGATGGGCGACGGGGAACAGATGTTCCCGCTGCTGCTGCTCGCCGCCCTGGTCTTCCTCGCGGTGCGCTACGACCCGGAGCGCCGCCGGGGCCGGGGCCGGGGGCGCGAGCGCCGCCGCGGCGGCCCGTACGACCGCCACTTCCCCGGGCAGGAGGGCAGCGGGGTCACCGGCGGCGCCGCGGGCGCCGACGGCACCGGGGCCTACCGCTGGCCGCGGCCGGAGCAGGACGAGGCCGCCCGGCCCGACGGCCCGGCCCCCGGCCCCGGCGGCTACCTGTGGGACCCGCGCCACCCCGAGCGCAACCCGTACGGGGGCGCCTCCCCGGCCGGCCCGACCCCGCCGTACGGCACCCCCGTGCCCCCGGTCGGCGGCCCGGCCCAGCCCTGGTGGCAGCGCGCCGACCTGCCCGAGGGCGACCCGCTGCGCAAGGAGAACGGCCGGCGCCGCCCCGCGCCCGCCGCCGTGCGGCACCCCCGGGAGCGCTCGGCGCTCGGCTTCTTCGGCTTCCTGCTGGCGGTCGGCGCCGGCGCCACGGTCTGGGCCGCCTCCACCGACCGCCACAACCCCACCGTGCTGGGCGCGACGATGCTGGCCACCGCGCTGCTGGTGGTGGGCCTGACCCTGCTGGTCGGCGCGAAGTTCGGCCGGGCCCGCCGGCTGGCGGTGACCGGCATGCTGCTCACCCTGGCGCTGGCCTTCGTCGGCCACGCGCCGGACTCCATGCGCAACGCCGTCGGCGACCGCGAGTGGACCGTCGCCTCGGCGGCCGACCTGCACGACCGGTACAACCTGGGCGCCGGGAAGCTCAACCTGGACCTGTCCGCGGTCGACCCGGCCGGGGCCACCCTCGCCACCAAGGTCGACCTCGGCGTCGGCGACATCACCGTCACCGTGCCGGACGACGTGACGGTGAACGTGGTGGCCAGGGTCGGGCTGGGCAACGTCTCCGTCCCCGGCGAGCAGAGCGACAGCACCGGACGGCACACCTACCTGATCGGCCCTGCCAACGGGCAGCCGGCCAAGGGCACCGTCAATCTCGAACTCGGACTCGGGCTCGGCAACATCAAGGTGGTCCAGCAGTGAGGAAGCACCGGCTCGACCTGTTCTCGCTGATCGCGGGTGCGCTGTTCACCGTGATCGCCGTGGTCTACCTGGTCGCGGCGCTCAACGACCGGTCGGTGAACGGGCGGATCGTCATCCCCGTCGCCTTCATCGTGCTCGGCGTCGGCGGCCTGGCCGGCGCGGTCGCGGCGGTGGCCCGGCGCGGCCGGCCCGACCGCGAGGAGTGACCGCCCCCGGAGCGCCCTGAGCGCGCCCGCCCGGCCCCGGGTCCTCAGCTCTGCTGCGGGCCCAGGGTCAGCTGGTCCCCGTTCTTGCTGACGGCGTACTTGGGCAGCGGCTTGACCGCCGGCCCGTTGACCACCGCACCGGTCGCGGCGTCGAACCGGGAGCCGTGGCAGGGGCAGTACAGCTGGCCGTTCTTCGGCGCGTCCACGGCGCAGCCGGAGTGGGTGCACACCGCGGAGAAGGCGCAGTACTGGCCGGCCTTGGGCTGCACGATGTAGACGGCGTCCCCGGTGGTCGGGTCCTTGACCTGGGCCGCGCCGCCGACCGGCACGCTCGCGGCGGGCACCGCGGGGGCCTGTGCCGGGGCGTTCGGGACCGCGGCGCCGGGGGCCGGCGCTTCGGCGACCGGGGCCGCCGACTGCGCGGAGGCCGCCGACTGCGTGGAGGCGGCCGACTCGTCCCGGCCGAAGGTACGGGTCAGCGAGCCGGTGAGCAGCCCGGCCCCGCCGATCGCGACGGCCGCGATCCCGCCGTCCACCAGGGCCCGGCGCTTGACGTGGTCCTCGCCCAGCCCGCGCTCACGGTCCCGCGCGGCCCGGCGGGCCAGGTAGCCGTCCACCGACAGGTCCGGCGTGCCGGCCAGCAGCAGCGGGGTCCAGGCCATCAGGTAGGCCAGGTCGTTGCCGAGGTAGTACGGCGAGACGCTCCAGCTGACCGTCAGCCACAGGCTGAGGTTGAGCAGCGCGCCGCCGAGCGCGGCGACCCGGCCCCAGAGGCCGAGCAGGGTGCCGAGGCCCACCGCCAGCTCGCCGAAGGCCACGGCGAGCGCGAACAGGGTCGGGTGGCCGAGGGCGGGGCCGAGCAGGAAGGAGATCGGGCTGCCGCCCGCCTTGGCGGCCTGGGTCTGCGAGACGAAGGACGCCGGGTCGCCCGCCCCGGCCAGGAAGTGGGCGTCGGAGAGCTTGTCGAGGGCGGCGTAGACGAAGGTGACACCGAGGAAGAGCCGCAGCGGCAGCAGCGCGTACCTGGACGCGAGCGCCCTCAGCTGCGCCGCCCGGGCGGCCGGACCGGCCGCTCCCCCGCCTGCCGGCACCGGGTTGCTGGCCTCCGACATCCCTCACACCTTCCCTCGCCGCCTGCCACCGCCTGACAGGTCCGGTCCGCATTCTGCCCGCTCCCGGCCGCTTTCGGTGGGAGGTCCCTCCCGACGAGCGGCGCCCGCACCGCAAACGGCCGCGCCGTCGCTCCCTCCGTTACGGGAACGACGGCGCGGCCGTTCAGGCATCGGCCTCGGGACGAGCAAACGTCCCGGCGGCCGGTGGGAGTGCTACTCCCACTCGATGGTGCCCGGCGGCTTGCTGGTGACGTCGACGACGACGCGGTTCACGTCGCGGACCTCGTTGGTGATCCGGGTGGAGATCTTCGCCAGCACGTCGTACGGCAGGCGCGACCAGTCGGCGGTCATGGCGTCCTCGGACGAGACCGGGCGCAGCACGATCGGGTGGCCGTAGGTGCGGCCGTCGCCCTGCACGCCCACGCTGCGGACGTCGGCGAGCAGCACGACCGGGCACTGCCAGATCTCGCGGTCCAGACCGGCCGCGGTCAGCTCCTCGCGGGCGATCGCGTCGGCGTCGCGGAGCAGGTCCAGGCGCTCCTTGGTGACCTCGCCGACGATCCGGATGCCCAGGCCCGGGCCCGGGAACGGCTGGCGCTGGACGATCTCCTCCGGCAGGCCCAGCTCCTGGCCGACCATCCGGACCTCGTCCTTGAACAGCTTGCGCAGCGGCTCGACCAGCTGGAACTGGAGGTCCTCGGGCAGGCCGCCGACGTTGTGGTGGGACTTGATGTTGGCGGTGCCGGTGCCGCCGCCGGACTCCACCACGTCCGGGTACAGGGTGCCCTGGACCAGGAAGTCGACCGACTCGCCCTGCTCGCCGGCCTCGGCGACGATCTCGGCCTGGGCCTGCTCGAAGACCCGGATGAACTCCCGGCCGATGATCTTGCGCTTCTCCTCGGGGTCGGTGACCCCCTTCAGCGCGTTCAGGAAGCGCTCGGAGGCGTCGACGACCTTCAGCTGGACGCCGGTGGCGGCCACGAAGTCCTTCTCGACCTGCTCGGTCTCGCCCTTGCGCATCAGGCCGTGGTCGACGTAGACGCAGGTCAGCCGGTCGCCGATGGCCTTGTTGACCAGGGCGGCCGCGACCGCGGAGTCCACGCCGCCGGACAGGCCGCAGATCGCGCGCTTGTTGCCGACCTGCTCGCGGATCAGGGCGATCTGCTCGTCGACCACGCTGCCGGTGGTCCAGGTCGGGGCGATGCCGGCGCCGCGGTAGAGGAAGTGCTCCAGGACCTGCTGGCCGTGGTCGGAGTGCAGCACCTCGGGGTGGTACTGGACGCCGTAGAGCCGGGCCTCGTCGTTCTCGAAGGCCGCGACCGGGACCAGGTCGGTGGAGGCGGTGACGGTGAAGCCCTCCGGGGCGGCGGAGCAGGCGTCGCCGTGCGACATCCACACCGAGTGCTGCGCCGGGACGCCCTCGAACAGGGTGGAGCCGGTGCGGGAGACGGTCAGCGGGGTGCGGCCGTACTCGCGGGCGCCGTTGTTGTCGACGGTGCCGCCGAGGCTCTTGGCCATCAGCTGGAAGCCGTAGCACATGCCGAAGACCGGGACACCGGCCTCGAAGATCGAGCGGTCGATCTGCGGCGCGCCCTCTTCGTAGACCGACGACGGGCCACCGGAGAGGATGATCGCCTTGGGGTTCTTGGCGAGCATCTCGGCGACCGGCATGCTGCTCGGCACGATCTCGCTGTAGACCCGCGCCTCACGCACCCGACGGGCGATGAGCTGGGCGTACTGGGCGCCGAAGTCGACCACCAGGACGGGGTCGTTGTCCGGCGCGGACTGGACGGGAATTGCAGAGGACACGGACGGCCTTCCGGCAGCGGTATCGAGGTGTCGCGCGTGGCCGCCTCCCCGGCGGGGCTGCGGCTGCGGCGGACGGTGTGGGGTGTCTGGACACCGATTCTACCGGGCTGTCCGGTTTCACTCGTCTGCACGTCCAATGGACCGTGACCGCACGGGGCGGCGGTTCGTTGCTTCTGACGAACGTACGGCCGCGCCGCGTCCGCCAGACGCGCCGCCGCCCCCGCGGGGGCACCGCCGTACGGCAGCAGGACCACGCGTGGAGCTCCACCCCAGTCCACCGGCGCACGTGGTGCCGCCGCCCGGCCCGCCGGGCGCACGGCTCCGTGGGACCGTGCGCGGGTGCCGCGGCCGGCCAGCAGGGGACAGCGAACCCGGCCGCGACTGGGCCGAGAGGTGGGACGGCCGGGGTCCGGGGACGCCCGGGACCGGCCGTCACACCCCCGGTCCGATCCGGTGCGCGCCCGGGCGCACTCCCCCTCCCGCCCAGCGCCGCTACGCGCGTCCCCGTGCGCCACAACCACCCGAACCGCTACTCACCGTGATCATCAGCGGCGGGCTCGACGGGAAATGCTCTGTGCCGAACTGTGCCGAACCGGTTGCAGAGCGAGCCCCTCGTCCAGCACGATGCTCGTTGTAAGCGGTTCTCCCGGCGTCTCACGGCTCGCCGAGGAGGCCCGCGACGGCGTTCTCCGCAGCCGCGCCGCAGGGAGGCGGCAACGGTTTACCGTTCACACTCCGTGAGCACGGGCCCGGCGCAGACCTGCGCACCGAGCCGCCGCCCACGGACGTCCGCGCCCCGCGCGACCGGCCACCCACGCCGGAGCCTCATGGCGCACCCCGAAGCCAACCGACACGACGGCGCTCCTCCCCCGGCGCCGTCACCGCAGCACCGGCGCGGCCCTGACGCCGAGTGCTGAACGACAAAGGGCCCCGTTCCCCCGCGGGGCCCTTTGCCCTTTTCGGGGGCGCCCGGAGTCAGGGGTGCCCGAAGTCAGGGGTGCTCGCGCCAGACGCTCGGGTCGACCGGCTCCTGGCCCGGGGGCGGCGGCACCGCGCCGGGCGCCGACGTCCCGCCGGCCGGAGCGGGCGGCGCCGGGTGCGAGTCCAGCACCTCGCTCGGCCCGCCGGACTGCGGCGGCACGCCGTGGCCCGGCACCACCGGCGCCCCCGGTGTCGCGTACGGCACCTGCGGCGGCACCTCCGCGTACGGCCCGCCGGCCCGGGCTCCGGCACCCTGCACGCCGGCGCCCTGGGCTCCAACGCCCTGGGCGGAGGCGAACGGCGACTCGGCGTACGGCACCGCGGTCTGCGGCGCGCCCACACCCCGGCCGCGGACGGCCGCCAGCAGCGGCGGCACCAGCACCGCGCCGACCACCGACCAGACCAGGTTGGCCAGCAGCACGCTGAGGAACACCAGGCCGACCGCGGTCTCCTGGGACATGTCCACGCGGGCCGAGGAGGTCCAGCCCCGCATCGACATCGTCCTGGTCATCTGCGCACCGGCCACCGTCATCAGCACGGTGAGCGCCACCCCGTACACGGCCGCCAGCCGGAGCCGGTCGGCCGCGTCCAGCCGGCGCCGGTACGCGGACCAGCCGAGCAGGCCCGCCGCGGCGAGCGCCAGCAGGCCGCACCAGCGCCAGTCGGCGGCCGCGTCGTGCAGGTCGAAGAAGGAGATCTCCGCGTCGCTGCTGCGGTCGCCCCAGCTCTCGCCCTGGCCGGACAGCCCGGAGTGCACCCGCCAGGTCGACCCCGAGCCGAAACCGAGCAGGAGGAGGCCCAGGTTGGGCAGGAACGCGAGCGAGACCGCCGTCTCCACGCCCTCCTTGCTGTTCGCCGCGACCAGCACGAAGGCCACCAGCGCGGCCAGCCCGACCGCCAGCGCCAGCGCCTGGCCCGCCGTGAGCGCGGCCACCGCCCAGCCGCGCACCGACCGGTTGCGCCAGGCCGCCCAGCGCAGGGCGTCGGTGCCGTGGACGGCGAAGGCCAGTGCGGCGGCCAGCAGGGCCGTCCACCCGACCGCCTCCAGCCAGCCCGAGTCCGCGCCGAAGCTCATGCCGGTGCTCCGCAGGGGGTAGCCGGACTCGTCGTCGAACCGGTCCGCCGGCTGCCAGGTCGTCCCTCCGACCAGCCCGATCAGCAGCGTCACCCCGGCCAGCACCACGGCGGTGCGCAGCGCTTCGCCACCGGCCTGGCCGCGGGTCAGCTGGGCGCCGACCGCCTTGCGCCCGCGGGCCCCGGCCCGCAGGCCGAGCCAGAGCGCCAGCGCCCAGAGCACGGTGACGGTCATCGGCAGCACCCGGAACGCGAGCTCCAGGTCGTCCAGGGTGTCGCGGCTGGACGCGGGGTGCCCGGTCAGCCGGAACGGCGCGCCGAAGGCGTTCAGCGTCATCGCCAGCGCCGCGCCGAACCGGTCGCCGTAGCCGGGCGAGGCGATGAACGCGTCGTAGTCGTAGCCGCTCGGGACAGCCGTGATCAGCGCCGCCACGAGCAGCACGCCGGTCGGGGCGATCGCGGCCCGGAGCGCCGGGCGCCAGTCCGATCCGGTGAGCCAGCGCATCACCGGCGAGGGCCCGCGCTGCGGCTCGTACGGGTTCCCGCCGCCCCAGCTGCCCACCGCGGGCGGCCCGGCGACGGGCGGCGGCGGCGGGTACCCGGGGGCACCGGGCGGCGGACCGTACGAGGGCGGGACGGGCGGTGCGGCGGGCGGGGCGTCCGCCGGCGGGGGCGGGGGCGGCGGCGCCGACGGCCGCCCGCACGAACCGCAGACGACCGCCCCCTCCTGCGAAGTCGCGCCGCACGATGCGCAGTTGGCCATGGCCCGCGCTCCCCCCGATCGACGAGTCCCTGGCGGCCCCAGGGAGCCCGTTTATCCCATCGGACCCGAACGGATGTCAACCGGGAACCGGGGCAGGCGGATTGGCCCGCCGGACGGGTTCAGTCGCGCTTCTTCGGGACCTCCGGGACGGGCAGCAGCGGCAGCCGCAGCGCGCCGAACGCGCCCTCCGGCACGGCCGGCCGCACCGGCGCGACCGCCGCGACCCGCCGGTACTCCTCGCCCTGGGCCGGGCGCGGGTCCGCCTCGCCCTTGTTCGGCCACATCGACAGGGCGCGCTCGGCCTGCGCAGTGATGGTGAGCGAGGGGTTGACGCCCAGGTTGGCGGAGACGGCCGAACCGTCCACCACGCTGATCCCGGGGTAGCCGTACAGCCGGTGGTACGGGTCCACCACGCCGGTCTCGGGGGCGTCGCCGATCGGGCAGCCACCCAGGAAGTGCGCCGTCATCGGGATGTCGAAGATCTCGCCGACGGTGCCGCCGGCGAAGCCGTTGATCTCGTCGGCCAGCGCCTGGGCGCCCCGCTCGGCCGCCGGGATCCAGGTCGGGTTGGGTTCGCCGTGGCCCTGGGTGGAGGTGAGCCGGGCCTTGCCGAGCGGGCCCTTCTTCAGCGAGACGGTGATCGAGTTGTCCAGCGACTGCATCACCAGGCCGATGATCGTCCTCTCGGACCAGCGGCGCTGGTCCATCGAACGGGCGAAGGTCAACGGGTGGAGCGCCGAGTTCGCCAGGTAGCGCAGCCAGCGCGGAATCGTTCCGCCGCCCTTGACCTGGGCGATGGACAGCGCGCCCATCGCGTTGGAGCCCTTGCCGTAGCGGACCGGCTCGATGTGGGTGTTGGAGTCCGGATGGATCGAGGAGGTGATCGCCACGCCCTTGGTGAAGTCCGCCTTGGTGCCGTAGCGCCGGTCGGTGGTCTGCGCGCCCACCAGGGCCTCGGAGTTGGTGCGGGTCAGCTCGCCCAGCCGCGCCGAGATCCGGGGCAGGTGGCCGCCGTCCCGCATCCGGTGCAGCAGCGACTGGGTGCCGTAGGTGCCGGCCGCGACGACCACCCGGGCCGCGGTGATCGTCCGCGCGCCCGCCTTCACCCGGTCGGTCTTCGAGCGCGCGTCGGTACGGCGCACGTCCACCGCGTAGCCGCGGCTCCCGTCGGCCCCGCCGATCTCCCGGATCCGGGCCACCGTGGTCAGCGGGTGGATCTGCGCGCCGCCCTTCTCGGCCAGGTGGAGGTAGTTCTCGGTGAGCATGTTCTTGGCGCCGTGCCGGCAGCCGGTCATGCACTCGCCGCACTCCACACAGGCCTTGCGGGCCGGGCCGGCGCCGCCGAAGTACGGGTCGGCGACCTCGCCGCCGGGCGCCGCCTTGGCACTGCCCCCGGCGTCCCCGCCGTCGCCGAAGAAGACCCCGACCGGCGCCATGTGGAAGGTGTCGCCGACGCCCATCCGCTCGGCGGCCGCCTTGAGGTGGACGTCCGAGGGGGTGAGGGTCGGGTTGAGCCGGACCCCGAGCATCCGCTGCGCCTGGTCGTAGAACGGCGCCAACTCCTGCTGCCAGTCGGTGATGTGGCGCCACTGCCGGTCCTCGAAGAAGGCCTTCGGCGGCACGTACAGCGTGTTGGCGTAGTTTAGCGAGCCGCCGCCGACCCCGGCGCCGGCCAGGATCAGCACGTTGGCCAGCAGGTGGATGCGCTGGATGCCGTACAGCCCGAGCTGCGGCGCCCACAGGTAGTTCGGCAGGTCCCAGGAGTTCTTGGGCAGTTCGTCCCGGTCGAAGCGCCGCCCGGCCTCCAGGACGGCGACCCGGTAGCCCTTCTCGGTCAGCCGCAGGGCCGCGACCGAACCGCCGAAGCCGGACCCGACTACCACCACGTCGTAGTCGAACTCCGCCGCACCGCCGGACTGCACCATCTGCCACCGCTCCTTCGCCGGGTGAACCTGCCTGTGGGTGCCGCGAACCGGGCCCCACCGGTCCGGCGGGGCCCGGTTCGCGGTCGGGTCCTACTTGAAGCGCAGCGCCTTGAGCGCCCGCAGCCCGCCGGTCATCACGGCGGCGAACTGCTTGTCGTCCAGGCCGAACGAGGGCGCGAGCGGCACCAGCCGCTGGGTCGCGATGGTCTGTGCCTCGGTGAAGCGCAGGATGCCCTCGGCGCCGTGCCGGCGACCCAGCCCGGAGTCGCCCATGCCGCCCATCGGCGAGCCGACCGAGCCGTACGCGGCGGCGTAGGCCTCGTTGACGTTGACCGTGCCGGTGCGCAGCCGGGCCGCGACCGTCCGGCCGCGCCGCAGGTCCCTGGTCCAGACGCTGGAGTTCAGTCCGTACGGCGTGGAGTTGGCGGCGGCGACCGCCTCCTCGTCGGTGTCGAAACGGTAGAGGGAGACGACCGGCCCGAAGGTCTCCTCGGCGCAGACCGCCATGTCCGGGGTGACGCCGTCGAGGATGGTCGGCTCGAAGAAGAACGGTCCGAGGTCCGGCCGGGCGCGCCCGCCGGCCACCACGGTGGCGCCCGCCTTGACCGCCTCGTCCACGTGCCGGGTGGTGGTCTCCAGCTGACGGGCGGAGACCAGCGAGCCCATGTCCGCGCCGTACGCGAGGCCGCCGCCCAGGCGCAGCGCCCGGGTGCGGGCGGCGAAGCGCTCCAGGAACTCGTCGGCCACCGAGCGGTGCACCAGCAGCCGCTCGATCGAGATGCACAGCTGTCCGGCGGAGGAGAAGCAGGCCCGGACGGCGCCCGCGGCGGCCGCGTCGAGGTCGGCGTCGGCGAGCACCAGCATGGCGTTCTTGCCGCCGAGTTCGAGCGAGGCGCCGACCAGCCGGGCGGCGGCGCGCTGGGCGACGTCGCGGCCGGTGCGGGTGGAGCCGGTGAACGAGACGTAGTCGGCGTGCTCCACCACGGCGGGGCCGATCACCGGTCCGTCGCCGATCACGATCTGCCACAGGTCGGCCGGCAGCCCGGCCTCGACCAGCAGCTCCCGGGCCCACAGCGCGGTCAGCGCGGTCTGGGTGTCGGGCTTGTTGACCACCGCGTTGCCGGCCGCGAAGGCGGGCAGGGCGTCGCCGATGGACAGCTCCAGCGGGTAGTTCCACGGCGAGATGTGGCCGACCACGCCCTTGGGGCGGCGGGCCTCGACGGCGTGGGTGAGCACCGGCAGCGCGCCGCCGCGCCGCTTGTCCTTGAGGTAGCCGTGCGCGGCCCGTCCGTAGTGCCGGGCGGCCATGGCGACGGCCAGCACCTCCTCGAAGGCGTGCAGCCGGGCCTTGCCGGTCTCCGCCTGGATGAGGTCCAGCACCTCGTCCTGCCGCCGGAGCAGCAGGTCGTGGAAGCGCAGCAGGACGGCGGCCCGGCGGCGCACCGGCAGCGCGGCCCAGGCGGCCTGGGCGCGGCGGGCCAGCTGGAAGGCGACCTCGACGTCGGCCGGGGTCGACCGCGGCAGGCTGGCCAGCCGTTCGCCGGTCAGCGGGGCGACGGTCTCCACCAGGTCGGGTTCGCCGGTGGCGGTGACGCCGGCGGCCAGCCTGGCGACCAGGGACCGCGGAACGGCCGCGGTGACGGTCCGGCCGCCGCCGGGGGCCGCCGGGTTGCCGGCGCCGGGGTGTTCGGTGGCCACTGCATCTGCTGTGAGGTCCGACATACGGCGCAGCCTAGGCGCTCGGCGGCCGGTCCGGTACCCGTCGGTAACAAGAATCTGCCCCAGTCGGGCGAAAGCGGGCACCGCCCGGCCCGGTCAGCGGATCGGGGTGAAGCTGTTGAGCACCGCGTAGAAGCGCTGCTCGGCCTCGTTCCACTCGCTGCCCTTCTCCGGGCTGGACGAGTAGATCGCGTAGCTGGTGCCGTCCTGGCCGATGAACTCGGTCTCGATCGCGCGCCGGCGGCCGCCCTCCTTGGCCGCGTAGCTGAACTCCCAGACCGCCGCCTCCTGGCCCTTCACCGCCGTGCCGGCCATCCGGTGCTGCTTGTAGTCCTTGAGCGACTTGGAGAGGCTGGCCTCCATCTGCCGCATGTGCTCCAGCGGCTTGACCGACTGGCCGACGGTGACGGCGAACTGGAGGTAGTGCACCTTGCCGTCGGGGGTGTAGTAGATCTGGTTGTCCCCGGAGCTGATCCGCTGCCAGGACGGGGTCCCGTTCGGCAGCGGGAAGCGGAAGCCGGCCGGGTCGTCGACCCAGTGGTAGCCGTTGGGCGGCACCACCGCGGGGGACGCGTCGCTGGTGGGCTCGGGCCCGGTGGACTCGACCGCGGTGGGCGTCGGGTCCTCGACAAGGCCGCCGCCGCCCACCACGTGCCGGGTGACGAGGAAGGTGCCCGCGGCGGCCAGCAGACCGACGCCCACGGCTATGCCGACGATCTTCAGCAGGTTGCGGCGCTTGGCCGGTCCGCGCGCGGGCGCGTATGGGTGCGGCACCGGCGCGACGGGCGCGGTGTGCGCCCGGGCCACGTCCTGCGCGCCCCCGGTGGTGTCCGGTTCGGCGGGGGCGGGGGCGGGGGCCTTCGGTTCGGTCGGCTCCTCGGAGCCCTCGACCGGCTCCGCGGCGGGCGTCGGCCCCTCGCTGCGGTCCACCACCGGCACCGACTGGGTGGGCGTGCGCACCGACGCCACCGACTTCAGGCCCATCGTGTGCCCGGCCTGAACCTCGGCCAGCATCCGGGCCACCTCGTCCGCGGTCGGCCGCTCCGCCGGGTCCTTGGCCATCAGCGCGGCCAGCACCGGGCCCAGCGGCCCGGCCCGCCGCGACTCCGGCAGCGGCTCGTCCACCACCGCGGCGAGCGTGGTGATCGGCGAGTCCCGCCGGAACGGGGACTGGCCCTCGACCGCCGCGTACAGCGTCGCCCCGAGGCCCCACAGGTCCGAGGCCGGCCCGGGCCGCTCGCCCTGGGCCCGCTCGGGCGCCAGGTAGTCCGGCGAGCCGACCAGGTCGCCCGGCCGGGTCAGCTCGGTCGAGCCCTCGTACTTCGCGATGCCGAAGTCCAGCAGCACCACCCGCCCGGTGCCGCGCTCCAGCAGCACGTTGGCCGGCTTCACGTCCCGGTGCAGCACGCCCAGCTGGTGGCCGCGGTGCAGCGCCGCCAGCACCTGGCTGCCGACCTCGGCGGCGGCGCGCGGCTGCAGGGTGCCGTCCTGGCTGATCACGTCGGCCAGCGAGCGGCCGTCGACCAGCTCCATCACGATCCACGGCCGGCCGTCCTGCTCCAGCACGTCGTGCACGGTGATCACGCCGGGGTGCTTGATCCGCGCGGCCGCGCTGGCCTCGCGCTTCATCCGGGTGTGCAGGATCTGCAGGTCCTCCTCGGGCAGGTGGTTGACGGTCAGCTCCTTGACCGCGACCTCCCGGTCGAGCATCCGGTCCCAGGCCCGCCAGACGGTGCCCATGCCGCCCCGGCCGAGCCGCTCGCCGAGCTCGTACCGCCCGGCCAGCAACCGCTCCGCCTCGGCCGCCTCCGGCCGGTCCTGCACGCCCATCTGCGCCCGCTCCCC
Organism: Kitasatospora sp. NPDC048286; assembly: GCF_043201735.1. Taxonomy (NCBI): domain Bacteria; kingdom Bacillati; phylum Actinomycetota; class Actinomycetes; order Kitasatosporales; family Streptomycetaceae; genus Kitasatospora; species Kitasatospora sp. NPDC048286. The sequence continues at coordinate 130,396 of NZ_JBICZE010000001.1, forward strand.
CACACATTCCGCCTGCCGTCACCGCGACGGAGGGCCTGGTGCAGACCACTGTTCGAACAAATCCCACGCACACATTAGGCGCACCTTGCCGCCCCCGGTAATCACGCCCACCCCCTGGACCGCAAGACCGGAATCCGAGCGGATCGTCAGCCCGCGAACAGCACCACCGCGACAATTCCCAGCGCGAGCAGCACAAACACCCCGCCCACCAGCAGCGGCCCCAACAGGGAGGGGGGTATCCGGGGCGGCTTCGCCCCGTTTCCTGCCCCGAAGTCCCCGCCGTCACCGCCCTTTCGGGCACTCCCCCGCGCACCGGAGCGCCCGGCCCTCCCGCCCCGCACCCGCGGCTGCCGCGGCACCGCCGGCGCCGCCTGGTCCAGCGCCACGACCGCCGCCGCCCGCTCCTCGTCGACCGGCTCCGGTGCCCCCGCCAACAGCTCCGCCAGCTCCCCGCGCACCGCCTCCGCCGTCGGCCGCCGCACCGGATCGGGCTGCAGCAGCCGCTCCACCAGCGGCCCGAGCGGCCCGCACACCACCGAGGGCTCCCGCCGCCCGTCCCGTACGGCCGTCACCAACTCCGGCACGTCCCGCTCCGGGTACGGCGCACGGCCGGTGACCAGTCGCTGCGTCAGCACCCCGAGCGCCCAGCAGTCGCCCGCCGGGCCGCCGTCCAACGGCCAGCGCTCCGCCACCGGGCCGACCAGGGTGGCCCGCACCTCGTACCGCTGCCGCCCGCCCGGCCCGCCGAGCTCCTCGGCCAACGCCTCCTCCGCCACCCCGGCGAGCAGCCCGCCGAGCATCGCCGCGCCGTCCTCGCAGACCAGCACCGACTCCGCGGTCAGGGCGCCGTGGGTCAGCCCGGCCGCGTGCAGCGCCCGCAGGGCCCCGGCCAGGTCCGCCGCCAACTCGGCCGCCCGGTACGGCGGCAGCGGCCCCTCGGCGAGCAGCTCGGCCACCGTCCACCCGGCCGGCCGCTCCTCCACCGTCCACAGCAGGTCGTCCTCGACGAACGCGCCGACCCCGCGCAGCAGCCGCGGGTGCGCGACCGGCGCGGTCGAACCGACCGCCGCCACCCGCCGCACCAGCCGGTCCGCCCGCGCGGCGGCGGCCTCGTCCGGATCCTGGCCCACCGTCAGCACCCCCGGCAGTTCCAGGGCACTCAGCAGCACCGACTCACCGGTCCGCTCGTCCACCGCGTGGGCGCGCAGCGGTTCGGGACGGTCCGTCAGCCGGTACCGCCCCGCCAGCAACAACCCGGGGCCGCCTCGCATGCCAGTTCCTCTCGCTCGCCGACCAGCCTACTGAGCGGCTCCCTTAGGCTCGATCCCATGGACTGGACCGATCTGATCGACACCGCCTTCGAGGCGTCCGGAAACAGCAGGGCCAACCGCGCCGAGGCGGTCCGCGACGTCGAGGCGAACGTCATCGACGGCGAGAAGCCGGTCGCCTCGACCGCCGGGCGCCACCCCGACCACTTCCGCAAGGGAGTGCTGGTGCTGACCACCCATCGACTGCTCTTCCTGAAGGACGGGAAGCCGCCGGTCCCGGTTCCGCTCGCCGCCGTCACCGACGTCACCGTGACCCGTACCAAGCTCAACGGCGAAGTGCTCATGGTGGTGGCGCTCACCGGCTCGCACCGCTTCGAGGACGTGGTCAAGGCCGACTTCTTCGCCGAACAGCTCCGGGCCGCCGCCCGGAGCGCCCGCAACACCCCGAAGGCCCTCCCCACCGCACCGGCCGCGGACACCACCGGCGAACAGCTGATCGGCCAGCTGGAACGGCTGGCCGCCCTGCGCGGCTCCGGCGCCCTCACCGAGGACGAGTTCACCCGCGCCAAGCAGCGCCTGATCGGCTAGGGCCCGTCGTCGACCGGCCCTAGGGCGCCGGCTGGAAGCTGTTGAACACGACGTCCCGGACCGGGGCCTGCGCGGCCCACTCGGTGTCCGGGACGATCCAGTAGATCGAGTACCCGTACTTGGCCGGGGTGCCGGTCACGAAGCCGCGGTTGAGCGAGTGCGTCTTCGGCGTGCCGTTGGTCCACTCCCAGTCCGCCGCGTTGGACCACTGCCGGTAGGTGATCGCCGCCAGGTTCAGCCGCTGGTAGTTGCTGACCTGACCGCGGACGTTCGGCTCCGACTCCTGCCAGTCCGCGACCGCGCTCGCCCCCGGCGACGTGGTCCACTCGATCCGCAGCTGGCTGCCGTCGGCCGCGTTCTTGAAGATCCGCCGGTTGGCGTCCGACCCGGTCGGCTGCAGTCCGTCCGGCAGCACGACCGAGAAGCCGCTCGGGTCCTTGTACTCGTGGTACCCGGCCGGCACCCCCGCCGGTGCGGGCTGCGCCGGCGCGGGCTGGGCCGGCGCCGGGGGCTGCGCGGGAGCCGCCGGCGAACCGGCGGACTGCACGGGCGCGTCCGGCACCGCGGCCGGGTCACCGGTCGGTTGGGCCGGCGCCGGGGTCGGCTGGGCGGGTGCCGGCGCGGGTTCGCTCGCCACCGGCTCCGTACCGGCCACCACCGGCGCGGTGGCCCCCGCGCTCCGCGTGGCCCCGCCGCCCGACCCGGCGTCCCCGTTGCCGACCATCCGGATCACCGCCACCACGCCCGCGATCAGCAGCAGCACCACGATCACGGTGGCGATGGCCAGCCGCCGCCGGCCGGTGCGCGGATCGGCCCCGGCCGCCTGGGTCGCACCCATCGTCCACGCGCTGGTCACCGGACGGATCGACTCCGGCTCCGGGTCCTCCGACGGCTTCTCGGCGGGTTCCCCGTCCTGTGCCCGGCTACCGACCCGGACCGTCCCCAGCAGCCCGCCCACGGGGCGCTTGCGGCCGTCCCCGGCCTGCTCCGGCTCCTTCTCCTTCTCCTTCTCCGCGGGCTCCGGAACCTCGACCGGCTTCTCCAACGGCACCGCGTGCTCGGTGGTCGACTCGGCCCGCGAGGTCGACTCCGCGACCACCCGCTTGAGCATCGACCGGGTCTGCGAGGCGTCCAGCCGCTCGGCCGGGTCCTTCGCCAGCAGCCCCTCGATCACCGGCAGCAGCGGCCCTGCGTTCACCGGCGCGACCAGGTCCTCGGTCATCACCGCGGTCAGCGTGGCCAGCGCCGAACCCCGGTCGTACGGCGGCCGTCCCTCGACCATCGCGTACAGCGTGCCGCCCAGCGACCACAGGTCGGCCGGCGGCCCGGGCTTCTGCCCGCGGGCCCGCTCCGGCGAGATGTACGAGGGCGCGCCGACCAGCATCCCGGTCGAGGTGACCGAGGCGTCGCCCTCCACACTGGCGATGCCGAAGTCGGTGAGCACCACCCGGCCGTCCTCGCCGATCAGCACGTTGGACGGCTTGACGTCCCGGTGCAGGATGCCCAGCGCGTGCGCCGCGCTCAGCACACCCAGCACGTCCAGCGCGATCTCCGCGGCCCGGCCGGGCGACAGCGGCCCGTCCTCCCGCACCACGTCGGCCAGCGAGCGGGACTCGACCAGCTCCATGACGATCCACGGCCGGTCGTCCTCGTCGACCACGTCGAAGACCGTCACCGCCGAGCTGTGCCGGATCCGCGCGGTCGCCTTCGCCTCGCGCAGCGTCCGGGTGATCAGCCGGTGCTTCTCCTCCTCGTCGACGCTGGCGTTCATCCGCAGTTCCTTGACCGCGACGGTCCGGCCCAGCATCTCGTCCTCGGCGCGCCAGACCGTACCCATGCCACCGCGCCCGAGCACGCCGTTCAGGCGGTAGCGGCCCGCCAGGAGGCGGCCGGTGGAACCCTGCGCCTGGGTCATTCGGAACGTTCCCCCATGTGCTGCCGGCGGTCGTGGTGACGGCGCGTCGGCCCGACCTGGGTCCCGAACGCCCAAGCCTCCATCATCCCCTGTCCCGGGGGCCCTCGACCACCCACCCCCCACCACAAGCCGGGACGAACCGGAACGGGTGCGGCGCTCCGTGCCCGATCTGTGATCGAAAACTCGCCAAGATCTGCCCCGGTCACTGCTACCGTTCGGCAGCTCATCGTCTTTCCGGGGGGATTCGACGCCCATGACCGCACCCGCACCGGGCACTGACGGCCCATCGACCCGGCCGCGCACCGCCCAGCACTACTCGGTCGCCCCGCTCCCGGCCGCCCCCGAGGGCTACATCGCCCCCGGCATGCCCGGCGCCCACGTCCCCGGATTCGAACCCGCCGAACCCGCCCCCCGCCCCGTCCCCCGCCGCCGCACCGCCCTGGCCGTGGCCCTGGCCCTGCTCGCCATGCTCCTCGGCGGCCTCGCCTACGGCAGCGCTCCCCTGCGCGCCGCCGACAGCCTCGGCTGGCTGGCCATCGCCCCCGCCGGCCTGGTCGCCCTCCCGCTCGGCCGCCTCGGCGGCCAGGGCCGCTTACTCCCCCCACTCGGCGCCCTCCTCGCCGCCGGCGCCCTCCTCCTCGGCCAACTGATCGAACACCTCCGCCGCGTCCACCCCGAGGCCCCCACCCCCCACGGCCTCCTGAACGACACCCTCACCACCTGGCGCGACGACCTCCGCCCCCTCGACGCCGCCTTCTACGCCATCGCCCTCATCGGCGGCTACCTCCTCACCCGCCGCACCGCCACCCGCGGCTGACCACCCCACACCCGGGAAGGCCCACGGGCGCGCGGGCCGAAAGCCCGCGCGCCCGAAAAGCCCGAGGGCCCCCACCACCGGCAGGGGCCCTCGTCACCACACCTCGACGTCAGCGGTGGTCCAGCGCCGGGTTCACCGTCACCTCGACCCGCTGGAACTCCTTGAGCTCCGTGTACCCCGTCGTGGCCATCGCCCGCCGCAGCGCGCCGAACAGGTTCATGGTCCCGTCCGGAGTGTGCGAGGGCCCGGTCAGGATCTCCTCGGTACTGCCGACCGTCCCGAGGTCCACCCGCTTGCCCCGCGGCAGCTCCTCGTGGACGGCCTCCATCCCCCAGTGGAAGCCCTTGCCCGGAGCGTCCGTGGCCCGCGCCAGCGCCGCACCGATCATCACCGCGTCCGCCCCGCAGGCGACGGCCTTCGGGATGTCCCCGCTGTACCCGACCCCACCGTCGGCGATCACGTGCACGTAGCGCCCACCGGACTCGTCCATGTAGTCACGACGGGCCGCCGCCACGTCGGCCACGGCGGTGGCCATCGGCACCTGGATGCCCAGCACGTTCCGGGTGGTGTGGGCCGCGCCCCCACCGAACCCGACCAGCACACCGGCGGCGCCGGTCCGCATCAGGTGCAGCGCCGCGGTGTACGTGGCGCACCCGCCGACGATCACCGGCACGTCCAGCTCGTAGATGAACTGCTTGAGGTTGAGCGGCTCGGCGGCGCTGGAGACGTGCTCGGCCGAGACGGTGGTGCCGCGGATGACGAAGACGTCGACGCCGGCGTCCACCACGGCCTTGGAGAACTCGGCGGTGCGCTGCGGCGACAGCGCGGCGGCGGTGACGACGCCGGAGTCGCGGACCTCCTGGATCCGCTGCTTGATCAGCTCGGCGCGGATCGGCGCGGCGTAGATCTCCTGGAGCCGGCGGGTCGCGGTGGACTCGTCGGTGATCGCGGCGATCTCGTCCAGCAGCGGCTGCGGGTCCTCGTAGCGGGTCCACAGGCCCTCGAGGTTCAGCACGCCCAGACCGCCGAGGCGGCCGATCCGGATGGCCTGCTGCGGCGAGACCACGCTGTCCATCGGGGCGGCCAGGAACGGCAGCTCGAAGCGGTAGGCGTCGATCTGCCAGGCGATCGAGACCTCCTTCGGGTCACGCGTACGCCGGCTGGGGACGACGGCGATGTCGTCGAAGGCGTACGCCCGTCGGCCGCGCTTGCCTCGCCCGATCTCGATCTCAGTCACTTCGAGCCCTTCTGCTTTGTTGCTCATGCCCACCGGGTCACCCCGGCCGCACCCCAGTATCCCGTACTACCGCTGGTCCCGCCCCGACGCCCCACGGCCGGACGCCCCCACGCCCGGCGGCCGCGACAGCGCGAGGGGCCCGCCACCGCAGTGCGGCAGCGGGCCCCTCGGTCGTTCACACCGTTCAGCGGGTCGAGTAGTTCGGCGCCTCGACGGTCATCTGGATGTCGTGCGGGTGGCTCTCCTTGAGGCCCGCCGAGGTGATCCGGACGAACCGGCCCTTGCTCTCCATCTCGGCGACGGTGGCGGCGCCGACGTAGCCCATGGTCTGGCGCAGGCCGCCGACCAGCTGGTGCAGCACGGCCGACAGCGGGCCGCGGTAGGGCACCTGGCCCTCGATGCCCTCGGGGACGAGCTTGTCGTCCGAGGCCACCTCGGCCTGGAAGTAGCGGTCCTTGGAGTAGGAGCGGCCCTGGCCGCGGGACTGCATGGCGCCCAGCGAGCCCATGCCGCGGTAGGACTTGAACTGCTTGCCGTTGATGAACAGCAGCTCGCCCGGGGACTCCTCGCAGCCGGCCAGCAGCGAGCCGAGCATCACGGTGTCGGCACCGGCGGCCAGCGCCTTGCCGATGTCGCCCGAGTACTGCAGGCCGCCGTCGCCGATGACCGGCACGCCGGCCGCCTGGCAGGCCACCGCGGCCTCGTAGATGGCGGTGATCTGCGGGACGCCGATGCCGGCGACCACGCGGGTGGTGCAGATGGAGCCGGGGCCGACGCCGACCTTGACGCCGTCCACGCCGGCGTCGATCAGCGCCTGGGCGCCGTCCCGGGTGGCGACGTTGCCGCCGACCACGTCGATCTTGACAGCCGACTTGATCTTCTCGATCCAGGCCAGCGCGTTGTGGCTGTGGCCGTGCGAGGTGTCCACCACGAGGAAGTCCGCACCGGCCTCGACCAGGGCCTGGGCCCGGTCGAACGCCTCGGCGCTGGCACCGACGGCGGCACCGACCAGCAGACGGCCCTCGGCGTCCTTGGCGGCGTTCGGGTACTGCTCGGCCTTGACGAAGTCCTTGACGGTGATCAGGCCCTTGATCCGGCCCTCGTCGTCGACCAGCGGCAGCTTCTCGATCTTGTGGCGGCGCAGCAGGGCCATCGCGTCCACACCGGAGATGCCGACCTTGCCGGTGATCAGCGGCATCGGGGTCATGATCTCGCGGACCTGGCGGCTGCGGTCCGACTCGAAGGCCATGTCACGGTTGGTGACGATGCCGAGCAGCTTGCCCGCCTCGTCGGCGATCGGCACGCCGGAGATGCGGAACTTGGCGCACAGCGCGTCGGCCTCGGCCAGGGTGGTCTCGGGGCCGACCGTGATCGGGTCGGTGACCATGCCGGACTCGGACCGCTTCACCAGGTCGACCTGGTTGGCCTGGTCCTCGACCGACAGGTTGCGGTGCAGCACGCCGACGCCGCCCTGGCGCGCCATCGCGATGGCCATGCGCGACTCGGTGACCTTGTCCATCGCCGCGGAGAGCAGCGGGATGTTGACGCGCACGTTCCGGGAGACCCGCGAGGACGTGTCCACCTGGTTGGGCAGCACCTCGGAGGCCCCGGGCAGCAGCAGCACATCGTCGTACGTGAGCCCGAGCATGGCGAACTTCTCGGGTACGCCTGCGGCGTTGTAAGACATTTGGGGGGTACCTTCCGTGGCCGGCCTTATCCGCTCACGCCCTGAGGGTGGGGGCGCATTCATCGCTCACTCGCGCAGACCGCCGAAGCCGGGTGCAATGGGAGGATCCTCCAAGGGGACCCCGCGCGCACCCGTCAAACTTTGGCAACCCGCCCAGGCGCCGATACCCAATGGTACTGGCACCGCGAATGTGTCCTCGTGTGCCCTTGACAACATCCCCACCCTGGGGCTCATTCCCCCCGCAACCGGAGGAACCGGCCCGAACCCGGACGGCCGGACGGCCCGGGCCACCCGGTCAGGAGGACTCCTCCGCGAGCGCCCGCAGCCGGCTGAGCGCCCGGTGCTGGGCGACCCGGACGGCACCGGGCGACATCCCGAGCACCTCCCCGGTCTCCTCCGCCGAGAGCCCGGCGGCCACCCGCAGCAGCACCAGCTCGCGCTGACGGGCCGGCAGGTTGGAGAGCAGCTCCTTCGCCCAGGCCGCGTCGCTGCTCAGCAGCGCCTGCTCCTCCGGGCCGAGCGCCTCGTCCGGCACCTCGGGCAGGTCGTCCTGCGGCACGACGGTCGAACCGGGCCCGCGCATCGCGGCCCGCTGGAGATCGGCGATCTTGTGCGCGGCGATCCCGTACACGAAGGCCTCGAACGGGCGCCCCTGGTCCTTGTACCGGGGCAGCGCGCAGAGCACCGCGACGCAGACCTCCTGCGCGACGTCGTCCACGTGGTGCCGGGCCCCGCCGGGCAGCCGGACCAGCCTGGCGCGGCAGTACCGCAGTGCCAGCGGGTGGACGTAGGCGAGCAGCGCGTCGATCGCCGGGCCCTCGCCGCGCACCGCGGCCGCGACCAGCTCGCCCACCAGCGGCGAGCCGCCCGTGCCGAGCACCGGCGGGCGGCCCGGCCCGGTCTCCTCGGCGGGACCGCCGGGATCGGCGTACGACGGATCGTGGCCCGGACCGGAGGGCTCGGCCTCCACCGGGTCCGCCTGGCCGGTCGCACCGGCGACGTCGTCACGCATCGGTCCATGGTGCCTGGTCGAGCGGGAAAACGCGGCACCGCGTCCGGAGTTGTGCACCGGAACGTTATGCGCTGCGGCACCGTACGGCGTACCGCGCACCACCGGCCCCTCCTGCACCGTGCCGCCTCCCGCCCCGCCGCCGTCGGTGGTCCCGTCCGTCGTGCCGTCCGCCGAGTGTCCCGCGGCCGTGTGGTTCGCCGCAGTGCCTGTCCGCTGGTCCCCGAGGTGCTCCACTCCTCCATGGTGCAACCTCGGGACCGTAACGTCACACGCCCGTGCGGGACCCGCTCCGGGAACCTCCGGCGGCACGCCGCAACCGGCGGCGCCACCGGTGGTCAGCGGACCAGGCCCCAGCGGAAGCCCAGCGCCACCGCGTGCGCCCGGTCGGAGGCCCCGAGCTTCTTGAACAGCCGTCGGGCGTGGGTCTTGACGGTGTCCTCGGAGAGGAACAGCTCGCGGCCGATCTCGGCGTTGCTGCGGCCGTGGCTCATGCCCTCCAGCACCTGGATCTCACGCGCCGTCAACGTCGGCGCGGCACCCATGTCGGGGCTGCGCAGCCGGCGCGGGGCGAGCCGCCAGGTCGGGTCGGCGAGGGCCTGGGTGACGGTGGCCCGCAGCTCGGCGCGCGAGGCGTCCTTGTGCAGGTACCCGCGGGCACCCGCGGCGACCGCCAGCGCGACCCCGTCGAGGTCCTCGGCGACGGTGAGCATGATGATCCGCGCGCCCGGGTCGGCGGACAGCAGCCGCCGGACCGTCTCGACCCCGCCGAGGCCGGGCATCCGGACGTCCATCAGAACGAGATCGGAGCGGTCGGCCACCCAGCGGCGGAGGACCTCCTCCCCGTTCGTCGCGGTGGTGACCCGGTCCACACCGGGTACGGTCGCGACCGCGCGGCGAAGCGCCTCGCGGGCGAGCGGGGAATCGTCGCAAACGAGAACGGAAGTCATGACCGTCGTCCTCCGCAGCTGATCCGCGTCACGTTGAGCCTCCTGGCTGGTACGAACCTCTCCGACACGGCCGATCGGCGACAGACTCCGTGCGATCGCCCCAACCTGCCCGCGATCGTTCCCGACGTCCGGCGCCCGCTAACCGCCTCCGCACTTCCAACGACCGTCACTCGAATGAGTTACGGCCTTCGGGGCCATCTCCACCACTGTACGTGGCCAATCCATTACCGATCAGCCGCATCGCGGTGCACACGCCGCACTTTTGCGCAGCTCGCGCGCGGTCGGCGTACGACCCGCACACCGATTCGGCACGTCGCGCGCCCGTCGGCCACCCGATTGCCACGCCCGCGCCCGGCGGAGCCCTTGCCCACTATGCCCGCTTTTATAGCTTTCGTATGGTCATTGACTGTTGTGCCAGTGTGTGGGTGACTTGTCCATGGAGTTGCCTTAAGTCATATTTCCAGGTGTCCACACCAGTGCAGAAGCCCGCCGCACCGCTCGGCAGCAGACCCGCCGAACGCCCGGCCCACGGCCGACAGCCTCTGAAGGGAATGAGCCATGGCAGATTTCTCCCGCCTCCCCGGTCCCAACGCGGACCTCTGGGACTGGCAGCTCTCCGCAGCCTGCCGTGGCGTGGACAGCTCGCTCTTCTTCCACCCCGAGGGCGAGCGCGGGGCCGCGCGCAGTTCGCGCGAGGCCAGCGCCAAGGAGGTCTGCATGCGCTGCCCGGTGATCGCCGAGTGCGCGGCGCACGCGCTGGCGGTCCGCGAGCCGTACGGCGTCTGGGGCGGGATGACCGAGGACGAGCGCGAGGAGATGCTGGGCCGCTCACGACACCGGCTGGTCGAGGTCCCGCTCACCCCGCCGGTGGTCGCCCAGCGCTAGACCCGCCCCTACGAGCGCAGTGAAGAAACGTTTCTTCGCGGCGCTTCAGCCTGTCGGCCCACCGTACGCCCGTCAGTTCACCCTGGGTGCGGCGCCACGGCGGCTTCGTCACCCACCGTCAGCGATCGGCGGCCGCCCCCGCCAGCCGCTCCAGCATCAGCGCGACGGCCGGCACCTCGGCCAGGTCCGGCAGGGTCAGCGCGACCACCTGGCGCACCGCCGGCGCCCCGGAGGCCGTCCGCACCGGCACCGTCGACACGCCGTCAGGACGCACCGACCGGAGCGCCAGCCGCGGCAGCACCGCCACCCCCAGCCCGGCCGCCACCAGGCCGACCACCGCCGGGTAGTCGTCCGTCGCGAAGTCGATCCGGGGCTCGAAGCCCGCCCCGGCACACAGCTCCACCAGGTGCCCCCGGCACTGCGGACAGCCGGCGATCCACTGCTCCCCCGCCAGCTCGGCCAGCCCCACACCCTGCCCGGCCAGCGGGTGGGCGGCGGGCAGCAGGCCCACCAGCGGGTCGTCCAGCAGCGGGGTGACCACCAGGTCGGACCAGTCCGTGCCGGCGGTCAGCTGCTGCGCCTCCAGGTTGGCCTCGGCCCGCGCCTCGCGCGGCGTTCCGTGGGCGGGCGCCGGGAGCGCGACGGCGCCGTCGGACTGCGGGTAGCGGAAGGCCAGCGCGATCTCGCACTCGCCCCCGCGCAGCATCGCCAGCGACTCCGGCGGCTCCGCCTCGACCAGCGACACGCGCACCCCCGGATGGCTGTCCCGCAGGCGGGCGACCGCGGGCGGCACCAGGGTGGAACTCGCGGTCGGGAAGGAGACCAGCCGCACCCGCCCGGCCCGCAGCCCGGCGATCGCGGCCACCTCCTCCTCGGCCGCGGAGAGCCCGGCCAGGATTCCGGTGGCATGCTTGAGCAGGACCCGCCCGGCCTCGCTGAGCTGCATCCCGCGGCCCGAGCGGACCACCAGCGGGGTGTCCACCGACTTCTCCAGGGCCTTCATCTGCTGGCTGATGGCGGGCTGGGTACACCCCAGCTCGCGGGCGGCGGCGGAGAAGGAGCCGGTGCGGGCGACGGCACGCAGGACGCGCAGGTGGCGGGCCTCGATCATGCCTTAGTTATAAGGCAAACTTTGCATTCTGCAAAATTCTACTGATAGTTGAAGCGTGAAGGTGAACGCCGGAGGCCCGGCCCGCCTCCCCTCGCGGGGCGCGGACCGGGCCTCCGGTCAGGCGTCGGAGCCTCAGTGCGAGTGGCCGTGGCCGTGCGAGTGGCCGTGACCGCTGTCGGCCTCCTCCTCCTTCTTCTCCACCACGAGGGTCTCGGTGGTGAGGAGCAGGGAGGCGATCGAGGCGGCGTTCTCCAGGGCGGAGCGGGTGACCTTGACCGGGTCGATGACGCCGGCCTTCAGCAGGTCGCCGTACTCGCCGGTGGCCGCGTTGTAGCCGTGACCGGTCTCCAGCTCGGCGACCTTGTGGGTGATGACGTAGCCCTCCAGGCCGGCGTTCTGGGCGATCCAGCGCAGCGGCTCGTGCAGCGCCTTGCGGACCACGGCGACACCGGTGGCCTCGTCGCCCGACAGGCCCAGGCCGTCCTCCAGCACCTTGGCGGCGTGGACCAGGGAGGCGCCACCACCGGCGACGATGCCCTCCTCGACCGCGGCGCGGGTCGCCGAGATGGCGTCCTCCAGGCGGTGCTTGCGCTCCTTCAGCTCCACCTCGGTGGCGGCGCCGACCTTGATGACGCAGACGCCGCCGGCCAGCTTGGCCAGGCGCTCCTGCAGCTTCTCGCGGTCCCAGTCGGAGTCGGTCGCGGCGATCTCGCCCTTGATCTGGGCGACGCGGCCGGCCACGGCCTCGGCGTCACCGGCACCGTCGACGACCGTGGTCTCGTCCTTGGTGATGGTCACGCGGCGGGCGGTGCCCAGCACGTCCAGGCCGACCTGGTCGAGCTTGAGGCCGACCTCCTCGGAGATGACCTGGCCACCGGTCAGGACGGCCAGGTCGCCGAGGATCGCCTTGCGGCGGTCGCCGAAGCCCGGGGCCTTGACGGCGACGGCGTTGAAGGTGCCACGGATCTTGTTCACGACCAGGGTCGACAGCGCCTCGCCGTCGACGTCCTCGGCGATGATCAGCAGCGGCTTGGAGGCACCGCCCTGGAGGATCTTCTCCAGCAGCGGCAGCAGCTCCTGGATGGAGGAGATCTTGCCCTGGTTGATCAGGATGTACGGGTCCTCCAGGACCGCCTCCTGCCGCTCCGCGTCGGTGACGAAGTACGGCGACAGGTAGCCCTTGTCGAACTGCATGCCCTCGGTGAAGTCCAGCTCCACGCCGAAGGTGTTCGACTCCTCGACGGTGATGACACCGTCCTTGCCGACCTTGTCGATCGCCTCGGCGATCAGCTCGCCGACCTGGGTGTCCTGCGCGGAGAGGGACGCGACGGCGGCGACGTCGTCCTTGCCCTCGATCTCGCGGGCGATGGACAGCAGGTGCTCGGAGACGGCGGCGACGGCCTTGTCGATGCCCTTCTTCAGGGCGGCCGGGCCGGCGCCGGCGGCGACGTTGCGCAGACCCTCGTTGACCAGGGCCTGGGCCAGCACGGTGGCGGTGGTGGTGCCGTCACCCGCGACGTCGTTGGTCTTGGTGGCGACCTCCTTGACGAGCTGCGCGCCAAGGTTCTCGTACGGGTCGTCCAGCTCGACCTCACGGGCGATGGTGACACCGTCGTTGGTGATGGTCGGGGCGCCGAACTTCTTGTCGATGACGACGTTGCGGCCCTTGGGGCCGATGGTCACCTTGACGGTGTCGGCCAGCTTGTTGACACCGCGCTCCAGCGAGCGGCGGGCGTCCTCGTCGAACTGCAGGATCTTCGCCATGTTCCCTATTCCCTCGGGGCTGCGGCCGGCCCACCGGCCGCCGAACTACGTGAACCAACAACCACGCCCCGGGCCACTGTCACGGAGGACACGGATCCGGGGCGGGTCGGGACGTCTTTACTTCTCGATGATCGCGAGAACGTCGCGGGCGGAGAGCACCAGGTACTCCTCGCCCTGGTACTTCACCTCGGTGCCGCCGTACTTCGAGTACAGGACGATGTCACCCACGGCGACGTCGAGCGGCAGACGCTGGCCGTCCTCGAAGCGGCCCGGGCCGACGGCCAGGACGACGCCCTCCTGGGGCTTCTCCTTGGCGGTGTCCGGGATAACCAGGCCGGAGGCCGTGGTGGTCTCGGCGTCGAGCGGCTGGACCACGATGCGGTCCTCGAGCGGCTTGATGGCAACCTTGCTGCTGGTGGTCACGTCCGAGCTCCCCTTCGGAGATTACGGGGTTTTCTAACGGGTAGGGGCGATCCTGCGGGCCTGCCGTCGCGGGGGTCAGACACGCGTCGTCGCGTTAGCACTCTCCTGGTGGGGAGTGCCAAGGACGACCATAGGGCCGTGTTAGCACTCAGTCAACCAGAGTGCCAACGGCGCGCCCTGGGGCCCCCGGTTCCGCGGATGAGTAGCCGTACTCATGTGCGACGCCGCCCGCCCCGACAGACTCCCTGCCATGACTCCGATCCCGGCCCGCATCGACCCGTCCAGGCTCAAGGACGCGGCGCTCTCCCTGCTGGCACTGCCGCTGCTGGGAGCCGCGCTGCCGTTCGTCGTCTTCTCCTTCGTCGTCTGCCTCGGCAGCGGCCCCGGCCACGGGGACGACGGGGACGGGCTCATCTGGGCCTTCCTCGGCATCGGGATGCTGGCCGCCCCGGTCGTCACCCTGGCCGTGGGCCTCGCGGTCGCCTTCCGCACCCGGCGGTCCGGCTACCGCCTCCTCCCCGCCACCGCAGCGCTCTCCCCGCTCATGCTGCCGGCGGTCTTCTCCTCGGGCGTCCTGTGGCGGTGACGACGCCCGGCGCGATCGTGATCGCGTTCCTCCCCGGCCGACCGGCGAGAATGGCCCCGTGGACACCGAGAACCTCCAGCCGCTGCTGACCCCCGAGGGCCAGGCCCTGCTCGCCGAGCTGCGCGAGTTCACCCCCGAGGAGGAGCTGGCGCTGGCGACGCGCCTGCGGCGGGAGCACCCGGCGGAGCTGGTGTCGGCGGCGTTCGGGCAGGCGCGGCTGCGGCAGCGGGCGCGGGCGAAGTTCGGGGCGGACGCCGACCTGATGTACTTCACGCCCAACGGAGTCGAGCAGTCCACCCGGCGCAGCGTCGCCGAGTGGCGGGCGCGGCGGTTCGCCGACCTCGGCGTACGGCGGCTGGCGGACCTGTGCTGTGGCATCGGCGGCGACGTGCTGGCGCTGGCCCGGGCGGGCATCGAGGTGCTGGCCGTCGACAAGGACCCGGCGGCCTGCGCCGCCACCGCGGCCAACGCCGCCGCGCTGGGCCTGGCCGAGCTGGTCGAGGTGCGCTGCGCGGACGTCGCCGAGGTGGACGTCACCGGCTACGACGCGGTGTTCACCGACCCGGCCCGGCGCACCTCGCGCGGCCGGGTGTTCGACCCGGAGGCGTACGCCCCGCCGCTCTCCTGGGCGATCGAGGCGGGCCGGCGGACCCCGATCGGCGCCCTGAAGGTGGCCCCTGGCATCCCGCACGAGGCCGTGCCCGAGGACGCCGAGGCCGAGTGGGTCTCCGACCACGGCGACGTCAAGGAGGCGGTGCTCTGGTTCGGCACCCGGGCCGCGAGCCCGCACCGCGCCACCCTGCTGCCGCAGGGCGCCAGCCTGACCGGCGGCGACCTGCCCGACCCGCCGGCCGGCCCGGTCGGGCGCTACCTGTACGAGCCGGACGGCGCGGTGATCCGGGCCCACCTGGTGGCCGAGGTGGCCGGGCAGGTGGGCGGCCGGCTGATCGACCCGAAGATCGCCTACCTGACCTCGGACGAGCTGGTCGCCACCCCGTACGCGCACGCCTTCGAGCTCACCGACGTGCTGCCGTTCAACATCAAGAAGCTGAAGGCGCTGCTGCGCGAGCGCGCGGTCGGCACGGTGGTGATCAAGAAGCGCGGGATGGCGATCACCCCGGAGGAACTGCGCCGCCAGCTCAAGCCCTCCGGGCCGAACACCGTCACGGTGATCCTCAGCCGCACCGACCACGGACCGCTGATGATGCTGGGGCAGCCCGTACGGGCTCCTCAGGACGCGGGCGCCTGGACGTAGTCCTCCAGCCGGGCCACCGAGAAGCCCTGCTCCTGGATCCGGGCCAGCAGGTCGCCGAACATCTGGGTCATCGTGGCGCCCTTGAGCTCCTTGGGGCCGCGGAAGTGCGCCAGGATGATGTCGCCGGGCTTCAGCTTCTTGTCCCCCGACTGGTACTGCATGTCGTGGATCTGCATCGACTCGCGCCACAGCACGATCGCCCGCGGGCCGCACTGCTGGACGGAGGTGTTGAGCGTCGGGGTGTTGGCGCCGTCGCCGAACGGCGGGCGGAACAGCAGTGGGGCGGTGCCGTACTGCTGGGTGAGCGCGGACTGCGCGTCGCAGATCTCGGACTTCTGCTTCTCCGCCGGGATCTTGCTCATCACCGGGTGGTCGACGGTGTGGTTCTGGACGTGGTTGCCGAGTGCCTGGAGCGGCTTGAAGTAGCCGTAGTCGTTCTTGACGATGTCCCGGGTCAGGAACATCGATATCGGCACCTTGAGGTCGGTGAGCATCTCGACGAACTTCGGGTCCTTCTCGGCTCCGTCGTCGATGGTGATGAAGACGACCTTGTCGCTCGTCTTCACCTCGCTGAACACCGGTACGGGGCCGGTCCGTTCGAGCTTGATCGGCTTGTCGGCGGGCGGCGCCGGGGCGGGGGCGAGCGGGGTGAGGTTCCACTTGGCCCAAGCCGCCGCGGCCGCTCCCGTGGAGGCGCCGGCCGAGGGGGTCGCGGCCGCGCCGATCGGCGCCGGCGCGGCGCTCTGGGGTGCGGTCGGCGCGCTCGTGGCGGCCGGGGCGGCGCTGCCGCCGCTCCCGTTACTGCCGCACGCGGTGGCGAGGGCCAGCACCGCCAGCGCCCCCACCGCGTACGTCCTGGTCCTGCTCCGCCCGTCCCTGATCACCGCAGCCGCTCCCGGTTCCCGTTCAGCCTTCTATCAGCTAAGCACGGTAATGACCGGGCCCGCGGTTCCCGACCGGGGGCTACTCGACGGACTACTCGGAGGGCTGCCCGACGGGCTGCTCGACGTGCTCGCTGGTGAAGGCCCAGCGGTGCACCGGGCGGCCGAGCAGTTCGGCCGGCGGGTCGGCGACGGGCACCGGCTCACCGTTCCACCAGGCGATCAGCAGCACCCGCTCCCCCGGGGCGGAGAGCAGTTCGAGGCGCTCCAGCCCGGCCGCGCCACGGAGTCCGGGCAGCGCCGACTCCCGTACCCAGGCGGCGAGTTCGGCCGCCCGGCCGGCGGCCGCCCGGGCCTCCCACATCGCGGCGACGGTCATGCCGCGCCACCGCCGAGGGCCTCGTAGGCCTGGCCGTGGAAGTCCGTGTGCGGCACGTGGACCTCGGTGACGGGCAGCGAGGAGTCCGCCGACAGGTCGAAGGCGGACGGCGTGCGGTCGCGCCACACCATCTCGGAGCCCAGCGCCGCGACCATCGCGCCGTTGTCGGTGCACAGGCCCGGCCGGGGCACCCGCAGCCGGATGCCGGCCCGGTCGCAGCGCTGCTGGGCCATCTCGCGCAGCCGCGAGTTGGCCGCCACGCCGCCACCGATCATCAGGTGGTCGACGCCGTTGTCCTTGCACGCCTTGACGGCCTTGCGGGTGAGCACGTCGGTGACCGCCTCCTGGAAGGACGCCGCCACGTCGGCGATCGGCACCTCCTCGCCGGCCCGGCGCTTGGCCTCGACCCAGCGGGCGACGGCGGTCTTCAGACCGGAGAAGGAGAAGTCGTACTCCGGGTCGTTCCTGCCGCTCAGGCCGCGCGGGAAGGCGATCGCCTTCGGGTCGCCCTCGCGGGCCGTGCGGTCGACGATCGGGCCGCCGGGGAAGCCCAGGCCGAGCACCCGGGCGACCTTGTCGAAGGCCTCGCCGGCCGCGTCGTCGATGGTCGCGCCGAGCGGGCGGACGTCGCTGGTGATGTCCTCGCTGAGCAGCAGCGAGGAGTGCCCGCCGGAGACCAGCAGGGCCATCGTCGGCGAGGGCAGCCGGCCGTGCTCCAGCTGGTCGACGCAGATGTGCGAGGCGAGGTGGTTGACCCCGTACAGCGGCTTGTCCAGCGCCCAGGCGTACGCCTTCGCGGCGCTGACGCCGACCAGCAGCGCGCCGGCCAGGCCGGGGCCGGCGGTGACGGCGATGCCGTCCAGGTCGGTCGCCTTGATCCCGGCGGTGTCCAGCGCGCGCTGGATGGTCGGGATCATCGCCTCCAGGTGCGCCCGGCTGGCGATCTCCGGGACGACGCCGCCGAAGCGGGCGTGGTCGTTGACGCTGGAGGCGACCGCGTCGGCCAGCAGCGTGGTGCCGCGCACGATGCCGACGCCGGTCTCGTCGCAGGAGGTCTCGATGCCGAGGACGAGCGGTTCGTCAGCCATGGCGGGTGTCCTCAATGTCCTTCGGGTCAGTGCTGTCAGTGCTCGGGTGGTCGAGGCGCATCACCAGCGCGTCGACGTTGGCGGGCTGGTAGTAGCCGCGCCGGATGCCCACCGGTTCGAAGCCGTGGCGCTCGTACAGCCGCTGGGCGCGCGGGTTGTCCACCCGCACCTCCAGCAGCAGCTCGGCGCACTCGCGCCGGGCGGCCTCCCGGATCAGGTCGGTGAGCAGCGCCGCGCCGAGGCCGGCGCCCTGGTGGCGCTCGTCGACGGCGATGGTCTGGACGTCGCCCTCGCCGGCGATCGCCATCAGCCCGGCGTAGCCGACGATCCGGCCGTCCGGGGCGGTCGCGACGGTGTAGTGGCGGGTGCCGCCGGGGTGGGACTCGGCCAGCTCGGACCAGAACATCCCGGCGGACCAGGCGTCCTCGGGGAAGAGCCGCAGCTCCAGCTCCAGCACCGGCGCGATGTCCCACCAGCGCATCGGGCGCAGGGTGGTGCCGTGGTTCACGCCGGGAGCACCGCCTTGCCCCCTAGAACGGTCTTGTAGGCCGCGGGGACCTGGGCGTCCGGGCGGCGCAGGTACAGCGGGTGGTTCGGCAGCAGCTCGCGCCCGGCGGCCAGTTCGGCGGCGGCGAAGCCGGCCAGCGCGCCGGCCGAGACGTGCGCGGGGCCGTGGGCGCCGGGGAAGGCGTCGGGGTAGAGCAGCGCGCCGGCGCCGACGGAGCGTTCCTGCGGGGTCAGCTCGGCCGGGCGGTCCACGCCGGGGCCCTCGGTGCGGCGGCCCTCGGCGTCGTACGAGGCCCAGTAGACCTCCTTGCGGCGCGCGTCGGTGGCGACCGTGAACGGCTGCCCTTCCAGCCCCTCGGCGCGGGCCTGGAAGGCGATCGCGTCCAGGGTGCAGACGCCGTGCACCGGCAGCCCGAGCGCGTGGCCGAGCGCGGCGGCGGTCACCAGGCCGACCCGCAGGCCGGTGTACGGGCCGGGGCCGACGCCGACCGCGATGCCGGTCAGCCGGTGCTTGTCCACACCGGCGGCCCGCAGCACCTGGTCGATCGCGGGCAGCAGCAGTTCGCCGTGGCGCCTGGCGTCGACCTGGTGGGTCTCGGCGAGAACGGCCGTGCCGTCGTGGACGGCGGCGGTGACGGCGGGGGTAGCGGTGTCGAACGCGAGCAGCAGCACGGGTCAAGGTTAGACCGACGTTGGGCCGACCGGCCGATCGGCAAGGTGTACCACCCAGGAACACACATCCGAGGCACTGCGACCCGCGCGGATGAACCTGGCACGATGGGGCCGTACGTAAAGGGACGGCGGCGGGAGCGGCAACGTGGCGAAGATGGGTCCTGGAGTGGTGGTCACGGGGTTGACCCTGGGGGCCCTGGCGGTGGTGAGCCTGCTGGCCTTCCAGGCCAACGGCGCCCAAGACCGGGCGGGCGGCGCCAAGCCCACCGCCACCACCACGGCGACCGGCACGGCCACCGCCGCGGCGCCGACCGCCGCACCCACCCCGA
The DNA here is from genome assembly GCF_043201735.1 of Kitasatospora sp. NPDC048286. Classification (NCBI taxonomy): domain Bacteria; kingdom Bacillati; phylum Actinomycetota; class Actinomycetes; order Kitasatosporales; family Streptomycetaceae; genus Kitasatospora; species Kitasatospora sp. NPDC048286. The sequence continues at coordinate 149,747 of NZ_JBICZE010000001.1, forward strand.
CCGTCCCGACACTGCCGACCGGCGCCGTCTCGGGCACCGGCATCCGGGTGGTGTACTCGATCGGCAGCCACTACGTCTGGCTGGTCGACCCGAAGAAGACCCCGCAGGTCGCGGCCGCCTTCCCGGTCACCCCGGGCTCGGTCGAGCCGGCCCCCGGCAGCTACGCGGTGTACAGCCGCACCCAGACCACCACCGGGTCGGACGGCAAGCAGATCGAGCACGTGGTGCGCTTCGCGCAGCAGAACGGCGTGGTGTTCGGCTTCAGCGCGGCGGTGGACGGCGCGACGCCGACCGTCGACCCGAGCGCCAAGACCGGCGGCATCCGCAGCGGCCGCCCGGAGGGGCAGCTGCTCTGGGACTTCGCGCCCAAGGACACCAAGGTGGTCGTGATCGCCTGATCCGGGCGGCCCGCTCAGGGCCCGGGAGGACCGGCCTCACGCGGCCCGGGGCGTCCGCGCCTCGGGCCGTTCGTGCTGCCCGGGCCGGGGTTCGGGCGGAGTGGACACCGCCTCGGCGGCCGCGCAGGCGGCCAGCAGCGCCCGCATCGGCTCTCCCGGAGCGCGGCGGGCGGAGTCTCCGGCCCCGGCGGCGGGGACCGCGCGCTTCGGGACGGGGGTGGGGCTCGACATGGCGCCTCCCTAGTTAGGCAGACCTAACCGCAGCACCCATCCCACCACGCCCGGCACCCCGCCCGCAACATCTTGCCGACAGCTTGTCGGCAACGTGTCGGCAACACGTCGGCTATCCGAGGTCCGCCAGCGCCGCGTCCGCCCAGCGCGGGCCGATGCCCGTCAGCACCACCCGGCGCGGGTCCTGGTCGTCGCCGTCCGCGGTGTCACCGATGGCACGCTCGATCCGGACCTCCAGCCGGTCCTCGGACAGCCGCTCGACCTTGCCCTCGCCCCACTCGACCACGACCACCGACTCGGGCAGCGAGACGTCCAGGTCGAGGTCCTCCATCTCGTCCAGGTCCCCGCCCAGCCGGTACGCGTCCACGTGCACCAGCGCCGGGCCGCCGACCAGCGAGGGGTGCACCCGGGCGATCACGAAGGTCGGCGAGGTCACCGCCCCGCGGACCTGCAGGCCCTCCCCCAGGCCGCGGGTCAGCGTGGTCTTCCCCGCCCCCAGCTCGCCGGAGAGCAGCACCAGGTCCCCCGGCCGCAGCAGCGCGGCCAGCTCCCGGCCGAGCCGGCCCATCCGCTCCGGGGTTGGGACGGTGAGAGTGGCGTGCGAGCCCATGCGCGTGTCTTGCCCTTCGGTCCGTACCGGCGCACCGACCACCGGCCGCCACCGCTACCGTGCCACATCCGCGCGCCCCTGTGCGGTGGGCGGGGCCCTGAGTCACACCGGATCGGCGACGCTCTCCGCGGCCCGCTCCCGGGCCAGGTCGAGGACGGCCGCGGGCAGCGGCGCCGCCCCGGCGAAGCCGGCGGCCCGGCGCAGCAGCCGCGCCAGCTCGTGGTCGACCAGCTCGGGGCGCTCCAGCATCACCAGGTGCCCGGCGCCCTCGGCCGGCACCAGCTCGGCGCCGGGCAGCCGCTCGGCGATCGCCTCGCTGTGCGTCGAGGGCGTCAGCAGGTCCTTCGTCCCGGCCAGCACCAGCGCGGGCAGGCCGCGCAGGGCGACCAGCGCCTCGTACTTCTCGTGCGCCCCGAACACCGGGTAGAACTCGGCGACCACGTCGATCGGGGTGGCGTCCAGCAGCTGCTCGGCGAAGCGCACCACGCCGGGGTCGACGTCCCGGCCGCCGAAGGAGAACCTCCGGTAGAACACCGCGGCCACGTCCGAGCCCAGCCGCCTGGTCGCCTCGACCAGGTCGACCTGGCGGCCCAGCAGCTTCACCATCCCGGGCGCGACCTTCTTGAACAGCTTCGCGCCGGCCTTCGGCAGGCCCAGGCTGACGTCGTTCCAGTCCCCGGCGAGGGTCCCGATCAGCGCCACGCCGGCGACACGCTCGCGGAACAGCTCCGGGTGCTGGTCGGCCAGCGCCATCACCGTCATGCCGCCCATCGAGTGGCCCACCAGCACCAGCGGCCCGGTCGGGGCGACGGCGTCGATCACCGCCTTGAGGTCGCCGCCCAGCTGGTCGATGCCGGCCGGCTCCCCCGCCAGGTAGGAGCGGGAGCGCTCGGAGCGGCCGTGGCTGCGCTGGTCCCAGAAGACCAGCCGCATGCCGTCGCGCAGCGCGGCCCGCTGGAAGTGCCAGCTGTCCTGGTTGAGGCAGTAGCCGTGGCAGAACACCACGGTCAGCGGTTCCGGGCGGTGGCTCGCTGCGCGGCCGTCGCCGTCCGGCTCGCTCCAGCCGGTGCCGTCCAGCTCGACGTACAGCTCGGTGCCGTCCGGCGCGGCCACCGTCCGCGGACGGCCGCGCAGCGAGCCGTACGGGGCGTTCGCGTCCAGCTCGGCCCGGGCCCTGCGGCGCATCGCCCGGCCGACGGTCAGCCGCTCTATCGCGACGCCCGCGGCCGCCCCGGCCGCCAGCACGCCGACCGAGATCCCGATCACTCCCGCCCGGCTCACCCCGGCGGCGCCGGCCGCCTTGGCGACCGCCGCGACCGGACCTCGCTCGGCCGGTGCGTCGGTCATGCCGACGGGCCCTCGGCGTGGCTGCCGCCCAGGTAGCGGCGGGGCACCCGGGCGCCGATCCGGGTGATGATCTCGTACGAGATGGTGCCGCAGGCGCGGGCCCAGTCCTCGGCGGTGGGCTCGCCGCGCTCGCCGTTGCCGAACAACAGCACCTCGTCGCCGATCTCCGGGGTGTCGCCGCCGAGGTCCACCACGAACTGGTCCATCGCGACCCGGCCGGCCACCGTGCGCCACTTGCCGCCGATCTGCACCGGGCCGGTGCCGCTGGCGTGCCGGGGGATGCCGTCGCCGTAGCCGAGCGGCACCAGGCCCAGGGTGGTCTCGCCCGGCGTCGTGTAGTGGTGGCCGTAGCTGACCCCGTGTCCGCCGGGGACGTGCTTGACCAGCGCCAGCCGCGCGGTCAGCGCCATCACCGGGCGCAGCCCGAAGTCCGCCGGGGAGCCCACCTCGGGCACCGGCGACAGCCCGTACGCGGCCAGGCCGGTGCGGACCAGGTCGAAGTGCGCCTCGGGCAGCAGCAGGGCGGCCGGGGAGTTCGCCAGGTGCCGGACCTCGGGGCGCAGCCCGGCGGCCTCGGCCGTGGCCAGCGCGGTGCGGTAGGAGTCCAGCTGGGCCTGGATCGACGGGTGGCCGGGCTCGTCCGCCGCGGCGAAGTGCGACCAGACGCCGACGACCGTCAGCAGTCCCTCCGCCTCGGCCCGGCGGGCGGCGGCCACCAGCTGCGGCCAGTCGTGCGGCTGGCAGCCGTTGCGGCCGAGGCCGGTGTCGGCCTTCAGGTGCACCCGGGCCGGGATGCCGGTCTCGCGCACGGCGGGCAGCAGCTCGTCCAGCGCCCACTGGCCGCTGACCGAGATGTCCAGGTCCGCGCGCAGCGCCTCGCGCCACGGGCCGCCCGGCGTCCACAGCCAGCACAGGATGCGGGCCTGCTCGGGGCGGATGCCCGCGGCCCGCAGTGCCAGCGCCTCGTCCGGGGTCGCGCAGCCGAGCCAGCCGACGCCGTTCGCGACCGCCTCCCGGGCGCACTCGACCGCGCCGTGGCCGTAGGCGTTCGCCTTGACCGCGAGCATCACCGCCGCGTTGCCGACGCGCTCGCGCAGCGCCGCGAGGTTGCCGCGCAGGGCGGCGAGATCGATGGTCGCCTCGGCCCGTACGCCGTCGGTGAGGGTGGCCGTGCCGGTCGTGTTCGCAGTTGTCATCAGGGTCAGTCTCCCAGACGTCCCGGAGTCCTCGCCGAACGGCCCGTCGGGCACGACGGCCCCCTACGACGCGCCGACGTGCGGCGGACCGCCCGTTCACCCCGTTCAGGACGCCGCGACCGGACGTTCCGGTTCCGGCGCCCACCCCTCGCGGACCGCCCGCCACACCGCCGGCAGCGCCCCGGCCACCGCGAGCGCCGTCGTCGGGGCGCCCGGCGCGCCCGCCGCCTCGCGGCCGGCCAGGCCGTGCAGGTAGGCGGCCACCGACGCGGCGTCCAGCGGCGCGAGGCCCGCCGCCAGCAGGGAGCCGGCCAGCCCGGCCAGGACGTCGCCGCTGCCGGCGGTGGCCAGCCAGGAGGTGCCGGTCGGGTTCACCCGGACGGCCCCGCCCGGGTCGGCGACCACCGTGGTGGAGCCCTTCAGCAGCACCGTCGCGTGGTAGTGCGCCGCCAGTCGGCGGGCGGTGGCCAGCCGGGCCGCGGCCAGGTCGTCGGCGGCCGGCGGCGCGCCGCCCTCGGCGCCCGCGAGCAGCCGGGCGGCCTCGCCGGTGTGCGGGGTGAGCAGGGTGGGCGCGGTGCGGCCGGCCAGCGCGTCCGGACCGAGCCGGCCCAGCTCGGTCAGGCCGTCCGCGTCCACCAGCACCGGGACGTCGCTCGCCAGCGCCTCGGTCAGCGCCTGCCGCGCCCCCTCGCCGCCGCCCGGCCCGACCACCCAGGCCTGCACCCGCCCGGCACCGGCCGGGCCGCCCTCGGTGACCAGCGTCTCCGGGAAGCGCCGCACCACCTCCTCGGCCGCCGTGCCGACGTACCGGACGGCGCCCGCGCCGCCGTGCAGCGCCCCCGCCACGGCCAGCAGCGCCGCCCCCGGGTAGGTCGCCGAGCCGGCCGCCACCCCGACGACGCCGCGACGGTACTTGTCGCTCTCCGCGCCCGGCGCCGGCAGCAGCGCCGCCACGTCCGCGTGCTGGAGCGCCGTCACCTCCGCGGCGGGCGGCTCCAGCCCGATACCGACCAGCTGCACCACGCCCGCATACGAGGCCCCCGGGTCGACCAGCAGCCCGGGCTTGTACGTGCCGAAGCAGACCGTGACGTCCGCCCGCAGCGCCGCGCCCGGCACCTCGCCGGTGTCGGCGTCCACCCCGCTCGGCAGGTCCACCGCCACCACGGTCCCGGACCGCGAGGCCCGCGCGTACGGCTCCGCCTCGGGGCGCAGCCCGCCCCGGCCGCCGATGCCGACGATGCCGTCCAGCACCAGGTCCGCGCGCGAGAAGTCGGCCAGGCCGACTTCCTGCTCCACCGTCACCCGTCCGCCGGCGGCCCGCAGCGCGGCCAGCCCGCCCGGGTGCGCCTTCTCCGGCGCCAGCAGCACCGCCGTCACCCGCGCCCCGCGCCGGGCCAGCGCGGCCCCGGCGTACAGGGCGTCACCCCCGTTGTCCCCGCTGCCCGCCAGCACCGTCACCCGACTGCCGTACACCCGCCCCCGACGCCGCGTCAGCAGCCGCGCGCAGGTCGCCGCCAACCCCGCCGCCGCCCGCTGCATCAGCGTGCCCTCCGGCAGCCGCGCCATCAGCTCCGCCTCCGCGGCCCGGACGGTTTCCACAGGGTGTGCATGGCGCATGGCGGGTCTCCCTCGGCGATCGGCGTACCACCGACGCTAGCCCGCGCCGCGGCCCCACGGCAGGCCGGACTGCGGCACACTTTCGAGTGACACCCACTTCGATGCCCCGCCGGTGTCGGTCCGTACGCCTACCTTGTGGCTCGGCACGGACCCACAGGAGGGAGAAGGGCCATGGTCGCCATGCCAGCCGTCGAGGGCCCGCTGGGCCGGGACAACCTCCTCCAGGCGTTCCTGGAGCTGGAAACGCCGCCCGGCTACAAGGCCGAGCTCGTCGAAGGGGAGATCGTTGTGACGCCACCACCGGACGGAGAGCACGAGGCCGCGTTCTCCCTGTTGAACCGGCAGTTCATGCGCAAGGCCGAGGCCGAGTTCGACCTGTCCGGCAACAAGGGGCTGGTCGTGCCGTCCGGGCGGTTCATCCCTGACGGAACCGTCAGCCCGGTCGGGCATTTCCTCAACGCCGATTCGTGGGCGGACGCCGCCGGCGTACTGCTCGTCTTCGAGGTCACGTCCACCAGCCCGGGCAGGGACCGCGAACAGAAGCGCCGCGGGTACGCCGCTGCCGGCATCCCCTGCTACCTGCTGGTCGACCGGGGCAAAGGCACGGTCACCCTGTTCACCAAGCCCGAGGGCGACGACTACACCGAGAAGGAGCCGGTCCCGTTCGGCAAGCCGATCGACCTGCCCGCCCCATTCTCCTTCACCCTCGACACGGCGCCCCTGCGGTAGGGCACAGCCACCGCAGGGGCGTCGTGGTCGTCACTTACTCGACGGTGACCGACTTCGCCAGGTTGCGCGGCTGGTCGACCTCGTGGCCCTTGGCCGTGGCCAGCTCGCAGGCGAAGACCTGGAGCGGGACGGTGGCGACCAGCGGCTGGAGCAGGGTCGGGGTGGCCGGGATGCGGATCAGGTGGTCCGCGTACGGGACGACGGCCTCGTCGCCCTCCTCGGCGATCACGATCGTGCGGGCGCCGCGGGCCCGGATCTCCTGGATGTTGGAGACGATCTTGTCGTGCAGGATCGACCGGCCGCGCGGCGAGGGCACGACCACCACGACCGGCAGCCCCTCCTCGATCAGGGCGATCGGGCCGTGCTTGAGTTCGCCCGCCGCGAAGCCCTCGGCGTGCATGTACGCCAGCTCCTTGAGCTTGAGCGCGCCCTCCAGGGCCACCGGGAAGCCGACGTGGCGGCCGAGGAACAGCACCGAGCGGGCGTCGGCCAGCGAGCGGGCCAGCTCGCGCACCGGCTCCATGGTCTCCAGGACCTGCTCGACCTGCTTCGGCGCGTCGCCGAGCTCCTTGATGACGGCGAAGATCTCGTCGCCCCACTTGGTGCCGCGCACCTGGCCCAGGTACAGGGCGACCAGGTAGCAGGCGACCAGCTGGGTCAGGAACGCCTTGGTGGAGGCGACCGCGACCTCCGGGCCGGCGTGGGTGTACAGCACCGCGTCCGACTCGCGCGGGATGGTGGAGCCGTTGGTGTTGCAGATCGCCAGCACCTTGGCGCCCTGCTCGCGGGCGTGCCGCAGGGCCATCAGGGTGTCCATGGTCTCGCCGGACTGCGAGATGGCGATGACCAGCGTGCCCGGGCCCATGATCGGGTCGCGGTAGCGGAACTCGGAGGCGACCTCGACCTCGCAGGGGATGCGGGTCCAGTGCTCGATCGCGTACTTGGCGATCATGCCGGCGTGGAAGGCCGTGCCGCAGGCCACGATGACGACCTTGTCGACCGAGCGCAGGTCGGCGTCGGAGATCCGCAGCTCGTCGAGGGTGAGCCGGCCGTCGGTGCCGATCCGGCCGAGCAGGGTGTCGGCGACCGCCTTCGGCTGCTCGGCGATCTCCTTGAGCATGAAGTAGTCGTAGCCGCCCTTCTCGGCGGCGGAGGCGTCCCAGTCGACGTGGTACTCGCGCACGTCGGCCGGGGTGCCGTCGAAGTTGGTGACGGTCACGCCCTCGCGGCGCAGCTCGACCACCTGGTCCTGGCCCAGCTCGATCGCCTCACGGGTGTGGGCGATGAAGGCGGCGACGTCCGAGGCGAGGAAGTTCTCGCCCTCGCCGCGGCCGACCACCAGCGGCGAGTTGCGGCGGGCGCCGACGACCACGTCCGGCGCGTCCGCGTGCACGGACACCAGGGTGAAGGCGCCCTCCAGCTGACGGCAGACCACCCGCATGGCCTCGGCGAGGTCACCCGCGTAGGCCTCGCCCAGCAGGTGGGCGACGACCTCGGTGTCGGTCTCGGACCGGAGGGTGTGGCCGCGCTCGGCGATCTCGGCGCGCAGCTGGGCGAAGTTCTCGATGATGCCGTTGTGCACCACGGCCACCCGCTGCCGGTCGTCCAGGTGGGGGTGGGCGTTGGCGTCCGTCGGGCCGCCGTGGGTGGCCCAGCGGGTGTGGCCGATGCCGGTGGTGCCGCCGGGCAGAGGGGACTCGGCGAGCGACTTCTCCAGGTTGGCGAGCTTGCCCGCCTTCTTGTCCGTGGCCAGGCTCCACTGCCCCTCGGAGTCCTGGACCTGCACCGCGACACCGGCCGAGTCGTAACCCCGGTACTCCAGGCGCTGCAAGCCTGCGATTACTACGTCGAGGGCGGACTGAGCGCCCACGTATCCAACAATTCCGCACATGCGTGCCAGCATAAGGGCGGTTCTGTGGCCGTTTTCCCGCCGCGCGCGAACGCTGCGTGACCGACACCACAGCAACCGTGAACGGCGCGACGGCTCACAATGGAGCATGTGCTGACCGAACTCTGTACGCGGGGCGCCGCCACGCCCGGCCCGTCCCCGTCTCCCTACGTGGACCTCAGCCGGGCCGAGTGGAGCGCACTGCGCGAGCGTACGCCGCTGCCGCTGAGCGCCGAGGAGGTGGAGCGGCTGCGCGGCCTCGGTACCGCCCTCGACCTGGACGAGGTCCGCGACGTCTACCTGCCGCTGTCGCGACTGCTGAACCTGTACATCCACGCCACGCACGAGCTGCGCGGCGCGCTGGGCACCTTCCTGGACACCCCGGACACCGAGCGCACCCGCACCCCGTTCATCATCGGCGTGGCCGGCTCCGTCGCGGTCGGCAAGTCGACCACCGCCCGTCTGCTCCAGGCGCTGCTCGCCCGCTGGCCCGAGCACCCCCGGGTCGAACTGGTCACCACCGACGGCTTCCTGCTGCCCAACGCCGAGCTGCGCCGCCGCGGCCTGATGGCCCGCAAGGGCTTCCCGGAGTCGTACGACCGCCGGGCGCTGATGCGGTTCGTCGCGGACGTGAAGGCGGGCAAGGAGCGGGTCAGCGCGCCGGTCTACTCGCACCTGGTGTACGACATCGTGCAGGGCGAGCGGCTCACCGTGGAACGCCCGGACATCCTGATCGTCGAGGGCCTGAACGTGCTCCAGCCGGCCCTGCCCGGCACCGACGGCCGCACCCGCCTCGCGGTGGCCGACTACTTCGACTTCTCGATCTACGTCGACGCCCGGACCGACGACATCGAGCACTGGTACCTGGACCGCTTCCGCAAGCTGCGGCAGACCGCCTTCCAGGACCCGAACTCCTACTTCCGCCGCTTCACCGAGGTGCCGGAGGAGGAGGCGATGGAGTACGGCCGGCAGGTCTGGCGCACCATCAACAAGCCCAACCTGCTGGAGAACGTCCTGCCGACCCGCGGCCGGGCCACCCTGATCCTCCAGAAGGGCCAGGACCACAAGGTCCGCCGGGCGCTGCTGCGCAAGCTCTGAGGCGTCATCGGAGCAACACCGACGGCCCCCACCGGAACCCGGTGGGGGCCTCGTGCCGTACGGGGGCTCAGCCCAGGTGGGTGCGCACCGCCTCGGCCAGCCGCTGCGCGACCGCCTCGGCCTGCGCCGGGTCGGCGGCCTCGACCATCACCCGGACCAGCGGCTCGGTGCCCGACGAGCGCAGCAGCACCCGGCCGGTGGAGCCCAGCTCGGCCTCGGCGCCGGCGACCGCGGCGGCCAGCTCGGTGCTGGTCCGCACCCGGGACTTGTCGACGCCCTTGACGTTGATCAGCACCTGCGGCAGCCGGGTCATCACGGCGGCCAGGTCGGCCAGCGGCTGCTTGGTGGCGGCCAGCCGGGCGCCCAGCATCAGGCCGGTCAGGGTGCCGTCACCGGTGGTGGCGTGGTCCAGCAGGATCACGTGGCCGGACTGCTCGCCGCCCAGCGCGAAGCCGTGCTCCTTCATCGCCTCCAGCACGTAGCGGTCGCCGACGGCGGTCTCCACCAGCTCGACGCCCTCGCGCTCCATCGCCAGCTTGAAGCCGAGGTTGGACATCACGGTGGCCACCGCGGTGTTGCGGCGCAGGGTGCCGGCCTCCTTCATGGCGACGGCGAGGATGGCGATGATCTGGTCGCCGTCCACCTCGTTGCCCTCGGCGTCGGCGGCCAGGCAGCGGTCGGCGTCGCCGTCCAGGGCGATGCCCAGGTCGGCCTTGTGCTCCTTCATCGCGACGCGCAGCCGGTCCAGGTGGGTGGAGCCGACGCCGTCGTTGATGTTGAGGCCGGTGGGCTCGGCCCCCAGGGTGTGGACCACCTCGGCGCCGGCCCGGGCGAAGGCCTCGGGGGCGACGTAGGCGGCCGCGCCGTGGGCGCCGTCGATGACGACCTTGACGCCGTCCAGGCGGTTGGGCAGCACACCGATCAGGTGGGCGACGTACTTGTCGAAGCCCTCGGTGTACTCGCGCACCCGGCCGACGGCCGCGCCGGTCGGACGGTTCCAGTCCTCGTCGCCGAGCGAGTGCTTGCGGTAGTGGGTCTCGATCGCGTCCTCGATCCGGTCGTCCAGCTTGTGGCCGCCGCGGGCGAGGAACTTGATGCCGTTGTCCGGCATGGCGTTGTGGCTGGCGGACAGCATCACGCCGAAGTCGGCGCCGAGCGCGCCGGTGAGGTACGCCACGGCCGGGGTGGGCAGGACGCCGACCCGCAGGACGTCGACGCCCGCGCTCGCCAGACCGGCGATGACGGCGGCCTCGAGGAACTCGCCCGAGGCGCGCGGGTCACGGCCGACCACCGCGACCGGCCGGTGGCCGTCGAAGGCGCCGGCCTCACCGAGCACATGGGCCGCCGCGACCGACAGGCCGAGGGCCAGCTCCGCCGTCAGGCCCTCGTTGGCCACCCCGCGCACGCCGTCCGTACCGAAGAGTCGTCCCACTGTCCCGTCCTCCATCACCACTGCTCGGAACCCAACCGATGATCCCGGCCGCCGCACAGTAGCCGGGGAACACGTCGCCCCGGAGTACGCGAGGTACTCCGGGGCGACGGTTTCGCGCAACCAGGGGGTGCGCCGCCAGGGCGGACCGCACCCCCGGGGAGGCGATTAGCGCTTGCTGTACTGCGGCGCCTTGCGGGCCTTCTTCAGACCGGCCTTCTTGCGCTCGACGGCGCGGGCGTCACGGGTCAGGAAGCCGGCCTTCTTCAGCGCGCCGCGGTTGTTGTCCACGTCGGCCTCGTTCAGGGCACGGGCGACGCCGAGGCGCAGCGCGTAGGCCTGGCCGGAGACGCCGCCACCGCTGATGCGGGCGACGACGTCGTAACGGCCGTCCAGCTCCAGGAGCTTGAAGGGCTCGTTCACGGTCTGCTGGTGCACCTTGTTCGGGAAGTAGCCCTCGAGGGTGCGACCGTTGATCTTCCACACGCCGGTGCCGGGGACGATGCGCACGCGGGCGATCGCCTCCTTGCGACGGCCCAGGCCGGCGCCGGGGACGGCCTCGCCGAAGCGGCCGGCCAGCGACTCGGAGGTGTAGCTCTCCTCGGAGGTGTACTCGCCCTCGACGACGGTCTCGTCGAAGTCGACCTCAAGGGTTTCAGTGGTCTCGGCCACGGTGTTCCTCAGCTCTTTTCAGTGTTGGGGGGCTTGGTGGCCGAATTACTGCGCGACCTGGGTGATCTCGAACGGCACCGGCTGCTGGGCAGCGTGCGGGTGCTGGTCGCCCGAGTAGACCTTCAGCTTCGAGAGCATCTGGCGACCCAGGCTGTTCTTGGGGATCATGCCCTTGATGGCCTTCTCGACGGCCTTCTCCGGGTTGTTCGCCAGCAGGTCGTCGTAGCGCACCGAGCGCAGACCACCCGGGAAGCCCGAGTGGCGGTAGGCCAGCTTCTGGGTCTTCTTGTTACCGGACAGGTGCACCTTGTCGGCGTTGATGATGATGACGAAGTCACCAGTGTCAACGTGCGGCGCGTAGATCGCCTTGTGCTTACCCCGGAGGAGGTTGGCGGCCTGGGAGGCCAGGCGGCCCAGCACGACGTCGGTCGCGTCGATGACGTGCCACTGACGCTGGACGTCGCCGGGCTTGGGGCTGTACGTACGCACGGTCGTAGCCTTCGCTTTTCAGTGAGTGAGTCCTGACAGGAGCACCCGGACGGAAGAGCAGCCTGGCCATCCTTGGACGCAATTCAAGGGGGACCGCTGGTCGACGACCTGATGTCTCCGGCGTACCGACCTCTCACGTGAGATAGAGCGAGCCAATACGCACATCAAGCGTCCAGGTTACCGGCAGGGCGGGGACGGGTCAAAAATGCCCGGGACCGACCCCCGCCGTCACTCAGCGTTCGCGCTCCACCCGGGTCACGTCCCAGACCGGCTCCGGCGACTCGTACACCCGGCCGTCCGCGCCGAACACCAGGAAGCGGTCGAAGGTCTTGGCGAACCAGCGGTCGTGGGTGACGCACAGCACGGTGCCGTCGAAGGCCTCCAGGCCGGCCTGCAGGGCCTCGGCGCTCTCCAGGTCCAGGTTGTCGGTCGGCTCGTCGAGCAACAGGGCCGTCACGCCGGAGAGTTCGAGCTTGAGGATCATCAGCCGGGCCTGCTGCCCGCCGGACAGCGACTCGAACTTCTGCTCCTCCTGGCGGTCCAGCTCGTACCGGCGCAGCGCGCCCATCGCGGCGCCACGGCTGAGCGCGTGCTCCTCCTCGACGATCGACCGCACGGTGCGGCCGAACAGCTCCGGGTGGGCGTGGGTCTGCCGGAAGTGGCCGGGCACGACCCGGGCGCCGAGCTTCCAGTCGCCGGTGTGCGCGACCGACCCGTCACCGGCCAGCAGCCGCAGGAGGTGTGACTTGCCGGCGCCGTTGGCACCCAGCACCGCGACCCGCTCGCCGTAGAAGACCTCCAGGTCGAAGGGCTGCATCAGGCCGGTGAGCTCCAGCTGCTCCATGGTGAAGGCGCGCACGCCGGTGCGCCCGCCCTTGAGCCGCATGGTGATGGTCTGCTCGCGCGGCGGCGCCTCCGGCGGACCGGCGTCCTCGAACTTCTTCAGCCTGGTCTGGGCGGCGGCGTAGCGGGAGGCCATCTCGTGGCTGACCGCGGCGGCCTGGCGCAGGGTGACGACCAGCTTCTTGAGCTTGGCGTGCTCCTCGTCCCAGCGGCGGCGCAGCTCCTCGAAGCGCTCGAAGCGGGCCTTGCGGGCCTCGTGGAAGGTGTCGAAGCCGCCGCCGTGCACCCAGACGCTGCTGCCGGTGGCGCCGGTCTCGACGGCGATGATCTTGTTCGCGGTCTTGGAGAGCAGCTCGCGGTCGTGCGAGATGAACAGGACGGTCTTCGAGGTGGCCTTGAGGGCCTCCTCCAGCCAGCGCTTGGCCGGGACGTCCAGGTAGTTGTCGGGCTCGTCGAGCAGCAGCACCTCGTCGGGGCCGCGCAGCAGCGCCTCCAGCACGAGCCGCTTCTGCTCGCCGCCGGAGAGGGTGTTCAGCCCGCGCCACTGGGCCTTGTCGAAGGGCATCCCCAGGGCCGCCATGGTGCAGACGTCCCAGTCGGTCTCGTAGTCGTAGCCGCCGACGTCGGCCCAGTCGGAGAGCGCCTGGGCGTAGGCCATCTGCGTCTTCTCGTCGTCCTGGGCGATCATCGCCAGCTCGGCGGCGTCCACCGCGCGGGCCGCCTTGGCGATCCGCTCCGGAGCGACGGACACCAGCAGGTCGCGCACCGAGGCGTCGGCCGGCAGCGCGCCGGGCGTGGCCTGCTGGTCCTCGCGGCCGGTGGTGCCGACGAACTGGCGCATCACGCCGAGCCCGCCGCTGATCGTCACCGAGCCGCCGTGCGGCTGGATGTCCCCCGCGATCATGCGCAGCAGCGTGGTCTTGCCGGCGCCGTTGGCGCCGACCAGGGCGACCGCGGCGCCCTCGCCCACCCGGAAGGACGCGTCGTCGAACAAGACGCGCCCGTCCGGCAGGTAGTACTCCAGGTGCGAAATCTCGACGTGTCCCATGGGAGCGATTCTCCCAAGCGGACGCGCCGGGCCAAAACGGATTACCTCACTACGCGCTCTGCCCGGGCAGGGTGCGCATCCGCCGGGCCGCGCGGTTGCGCTCGGCCAGCTGGTCGTCCGGCGGGTAGCCGACCTCCTCCAGCGTGAGCCCGTACGGCCGGATCACGTTGACGGCGGAGTTGCGCACCCCGCCGGCCAGCACCTCGCCGGGGAACTCCACCGGCCGGTGCCCGTCGCCGACCAGCAGCATCGCGCCGACCAGCGCCCGGACCATGTTGTGGCAGAAGGCGTCGGCCCGGACGGTGGCGACCGCGAGGGAGCCCTCCTGGGCGGCGTAGGAGTCCACCGGGACGCGGTCCCAGTGCAGCTCCAGCAGGGTGCGGATGGTGGTGGCGCCCTCGCGCTTCTTGCAGTACGCGGCGAAGTCGTGCTCGCCGAGCAGCAGCTCGGCCGCCCGGTTCATCCGGTCCACGTCCAGCGGGCGGTCGTGCCAGAGCACGTGGCCGCGCAGCAGCGGGTCGACCCCGCCGGGGTGGTCGGCGACCCGGTACGCGTACCGGCGCCAGATCGCCGAGAAGCGGGCGTCGAACCCGGCCGGCGCCTCGCCGACCCGGTAGATCCGGACGTCCCCGGGCAGCCGGCCGGCCAGCCGGCGCAGCAGCTTCTCCCGGTGCGCCTCCCACAGCTCGGCCGGCAGGTCGACGTGGGCGACCTGGCCGCGGGCGTGCACCCCGGCGTCGGTGCGCCCGGCCACGGTCAGCGGGAACAGCTCCGAGCTGCGGGTGACGATCTGGAGCGCGGTCTCGATCTCCTCCTGGACCGTCCGGCGGCCGCCCTTCTGGCGGGCCCAGCCGGAGAACTCGGCGCCCTGGTAGGCGAGGTCCAGCCGGACCCGGACGTACCCGTCGGCCGGGCCGTCCTTCACCGGCGGCCGCTCGGCGCAATCGTTGACCACTGCTCTTCACTCCCTGGACATGAGGAACGGGCCCGCTCCCCCATCGCTGGGGAAGCGGGCCCGCAACAACACCTAGTGGTGTCAGGCCTGCTCGGCGGCCTCGGTCTCGGTGGCCTCGACCTTGGCGTCGGCCTCCTTGACGGCACGCTTGGTGGCGGCCTCGGCCTCGCCGACGGCGGTCTGCGCGACGGTCAGCGCCTCGACCAGCTCGATCACGGCCATCGGGGCGTTGTCGCCACGACGGGGACCGATCTTGGTGATGCGGGTGTAGCCACCCGGGCGGTTCTCGTAGCGCGGCGCGATCTCGGTGAAGAGGGTGTGCAGCACCGACACGTCGGTGATGGTCTTGCGCACCAGGCGACGGTTGTGGATGTCGCCCTTCTTCGCCTTGGTGATCAGCTTCTCCGCCAGCGGGCGCATCCGACGGGCCTTGGCCTCGGTCGTGGTGATGCGGCCGTACTGGAACAGCTCCCGGCACAGGCCGGCGAGCAGCAGCGGCTCGTGGTGCGGGCCACCGCCCAGGCGGGCACCCTTGGTGGGACGCGGCATGGAATTACTCCTCGAATCTCCGACTGCGGCCGTACCAGGTACCGCAGCGGGCGTACGGGCACTGTGCCCGTACGGCTTTCAGGACGACGGGGGCGGTTCCGTGGAACCGCCCCCGCGGCCAATTCTCTTAGTACTGCTCGGTCTCGGCGAAGTGCGAGTCGTCGAGGTCGTCGGCGCCGAAGGCGTCGGCGGCAGCGGTCGGGTCGAACCCGGGCGGGCTGTCCTTGAGGGCCAGGCCCATGCCGGCCAGCTTCGCCTTGACCTCGTCGATCGACTTCGCACCGAAGTTGCGGATGTCGAGCAGGTCGGCCTCGGAGCGGGCAACGAGCTCACCCACGGTGTGGATGCCCTCGCGCTTGAGGCAGTTGTAGGAGCGGACCGTGAGCTCCAGCTCCTCGATCGGCAGCGCCAGGTCGGCGGCCAGGGCGGCGTCCGTCGGGGACGGGCCCATGTCGATGCCCTCGGCGTCGATGTTCAGCTCGCGGGCGAGGCCGAACAGCTCCACCAGGGTCTTGCCGGCCGAGGCCATGGCGTCGCGCGGACGCATGGCGGGCTTGGTCTCGACGTCGACGATCAGCTTGTCGAAGTCGGTCCGCTGCTCGACACGGGTGGCCTCGACCTTGTAGGTGACCTTCAGCACGGGGCTGTAGATCGAGTCGACCGGGATGCGGCCGATCTCCTGGCCGGAGGCCTTGTTCTGGACGGCGGAGACGTAGCCGCGACCGCGCTCGACGGTCAGCTCCATCTCCAGCTTGCCCTTGCCGTTCAGCGTGGCGAGGACCAGCTCGGGGTTGTGCACCTCGACACCCGCCGGCGGGGCGATGTCGGCGGCGGTGACGACACCCGGGCCCTGCTTGCGCAGGTACATCACGACCGGCTCGTCGTGCTCCGAGGAGACGACCAGCTGCTTGATGTTGAGGATGAGGTCGGTCACGTCCTCCTTGACGCCCGGCACGGTGGTGAACTCGTGCAGGACGCCGTCGATGCGGATGCTGGTGACAGCGGCACCCGGGATCGACGACAGGAGCGTGCGGCGCAGGGAGTTGCCGAGGGTGTAGCCGAAGCCCGGCTCCAGCGGCTCGATCACGAACCGCGAGCGGAACTCGTCGACGACCTCTTCGGTCAGCGAAGGACGCTGAGCGATAAGCATGGGGGAAATCCTCCGGTTGTCTTCGGCACCCACTATTTGATGCCGACAGGACCAAGCGTACGGGGTCCCGCCGCGAAGCAGGACCCCGTACGAGGTTTACAGCAGGTACTGCGAGCCCGAAGGCGCTGCGTCAGACGCGGCGGCGCTTCGGCGGGCGGCAGCCGTTGTGCGGGGTGGGGGTGACGTCCTGGATCGAGCCGACCTCCAGGCCGGTGGCCTGGAGCGAACGGATCGCGGTCTCGCGGCCGGAGCCCGGACCCTTCACGAAGACGTCAACCTTGCGCATGCCGTGCTCCTGCGCGCGACGGGCAGCGGCCTCGGCGGCCATCTGCGCGGCGAACGGGGTGGACTTGCGCGAGCCCTTGAAGCCGACGTGGCCGGCGGAGGCCCAGGAGATCACGTTGCCCGCGGGGTCGGTGATCGAAACGATGGTGTTGTTGAACGTGCTCTTGATGTGCGCGTGGCCGTGAGCGACGTTCTTCTTTTCCTTGCGGCGGATCTTCTTCGCGCCGGCAGCCTGACGACCCTTGGGGGGCATAAGTCTGTTCTCCTACTGAGGTGGTCGGTCCGCTGACCCGCGGGCCGGAGGGATGTCCGGTTACGGGACGGACTACTTCTTGCCCGGCTTCTTCTTGCCGGCGATCGCGCGACGCGGGCCCTTGCGGGTACGCGCGTTGGTGTGGGTGCGCTGGCCGCGGACCGGCAGGCCACGGCGGTGACGCAGACCCTCGTAGCAGCCGATCTCGACCTTGCGGCGGATGTCGGCGGCCACCTCACGGCGGAGGTCACCCTCGACCGTGTAGTTGGCGTCGATGTACTGGCTCAGCTTGACGAGGTCGTCCTCGGTGATGTCGCGAACGCGGACATCCGGGTTGACACCGGTCTCGGCCAGGGTCTGCTGGGCGCGGGTACGGCCGATGCCGTACACGTAGGTGAGGGCGATCTCGATCCGCTTCTCACGGGGGAGATCAACGCCGGCGAGGCGTGCCATTCAAGGCTCCTGTGGTTCTTCAGAGGTCTTGCGTGCTACCTACTCCTTCGCCTCTCGACGATGGAGCCCCGGCCTCTGACCGGGGGTGGCAGTCCGTCCACGAGGGGACGGATCGGGTAGCCCGCTTATGACGTTTTCGCGTCGCGCGAAGTACTACGAGAAATGCTGGAGAGCGATCAGCCCTGGCGCTGCTTGTGGCGCAGGTTGTCGCAGATCACCATGACCCGGCCGTGGCGGCGGATCACCTTGCACTTGTCGCAGATCTTCTTGACGCTCGGCTTGACCTTCATGCTTCAGGTTCTCCGGGTCTAGATCTGACGTTCTTACTTGTAGCGGTAGACGATCCGCCCGCGCGTGAGGTCGTAGGGGCTGAGCTCCACGACGACCCGGTCGTCCGGCAGGATGCGGATGTAGTGCATGCGCATCTTGCCACTGATGTGCGCGAGGACCTTGTGACCGTTCTGCAGCTCGACCTTGAACATCGCGTTCGGAAGAGACTCGATCACGGTGCCCTCGATCTCAATGGCGCCTTGCTTCTTAGCCATGAACTGCGAGATCCACCTTCCGGGACCGGCTACCGTATGCGGAACGCTCGTGCGAACCTGGGTTCACCCCTCCCCCGGAGGGAAGAGGGCGCGCTGAAGCACGCTACGAGTGAGCCGACGGTCCATCCTACGCCAGCGCGTGCGGTGGACCAAAACGGGGGCCCCGGAAAGCGGTAGCCGTCACACCCGCTCCGTCAGGCCCGGGTGGTGACGGTCAGCGGCTCGACGTGGGCGGTGCAGGCCGAGCAGCGGCGGGCGGCCTCGGGGATCTCGGTCAGGCACTCGGGGCACGGGCGCTTCGGCGTCTTCGGCTTCTTCGGCATGTAGCGCGCGGTCGCCTTGGTGATCGGCAGCACCACGCAGAAGTACAGCACCGCGGCGGTCATGAAGAACGCGATCAGCACGTTGAGGAACTGCCCGTACGGGAAGGTCACTCCGGCGATGTGCGCCTTGTACGAGCTGAAGTCGCCGGCCGCGCCGACCACCACACCCACCAGCGGGGTGAGGAAGGCGGACACGAAGCCGGTCACCACCGCGGTGAACGCGGCACCGATGACCACACCGACCGCCATGTCGACGACGTTGCCGCGCATCATGAAGTCGCGGAATCCCTTGAGCACGTGTTGTCTCCTGCTCGCTCGTAAGCCACTGCTGACCACTGCCAGCCGATAAAAATAGGACAAAAGCCCTGGAGGTCCAAACCTCCAGGGCTCTGATCCCTTGTCAGCGGCGGCAGTTGGGCGCCGCCGTGACTACGCGAGGGGGTCCGGAGCTGCGGTGATGCCCAGCTTGGCCAGTTCCGCCTTGCCGCCGTCGAAGGCGGTCAGCACCAGCGGGCCCTGCTCCGTGATGGCCACCGAGTGCTCCCAGTGCGAGGCCCAGGTGCCGTCGTTGGTGACGACCGTCCAGTCGTCCTCCAGCACGGTGGTGTGCGGGGTGCCGAGCGAGACCATCGGCTCGATCGCCAGCACGGTGCCCGGCACCAGCTTCGGGCCCTTGCCGCGGCCGCGCTCGACGTAGTTCAGCACGTGCGGCTCCATGTGCATCGCGGTGCCGATGCCGTGGCCGCCGTAGCCCTCGGTGATGCCCCACTTGCCCTTCGGCGGAAGCGGCTGGCGGCGGATGAAGCCCTCGATGGCCTTGGAGACGTCGACCAGACGGTTGTTCTTCTTCATCTGGGCGATGCCGGCCCACATCGAGCCCTCGGTGACCCGGCTCAGCATCTCGACCTCCGGGCGGACCTCGCCGACCGCCACCGTGATGGCCGAGTCGCCGTGCCAGCCGTCCAGGATGGCGCCGCAGTCGATCGAGATGACGTCGCCCTCCTGGAGCACCCGCTCACCGGGGATGCCGTGCACGACCTCGTTGTTCACCGAGGCGCAGATGACGCCCGGGAACCAGAGCCCGCCGTGGTGGGCGCGGAAGTTCGAGGTGGCGCCGTGGTCGGTGATGACCTTGTCCGCGATGTCGTTGAGCTCCTGGGTGGTCACCCCCGGGACGACCGCCTCGCGGCAGGCCTTCAGGGCCTCGGCGACGACCAGCCCGGCCGCTCGCATCTTCGCGATCTGCTCGGGGGTCTTGATCTCCACCATCTGGTCACGCCTTCCAAGTCCGGATTACCACTGCTACCACCGTACGACGCCGAAACGGCCGGGCCACCCGCTTCACGGGCGACCCGGCCGTACCGTCGTACGTTCGCCGAGAGACTCAGCTGTCCTGCTTCAACGCCTCGATCGAGCGGGCGGTGACCTCGTCCACCTTGCCGAGGGCCGAGATCGTCGCCACCAGGCCCTGCTGGACGTAGTAGTCGATGATCGGCTCGGTCTCCGTGTGGTAGACCTCCAGGCGCGTGCGCACCTTCTCCTCGGTGTCGTCCGAGCGCTGGTACAGCTCGCCGCCGCACTCGTCGCAGACGCCCTCGGCCTTCGGCGGGTTGTAGTCCACGTGGAAGACGTGGCCGCCGTCGTTGCGGCACAGGCGACGGCCGGCGATCCGGCGGACGACCTCGTCCTCGGGGACCTCCAGGTCCAGCACACCGTCCAGCTTTATGCCCTGCTCGGCGAGGAACTCGTCCAGCGCCTTGGCCTGCCCCAGGTTGCGGGGGAAGCCGTCGAGCAGGAAGCCGTTGGCTGCGTCCTCCTGGAGCATTCTGTCCTTGGCCATCCCGATGGTGACCTCGTCCGGCACCAGGTGTCCCGCGTCCATGTAGCTCTTGGCCTCGAGCCCCAGCGGGGTGCCCTGGCTGATGTTCGCACGGAACAGGTCGCCGGTGGAGATGTGGGGGATGGACAGGGTCTTGGCGAGCAGGTGCGCCTGAGTACCCTTCCCGGCCCCGGGAGGACCAACGAGGACGATACGCATCAGCGGAGGAACCCTTCGTAATTGCGCTGCTGGAGCTGGCTCTCGATCTGCTTCACAGTTTCGAGTCCGACGCCGACGACGATGAGCACGCTGGTGCCGCCGAACGGGAAGTTGGTCTGCTGTCCGAAGGCGACCAGGGCGATCATCGGGATCAACGCGATCAGGCCCAGGTAGAGCGAACCCGGCCACGTGATTCGGGTCAGCACGTAGTTCAGGTACTCGGCCGTCGGTCGGCCGGCCCGGATACCCGGGATGAACCCACCATACTTCTTCATGTTGTCGGCAACTTCTTCGGGGTTGAAGGAGATGGCGACGTAGAAGAAGGCGAAGAAGACGATCAGCAGGAAGTAGGTGGCCATGTAGATCGGGTGGTCACCCTTGACGAAGTTCGTCCGGATCCACGTGGCCCAGCCCGCCTGGCTGTTGGTCAGCTGGACCACGAGGGCGGGGATGTACAGCAGCGACGAGGCGAAGATGACCGGGATGACACCGGCCTGGTTCACCTTGAGCGGGATGTAGGTCGAGGTCCCACCGAACGCCCGGCGGCCGATCATCCGCTTCGCGTACTGGACCGGGATCCGGCGCTGGGCCTGCTCGACGAAGATGACCAGCATCACGACGATGATGCCGACCGCGACCACGGAGAGGAACTCGACCCAGCCGTCGCCGATGGTGCCGGACTGCTTGATCGCCCACATCGAGGACGGGAACTGGGCCGCGATCGAGGTGAAGATCAGCAGCGACATGCCGTTGCCGATGCCGCGGTCGGTGATCAGCTCGCCCAGCCACATGATGACCGTGGTGCCCGCGGTCATGGTGAGGACCATGACGGCGATCCGGAACACGCTGGTGTCCGGGACGATCTGGTTGGCCAGCGGGCAGCCGGAGAACAGCGCGCCGCTGGAGGCCGTCGCCACGATGCCGGTGCCCTGGAGCACGGCGAGGGCGATGGTCAGGTACCGGGTGTACTGGGTGATCTTCGCCTGGCCGGCCTGTCCCTCCTTCTTCAGCATCTCCAGTCGCGGGATCACGACGGTGAGGAGCTGGAGGATGATGCTCGCCGTGATGTACGGCATGATGCCGAGGGCGAAGATCGTCAGCTGGAGGAGCGCGCCACCGCTGAACAGGTTGACGAGTCCGAAGAGGCCACTGTTCTTGGTCTCCTTCACGCACTCGTTCACGGCCGTGAAACTCACGCCCGGAATCGGGATGTGCGAGCCCAGCCGGAACAGCACCATGATGCCCAGCGTGAACAGCAGCTTCTTGCGCAGGTCGGGCGTCTGGAACGCCCGCGCGAACGCACTGAGCACGGTGCCTCCTGCGCCTCCCGCGCGTCGTCGGCGGGAGGGTCGGTCCTGAATGGGGAGTTTTGCGGTACGGGCTCCCGTACAGACGGCACAGGCGAGCCTACGCGCAGCCTACAAGGGAACTCCACGGACTCTAACAGTGCGCGGCCACTCGGAAGAAGCGTGTACCGCCGCTCCCCCACTCACGGGGTACGGGATGCCCGGTTTTGCCACACAAAAGAACGAGCACCGTCCGGCCGGAAATCCCCGGGAACAGCACGAGCCCCGCACCTCCCGAAGGAGGTGCGGGGCTCGTGGGCGGAATTCAGCGGGCTCAGATGAGCTCGGTGACCGTACCGCCGGCGGCCTTGATCTTCTCGGCGGCCGAACCGGAGACGGCGTCCACCGCAACCTGGAGGGCGACCGAGATCTCGCCGGTGCCGAGCACCTTGACGAGGGAGTTCTTGCGAACCGCGCCCTTGGCGACCAGGTCCTCGACGGTGACCTCGCCACCCTGCGGGTAGAGCTCGGCCAGCTTGTCGAGGTTGACAACCTGGAACGTGATCTTGAACGGGTTCTTGAAGCCCTTCAGCTTCGGCAGGCGCATGTGGAGCGGCATCTGGCCACCCTCGAAGCGCTGCGGAACCTGGTAGCGGGCCTTCGTGCCCTTGGTACCACGACCAGCGGTCTTACCCTTGGAACCCTCACCACGACCCACGCGGATCTTGTCGGTCTTGGCACCCGGGGCGGGACGCAGGTTGTGGATCTTGATCGGGTTGTCGCCCATGATCAGTCCACCTCCTCAACCGTCACCAGGTGACGGACCGTGTGGGCCATCCCGCGGATCTCGGGACGGTCCTCCTTCACCACGACGTCGTGCATGCGCTTGAGACCAAGCGAACGCAGGGTGTCACGGTGATTCTGCTTGCTGCCGATGTACGACTTGGTCTGCGTGATCTTCAGGCGAGCCATCAGGCGCTCACCCCAGCAGCACGCGCCCGCAGCAGAGCCGCGGGGGCCACGTCCTCCAGCGGCAGGCCACGACGGGCGGCGATCTCCTCGGGGCGCACGAGGCCCTTCAGAGCGGCCACGGTGGCGTGCACGATGTTGATCGCGTTGTCCGAGCCGAGCGACTTCGACAGGATGTCGTGGATGCCGGCGCACTCCAGGACGGCGCGCACCGGACCACCGGCGATAACACCGGTACCGGGGGCGGCGGGCTTCAGGAGCACGACGCCGGCGGCCTTCTCACCCTGGATCGGGTGGGGGATGGTGCCCTGGATACGGGGGACCTTGAAGAAGCTCTTCTTGGCCTCCTCAACACCCTTGGCGATGGCGGCCGGAACCTCCTTCGCCTTCCCGTAACCGACACCCACGGTGCCATCGCCATCGCCCACCACGACGAGCGCGGTGAAGGAGAAACGACGGCCACCCTTGACAACCTTGGCGACACGGTTGATCGCGACAACGCGCTCGACGTAAGCGGTCTTCTCGACGGCGGGGGCGTTGCCCCGGTCGTCACGCTTACGGTCGCGCCGCTCGCCACCGGTGCCGCCACCGGCGCCGCTACCGCGGCGCTGGGGTCCAGCCATTGGATTTACCTCTCTCGTTTACGTCCGTCGACAGAGTCGACGAGCGGCTTAGAAGTCGAGCCCGGCCTCGCGAGCCGCGTCCGCCAGGGCGGCGATGCGGCCGGCGTACCGGTTGCCCGCGCGGTCGAAGACGACCGACTCGATGCCGGCAGCCTTGGCGCGCTCGGCGACCAGGCTCCCGACCTTCTTGGCCAGCTCGGTCTTGTCGCCCTCGGCGCCCTTGATGGACACGTCGAGGGTGGACGCCGACGCCAGGGTGTGACCCTTGGCGTCGTCGATGACCTGGGCGACCATGTGACGGTTCGAGCGCGTCACGACGAGGCGCGGACGCACCTCGGTGCCGACGACGCGCTTGCGAACACGGATCGCGCGGCGCTTGCGAGCGGCGCTCTTGTAGGCGTTGCCCTTGCCGATCTTGACAGAGACACTCATCGCTTACTTACCACTCTTTCCGACCTTGCGGCGGA
Organism: Kitasatospora sp. NPDC048286; assembly: GCF_043201735.1. Classification (NCBI taxonomy): domain Bacteria; kingdom Bacillati; phylum Actinomycetota; class Actinomycetes; order Kitasatosporales; family Streptomycetaceae; genus Kitasatospora; species Kitasatospora sp. NPDC048286. Next base: position 173,238 of record NZ_JBICZE010000001.1, read on the forward strand.
TGACCTCGCCCGCGTACTTGACACCCTTGGCCTTGTACGGGTCGGGCTTGCGCAGCTTGCGGATGTTCGCGGCGACCTCGCCGACCTTCTGCTTGTCGATGCCGTCCACGTGGAACTTGGTGGGCGACTCGACGACGAAGGAGATGCCCTCCGGCGCGGTGATCAGAATCGGGTGGCTGTAACCGAGCGCGAACTCCATGTCGGAGCCCTTCGCGGTCACACGGTAACCAACACCGCTGATCTCCAGCGACTTGCGGTAGCCCGCGGTCACGCCGGTGATCATGTTCGCCACCAGCGTGCGGGTCAGGCCGTGCAGGGCCTTCGAGCGACGCTCGTCGTTCGGACGAGAGACGAGCACAGTGCCGTCCTCGGCCTTGCCGATCCCGATCGGCTCGGCGACGACGTGGGTGAGCGAGCCCTTCGGGCCCTTCACCGAGACCGCCTGGCCATCGATGGTGACGTCCACGCCAGCGGGGACCTGGATGGGCAGCCGTCCAATGCGCGACATTGCTGTACCTCCGTTTCCCGAATTACCAGACGTAGGCGAGAACTTCTCCGCCTACGCCCTTCTTGGCGGCCTGCTTGTCGGTCAGGAGACCCGAAGACGTGGAGATGATCGCCACGCCCAGGCCACCGAGGACCTTCGGCAGGTTGGTGGACTTTGCGTAAACGCGCAGACCCGGCTTGCTGATGCGCTTGATGCCGGCGATGGAGCGCTCACGGTTGGGGCCGAACTTGAGCTCGATGGTCAGCTTCTTGCCGACCTCGCCCTCAGCAGGCTCCTCAACCTTGTAGGAGGAGATGTACCCCTCCTGCTGCAGGATCTGGGCGACGTGCGCCTTGATCTTGCTGGCCGGCATCGCCACGGAGTCGTGGTACGCCGAGTTCGCGTTACGCAGACGCGTGAGCATGTCTGCGATGGGGTCGGTCATGGTCATGATGGCCTCAGGCCTCTCTCGCCGCGGTTTCTCCGCGCCAGGTCCCCCTTCCGCACTCTTTCGAGTGCGGCAGAGGCACAAGCGCAGGGGACCTGCGACGTCGTAAGACTGGGTGCGAGCCCTCCCGTAAGAGGGCCACGGACGTCCATGGGGAAGCCGTGGCAGGGGGCCCGACCCCACTACCTTACGGGAATCCGTACGGCAGCCCAAAAATGGGCGGTGTGGGATCGGGCACCTCTGCTTCGCTGGCGGTGCCTAAAGCTCTGGCCGTCTTCCGAAAGGAAGAGGACTACCAGGAGCTCTTGGTCACGCCCGGCAGCTCGCCGCGGTGCGCCATCTCACGAAGGCAGACACGGCAGAGGCCGAACTTACGGTACACCGAGTGCGGACGGCCGCAGCGCTGGCACCGGGTGTAGGCCCGGACGCCGAACTTCGGCTTCCGCTCGGCCTTCGCGATGAGGGACTTCTTCGCCATTGGCTCACGCCTCCTTGAACGGGAAGCCCAGAGCGCGCAGGAGCGCCCGGCCCTCGTCGTCGGTCTGAGCGGTGGTCACGACGGTGATGTCCATACCGCGCTGACGGTCGACCTTGTCCTGGTCGATCTCGTGGAACATGACCTGCTCGGTCAGACCGAAGGTGTAGTTGCCACGGCCGTCGAACTGCTTCGGGGAGAGGCCACGGAAGTCACGGATACGCGGCAGGGCCAGCGACACCAGACGGTCCAGGAACTCCCACATGCGGTCACCGCGGAGGGTGACGTGGGTGCCGATCGGCTGGCCCTCGCGCAGCTTGAACTGCGCGATGGACTTGCGAGCCTTGGTCACGGCCGGCTTCTGACCGGTGATCGCGGTCAGGTCGCGGATCGCGCCCTCGATCAGCTTGCTGTCACGGGCAGCCTCGCCGACGCCCATGTTGACCACGACCTTGACCAGGCCGGGGATCAGCATGACGTTCTCGTACGAGAACTCCTCCTGCAGCTGACCCTTGATCTCGGAGTTGTAACGCTCCTTGAGACGGGGGGTCACCTTCTCAACAGTCGTCTCAGACATCAGATGTCCTCACCGGTTCGCTTGGCAACGCGGATCTTGTTGCCCTCGTCATCGAAGCGGTAGCCAACGCGGGTGACGACCTTCTTGCCGTCCTTCTCCACGACCAGCTGGACGTTGGAGACGTGCACCGGGGCCTCGACGGTGACAATGCCACCCTGAGTGCCCGGGCCCGGCTTGGTGTGCTTCTTGACCCGGTTCACACCCTCGACCAGGACCTTGTTCTCAGCCGGCATGGCCTGGATGACCTTGCCCTGCTTGCCCTTGTCCTTGCCGGTGATGACCTGAACCAGGTCACCCTTCTTGATCTTCATGCTGTTCGCCATGAGTTAGAGCACCTCCGGCGCAAGCGAGATGATCTTCATGAACTTCTTGTCACGCAGCTCGCGGCCCACCGGGCCGAAGATGCGGGTGCCACGGGGGTCACCATCGGTGTTCTTCAGAACAACCGCGGCGTTCTCGTCGAAGCGGATGTACGAGCCATCCGGACGACGACGCGACTTCACGGTACGGACGACGACGCACTTGACGACGTCACCCTTCTTCACCGAACCGCCGGGGATCGCGTCCTTGACGGTCGCGACGATGACGTCCCCGATACCGGCGTAGCGGCGACCGGAGCCACCGAGAACGCGGATGCAAAGGATTTCCTTCGCGCCCGTGTTGTCGGCGACACGCAGTCGCGACTCCTGCTGGATCACAGCTTTCTCCTGATCGTCAACGAGAGCTGACCGGCCGGCCGCTGCTCACACCAGCGCCCCCGGAGGGGCCTGGTGCACATACGGCCGTACCGCATCAACTTCGTTACTTGGCCTTCTCGAGGATCTCGACGACGCGCCAGCGCTTCGTCGCGGACAGCGGGCGGGTCTCCGCGAGGAGCACCCGGTCGCCGATGCCGCAGGCGTTCGCCTCGTCGTGCGCCTTCAGCTTGTTCGTACGGCGGATGACCTTGCCGTACAGAGCGTGCTTGACGCGGTCCTCGACGGCGACGACGACGGTCTTGTCCATCTTGTCGCTGACGACGAGACCCTCACGGGTCTTGCGGAAACCGCGCGTCTCGTTGGTGTTCTCAGTCATCAGGCGCTCTCCACCGTCTCGATGCCCAGCTCGCGCTCGCGCATCAGGGTGTAGATCCGCGCGATGTCCTTACGGACGAGCTTGAGCCGTCCGTGGTTGTCGAGCTGCCCGGTCGCCGCCTGGAAGCGGAGGTTGAACAGCTCCTCCTTGGCCTCGCGGAGCTTGGCAACGAGACCCTCGTTGTCCAGCTCGCGGAGGTCAGCAGCCTTGGTGCCGGCCGACATCAGCTCTCACCTGCCTCGCGCCGGATGATCCGGCACTTCATCGGGAGCTTGTGAGCAGCGCGGGTCAGCGCCTCACGAGCCACCTTCTCGTTGGGGTACGACAGCTCGAACATGACCCGACCCGGGTGCACGTTCGCGATCCACCACTCGGGCGAACCCTTACCGGAACCCATGCGGGTCTCGGCCGGCTTCTTGGTGAGCGGACGGTCCGGGTAGATGTTGATCCAGACCTTGCCGCCACGCTTGATGTGACGGGTGACGGCGATACGAGCGGACTCGATCTGCCGGTTCGTCACGTAGGCCGGGGTGACGGCCTGGATGCCGTACTCGCCGAACGCGAGCTCGGTGCCACCCTTGGCAGCGCCGCGGCGCTTGGGGTGGTGCTGCTTGCGGTGCTTGACCCTACGGGGGATCAGCATTGGGGTCAGGCCTCCGTTCCGGTGTTCTCGGCAGCCGGCGCCTCGGCGGCCGGGGCCGCGGGGGCCTCGGCAGCGGCGGGACGACGGCCACGGCCACCGCGCTCGCCACCACGGCGCTCGCCACCGCGGGCGGGACGACCACCCTCGGGACGGGCCGGGCGGTTGCCCGAGCGGGCAGCGGCGTTCTCAGCGCGGACCTCGGCGATGTTCTTGACGTCGCCCTTGTAGATCCAGACCTTCACGCCGATGCGGCCGAAGGTGGTCTTGGCCTCGAAGAAGCCGTAGTCGACGTTCGCGCGCAGGGTGTGCAGCGGCACGCGACCCTCGCGGTAGAACTCCGAACGGCTCATCTCGGCGCCGCCGAGACGACCGGAGCACTGGACCTTGATGCCCTTGGCGCCGGACTTCATGGTGCCCTGCATCGACTTGCGCATGGCACGACGGAAGGAGACGCGGGAGGACAGCTGCTCCGCGACGCCCTGAGCCACGAGCTGGGCGTCCAGCTCGGGGTTCTTGACCTCGAGGATGTTCAGCTGGACCTGCTTGCCGGTCAGCTTCTCGAGGTCGCCGCGGATGCGGTCGGCCTCGGTGCCACGGCGACCGATGACGATGCCGGGGCGGGCGGTGTGGATGTCGACGCGGACGCGGTCGCGGGTGCGCTCGATCTCGACCTTGGAGATGCCGGCGCGCTCCATGCCCTTCGTCATCATGCGACGAATGGCAACGTCTTCCTTGACGTAGTCCTTGTACAGCTTGTCGGCGTACCAGCGGGACTTGAAGTCCGTGCTGATGCCGAGGCGGAACCCGTGCGGGTTAACCTTCTGGCCCATTACCGGGTCCCTTCCTTGCTGCTGACGACCACGGTGATGTGGCTGGTCCGCTTGCGGATCCGGTAGGCACGACCCTGGGCACGCGGACGGAACCGCTTCAGGGTCGGGCCCTCGTCAACGTACGCCTCGCTGATGACGAGGTCGTCCACGTTGTTGTGGTTGTAGTTGTGCACGGCGTTGGCAATGGCGCTGTCGAGCACCTTGCCGACCGGCACGGTGGCGGCCTGCGGAGCGAAACGCAGGACCGCCTGGGCCTCCGTGGCGTTCAGGCCACGGATGAGGTCCACCACGCGGCGGGCCTTCATGGGCGTGACGCGGATGTACCGCGCCTGGGCCCTGGCTTCCATGGTTGTCCCCTTGCTGGTGTAAGTCATTGAGTCGGTAATCTCGCTGGCGACTAGCGACGCTTCGACTTGCGGTCGTCCTTGACGTGACCGCGGAACGTGCGCGTCGGCGCGAACTCGCCGAGCTTGTGGCCGACCATCGACTCGGTGACGAACACCGGGACGTGCTTGCGGCCATCGTGAACCGCGATCGTGTGGCCGAGCATGGCCGGGAAGATCACGGAACGACGGGACCAGGTCTTGATGACGTTCTGGGTACCCGCCTCGTTCTGAGCGTCCACCTTCTTGAGAAGGTGGCCGTCGATGAAGGGGCCCTTCTTGAGACTGCGCGGCATCTGACCTGCTCCTAGCGCTTCTTGTTGGTCTTGCGGCGGCGCACGATGAGAGCGTCCGACGCCTTCTTCGGGCGACGGGTACGACCCTCCTTCTGGCCCCACGGCGAGACCGGGTGGCGACCACCGGAGGTCTTACCCTCACCACCACCGTGCGGGTGGTCGATCGGGTTCATGGCCACACCACGCACGGTCGGGCGAACGCCCTTCCAGCGCATACGGCCGGCCTTGCCCCAGTTGATGTTCGACTGCTCGGCGTTGCCGACCTCGCCGACGGTCGCGCGGCAGCGCGCGTCGACCAGGCGGATCTCACCGGAGGGCATGCGCAGGTGCGCCATCTTGCCCTCACGCGCCAGCAGCTGAATGCCGGAACCGGCGGAGCGGGCCATCTTGGCACCGCCACCGGGACGCAGCTCCACCGCGTGGATGGTCGTACCGACCGGGATGTTGCGAAGCGGCAGGTTGTTGCCCGGCTTGATGTCGGCGCCAGGGCCGTTCTCAATCCGGTCACCCTGCGTGATGCCACGCGGCGCGATGATGTAGCGCTTCTCGCCGTCCGCGTAGTGCAGGAGCGCGATGCGCGCGGTGCGGTTCGGGTCGTACTCGATGTGCGCGACCTTGGCCGGCACGCCGTCCTTGTCGTGACGACGGAAGTCGATCACGCGGTAGGCGCGCTTGTGACCGCCACCCTGGTGGCGAACGGTGATCCGACCGGCGTTGTTACGGCCGCCCTTGCTGTGCAGGGGGCGAACCAGCGACTTCTCCGGGGTGGACCGCGTGATCTCTACGAAGTCGGCCACGCTGGAGCCACGACGGCCCGGCGTAGTCGGCTTGTACTTGCGGATGCCCATTTGGCTCTCTCGTCCTCGTCCTTATCGACGATCACGACCTCCGTTAGGAGACCGGACCACCGAAGATGTCGATGCGGTTGCCCTCAGCCAGCGTCACGATGGCGCGCTTGGTGTCCTTGCGCTTGCCAAAGCCCGTCTTGGAGCGCTTGCGCTTGCCCTGACGGTTGAGCGTGTTGACGGACTCGACCTTGACCGAGAAGACCGCCTCGACGGCCTGCTTGATCTGGGTCTTGTTGGCACCGGGCGACACGACGAACGTGTACTTGTTCTCGTCGAGGAGCGAGTAGCTCTTCTCGGAGATGACCGGCTTCACCAGGACGTCACGGGGGTCCGTGAACGTCTTGCTCGTGATCTCTGCAGCCATCAGGCGGCGCTCCCTTCGAGCTCGCCCTCAGCAGCCACGGCCTTGGCAGACGCGGCGGGACCCGCCACGAAACGCTCGAAGGCGGCCTGGGTGAAGACCACATCGTCGGAGACGAGCACGTCGTAGGTGTTCAGCTGGCCAGCGTCCAGGATGTGCACGTGCGGCAGGTTGCGGGCGCTCTTGAGACCCAGCTCGTCGGCACGCTCGACGACGAGGAGGATGTTCTTGCGCTCGGTGATCTTGCCGAACAGACCCTTGGCGGCCTTGGTCGACGGCGCCTCGGCCGCGACCACGTCGGTGACGACGTGGATGCGGTTGTGGCGGGCCCGGTCGGTGAGCGCACCGCGCAGGGCGGCGGCGATCATCTTCTTCGGGGTCCGCTGCGAGTAGTCGCGCGGCACGGGACCGTGCACGACGCCACCGCCGGCGAACTGCGGCGCACGGGTCGAGCCCTGACGGGCGCGGCCGGTGCCCTTCTGGCGGTACGGCTTCCTGCCGCCACCGCGGACCTCGGCACGAGTCTTGGTCTTGTGGGTGCCCTGACGGGCCGCAGCGAGCTGCGCCACGACGACCTGGTGCATCAGCGGAACGCTGACCTTCGCGTCGAAGATCTCGGCCGGCAGCTCGAGGCTGCCGGTCTTGTCGCCCGAGGGCGACAGGATGTCAATGGTGCTCATATCCTCACAGCCCCTTCGCCGCGGTGCGGACGAGGACGAGGCCGCCGTTCGGGCCCGGGATTGCGCCCTTGATCAGGAGCAGCCCCTTCTCCGCGTCAACGGCATGGATGGTCAGGTTCTGGGTGGTCACGCGCTCGTGGCCCATCCGGCCGGCCATCCGTACGCCCTTGAACACACGACCCGGGGTGGCACAGCCACCGATCGAGCCGGGCGAGCGGTGCTTGCGCTGCACACCGTGACCGGCGCCGAGGCCCCGGAAGTTGTGGCGCTTCATGACACCGGCGAAGCCCTTGCCCTTGGAGGTGCCGGTCACGTCGACCTTGACACCCGCCTCGAACAGCTCGGCGGTGATCTCCTGGCCCAGGGTGTACTCGGACGCGTCCGAGGTACGCAGCTCGACCAGGTGACGGCGCGGGGTGACACCGGCCTTGGCGAAGTGGCCCGCGAGGGGCTTGTTCACCTTGCGGGGGTCGATCTCGCCGAAGCCGATCTGGACGGCGTCGTAGCCGGCCGGGCTGTCGGCGGTGTGGACCTGGGTCACGACATTCGGCCCAGCCTTGACGACGGTCACCGGGACGACCCGGTTGTTCTCGTCCCAGACCTGGGTCATGCCGAGCTTCTCGCCCAGGATGCCCTTAATCTGCTTAGCCATCTTCGGTGCGCCTCTCAGAGCTTGATCTCGATGTCGACGCCCGCCGGCAGGTCGAGACGCATGAGCGAGTCAACCGTCTTCGGCGTGGGGTCGAGGATGTCGATCAGACGCTTGTGAGTACGCATCTCGAAGTGCTCGCGCGAGTCCTTGTACTTGTGCGGCGAGCGGATGACGCAGTACACGTTCTTCTCAGTGGGCAGCGGCACCGGGCCCGCGACCTGCGCACCAGTACGAATCACCGTCTCGACGATCTTCTTCGCCGAGGAGTCGATGACCTCGTGGTCGTAGGCCTTGAGCCGGATGCGGATCTTCTGTCCCGCCATGGCTACTCAGTAGTCCTTTGTCCTTAGTCACTGCACGACCCCCTCCGACCCCCGCGCTCGGGCGTGTCGCACTCGCGCTTGCAAAAAACCGGCGAAGTACTTCGTCGGTTTCGAACTTTCGGGGTGGGGGTGCCGGATCGAGGCCCCGCTCACGCTTCCCGGAAGATTCCCGTACTTTCGCCCCGCAGCTGCCGTGGCGTAGAACTCACGCTTGACGGCCATCACGGGAACGACGAGTACATGGGACTCGCTTCCGGTCCTCCCGGCGGGAGGCGCGCAGCATCGGCACTCAACCGAGCAACTTGGACATACTGCCACATGGAGCAGCCCGGATGCCAATCGGGGCCGGTGAGGCGCTCCTCACCGGCCCCGACGGGGTGACGCCCGGGTCAGTCCCTGCGCCAGAGCACCCAGCCCTTGTCCTTGTTGAACTTCGCGATGCGCCAGCCGGGCCTCGCGTCCGGCCAGCTGGCCTGGGGCAGGGCGCCCTTGGCCCAGCCGGCCAGGTACGCGGTGGCCTCCTGCGGCGGGTTGGAACCGTCCTTCAGGTCGTCCGACCAGACCCGGCCCCAGTAGACCTCGTAGGCCATCGACATCCGGGCGTCCCAGTCGAGGTCCATGTCCAGGACGACGTTGTCGTCCTTGCGCAGGCCCGCCTCCTTGGCCATTCCGACCGCCTGGTACTTGCGCTCCTTGGCGTGCGGTTGGGCGACGTTGCCGGTGACGGCGACCGTCGCGTAGGCGGCGAACAGCGTCACGCACCCCACCACGGCGGCGACCACCCGGCGCCCGCCGGCCACCCGCAGCAGCAGGCACGCGGCCAGCACCGCCAGCGCCCCGAAGGTCGTCCGGATCATGTGCAGGCCGTCCCAGGTGGAGGCCAGGAACATCGCGTCCGGCACCGTCCACGGACTGACCCAGAGCTTGAGCGCGGAGCCCGCGTACGCGCCGACCGACAGCTGGATGACCCCGATCAGCACGGTGCCTGCCAGCGCCGACCACAGCAGCGCCCGGACCCCGGCCCGCCACAGCGCGGCCAGGCCGACCACCAGGAACAGCGGCACCAGCACCGCGCAGTACCGGGCGTACACCCAGTTGTCGGTCCGGTCGTTGTCCGCCAGGCCGGCCGCGGACGCCAGCGCGGTGCCGAACAGCAGCGCCACCATGGTGAAGGCCACCACCCGCTCGGCCACCGTGTACCGGCGCCGGAACACCACCACCACGCACAGCACCAGGGCGATCGCCCCGAAGCCGTACGTGGAGGTCATGAAGTACCACAGCTGTCCGAACGTGCGGGCGATGATCGTGCCGATGTACTTGCTGTCCCCGAGGTTCTCGAAGACCTTGTTGCCGACGTCGCTCGGCGGCACGTCCTTGAACCGGCTCCTGACGAAGCCGGCCAGCAGCTGCGCGCCCAGGTACGACACCCCGAGCGCGCCGACACCGGCCAGCGAGGCGAGTCTCGGCGCCCAGCCGAAGGCCAGGACCACGACCAGGACCAGCGCGGTCAGCGCCACGACCACGCCGCCGCGGTCGTGGGTGGCCAGCGAGTAGCCGGCCGCCAGGCCCATCCCCACCGCGTACAGCGCGCGGCGGCCCGTCGTACCGGGCGAGAGCCAGCCGTGCATCGCGAGCAGCCAGGCCAGCAGGAGCACCGGGAGCACGGTGTCCGACATGGCGAACTGGGAGTAGAAGACCACCGGCGGCACCAGCGCCACGGCGGTGCCCACCAGGTAGGAGTGCGGCCGGGACAGGCCCAGCCGGCGCGCCGCCACCACGGCCAGCGGGAACACCAGCGCGTTGAGCACCGCGTTGATGCCCATGACCAGGTGGTACGCCATGGCCGGGCTGTCGGCGATCCGCAGCGCCGGCGATATCAGCAGCGGGTACCCGCCGGGGATCACCACCCCGACCGGCAGCTCGGTGGCCGACCGGCCGGCCAGCACCCGCGCGATCACCAGGTAGGAGTCCTCGTCGGCGTGCACCGACGGGAAGTAGTTGTGGATCGACAGCACCAGGCGGAACACCACCTGCCCGCCGTACCCGAGCAGCAGGGCCGCCGGCCAGAACCAGCGGTGGGCGGCGAGCGCCCGCAGCCGGGCCGGCACGACCGGGGTGTCGGGCGCGTTCGTGCCGCCGTCCTCACCCCGGTCCGGACCGTCGGACGTGTGGGCAGAGTCGATCAGCGGCTGCACCGGGACACTTCCCTACTTGTATGAGTTTGACGATCTCGTCGTGACCGGCTCCGGGCGGCGCGCCTCGATTCCCGCCACCACTCGTCGAAGCGCATCGGCAGTGTGCCACGCGGCGATCTGCCGGAGCCAACGCGCTCCGCCCTCGTGGACGACAACGTCCTACTGGGGCAGGGTGGTTCGGCCCCTGATGATCCCGTGCCCGGGGTGCTGGCAGAATCGCGGTGTCCGGCACCGAAACCACACACCGCCTCCGTACCGAATCGCTGCGGAAGGCAGAAGGACCGAACAGTGACGACGAGCGTGCAGCCCGCCTCCACCCCGGGCATGCAACAGGGCATACCGTCCAGCCGAACAAGACGGGCAGCCCTGCGCCGCCCCGCAGTCCTCTGGGCCGCGGAGATCCTGACCGCGGTCACGGCGGCCCTGCTCATGACGGGCCTGGCGACGTCCGTCCAGCTCAACCCCATGTCGCGGATCGGCCAGGTCAGCGGCCTCGCCGCGCTGCAGCTCCGGCTCCTGCTGCTGCTCGGCGTCATCGTCGTGGTCCTGGTGCCGGCGATGCGCCGCTGGGCGGACGTCCCGGTCCGGTTCGCCGCCGCCGCGGTCGCGGGCCTGTCCTCCGGCGTCCTGGCGGCCGGCGTCTCGCTCGCGCTGCGTGGCACCGACTGGCCGCTGTACGCCCAGTCGGGTGACTCCGGCAACCTCCAGGCCTGGGTCAGCGCCCTGATGGACGGCAAGCCCCTCGACGGCGCCTACCCGCCGATGTTCCCGCACATCGTCGCCTTCGTCGCCGAGCACCTCACCCACGGCGAGATCGGCCACGCGCTCAAGCTCGTCGACCTGGTGTTCGTCGCGCTGCTGGGCCCGCTCGCCTACCTGTCCTGGCGGCTGCTGCTGCCCCCGCTCTGGGCGCTCGGGATCGGCGTCACCGCCGCGCTGCCGATGGCGCAGCCGTACAAGCCGTACACCACCTTCGTGCTCGTCGCCTTCGTCCCCGTGCTGGCGAAGCTGATGCAGCTCCTGCAGCGCGCCCCGGAGCTCCCGCGCCGCACCGTCGCCGTCCGCGGCGCCGTGCTCGGCCTCGGCATCGCGCTGCTGTTCAACCTCTACTCCGGCTGGTTCGTGTGGTCCGCCGTCGGAGTGGTGGTGCTCACCGTGGCGCTGCTGCTGCGTGCCCGCCGCACCGGCGGGACCCCCGGCCTGCTCAACGCCCTGACCGCGATCGGTGCCGCCTCCGGGGTCTTCCTGGCCGCCTCCTCCCTCTACTTGGTCCGGCTGCTCGGGTCCGCCGGAAGCACGGTCGACCGCTACTGCTACTTCGACACCTACACCGAGCCGACCTACTTCGCGATGTGGCGCGACGACCTTCCCGGCACCGACGGCCAGAGCACCTGGCCGCTGCCCGGCGAGCTCGGCGGGGTCGGTCTCTTCACGATCCTGCTGCTGGTCGGCCTGGGCGTGGCGCTGGCCCTCGGGATCGGCCGGGCCGCCGTCCTGACCGCCGCCGCCTGCTCGGCGAGCGCCCTGCTGATGCGCTACTGGTACGCCTCCCACATGGAGCGCGACCAGGCCGTCATGCTCTACCCGCGCACCAGCGCGCAGCTGCTCTACTGCCTGCTGGTCCTGGTCGGCCTGGCGTGCTACCTGATCGCCCGCCGCCGTCGGAGCGCCGTTTCGGCCGCCGCCGAGACGGCCGAGGAGACCGGCCGCCGGCTCCCGCTGGGCCTCAACCCGCGCGCCGTGGCCATCGGCGCCATCTGCGCGCTGGGCCTGCTCTTCGGCATGGCGGGCTCCGCCACCGCCAGCAAGTACATGCCCGACCCGCACGAGGGCACCGGCATGCTGGCCTGGATCTCGCAGACCACCGCCGACACCAAGGGGCACTGCTCCCCCTACGCGCCCAAGTGCAACGAGGCCCCGGGGCTCCTGAACCCGTCGGACCCGAAGGTCGACCTCGGGAAGCTGATCTGCCCGAAGGTCAACCCGTACCCGCGCAAGGGTGAACTGCTCCCCGGATTCTCCGCGGACCTGCCCGAGTGACCCTCACCCGACCCTGATACGGCACTGGGCCGGTAGTCCGATCGGACTACCGGCCCAGTGCCGTATCAGGACTCGCGTGGCGTCAGTGTCGCTCTCCGCCGGTCAGCGCGTGGCGGACCAGCACCTTGGCGCCGGCCCGCTGGCCGCGCTTCAGCGCGCCCGGCAGCATGGTCAGCGCGTGCAGCCGGGAGGCGCTGCGGAACCGGGCCGCACGGGCGGCCTTCGGCCAGCCGCGGGCGTCCATCCGCTCGGCCACCGCGTTGAAGTACCGCTCCGCCTCGGTGAACCGGGTGCCGGAGAAGGCCTGCACCGAGGACTCGCTGACGGCGTGCCGGCGGTACTGGAAGACGACGGTGGTGTTGTCCACCATCATCTGCTCGCCCCGCTCCAGCAGGTCGACGACCAGGGCCAGGTCCTGGATCACCGAGTACTCGTCACGGAAGTTGACCGCGCGCAGCGCCTCGCCCCGCCAGCAGATCGACGGGAAGTAGAGCCAGTTGCCGCGCAGCACGCTCGCGGCCAGCTCCTCGCCGCCCATCAGCCGCCGGCCCTTGACGGTCGGCGCGTAGATCTTCTCCTTGACGTTGTCCGCCAGGCCGGAACGGCTGACCTCGCCGTTGCCGTCGATGACCTCGACGCCCGGCTGGACCATGCCCAGGTCCGGGTTGGCCTTGAGGACCGAGCGGACGGTCTCCAGGTAGTGCGGGTGCAACAGGTCGTCGCAGCCCATGATGACCACGTGGTCGGCCGTGGACAGCTCCACGCACTTCTGGAAGTTCTTGGTGATGCCCAGGTTCTGCTCGTTGCGCAGGTACGTCACCCGGTCGTCGCCGAGCGAGGCGAACCAGCCCGGGACGTCCGGCTCCTTGCCGTCGTCGATGACGGTCAGCCGGAAGTCCCGGTCGGTCTGCGCGAGGATGCTCCGCACCGCGGCCTGCATCAGCGCCACGTCGCCGTAGTACGGCAGCATGAACTCGAAGGTCGCCACGGGATCAGGCCTTGCTGCCGTCGACCGGCGCCGAGACCGGCAGGTCCAGGTCGAAGCGCTCCTCGTTCAGGCGGGCACCCTCGTTGATCGCCACGGTGCGCGCCAGGTCGGTGAGCTTCTTCTCCAGCGAGCGGAAGCGCAGGAAGGTGTTCAGGGTCAGGAAGCCCATCCCCAGCACCATCACGTACAGCACCAGGTCGGTGCCGCGGCCGACGCCGAGCTGGTGGGCCAGCCAGGTCACGTCGGTGGGACGCAGCACCGCGTAGATGTTCACCAGCACGAAGACCGAGAACGCGATGCGCTTCCAGGCGCGGGTGTTGGCACGGTCCCAACGCCGGATGAACATGAAGGCGAGAGAGACCGAGCCGAGAATGAGAACCAGCTGGATCCAGAAGAATTTCATCGGCGGCTACGCTCCCGCAGCGAGATGTCGAAGATGATGTTGACGCCGTTGATCAGGGACTGACCCTTGGCGCGTGAGTAGTCGGTGTACAGGATGTCCACCGGGAGTTCGGCGACCCGGAGGTCCGAGCCGGCGAGGTAGCTGACGATCTCCGACGCGTGCGCCATGCCGTTCATGGTGATCCGCAGCCGACCGGCGGCCTCGCGGTTGAGCACGCGCAGGCCGTTGTGGGCGTCGGTCAGCTTGAGCTTGCGAGCGGTCGGGCTGACGGTCGCCGCGGTCCGCAGGACGACCCGCTTGATCCACGGCACCTGCCCGTTCTGCTCGATGAAGCGCGAGCCGAGGACGACGTCCACGTCGCCCTCCCGCAGCAGGGCGACCATCTTCTCGACGTCGGCGGTCTGGTGCTGGCCGTCGGCGTCGAAGGTGGCGAAGTACTTGGCACCGGGCTGGGCCAGGGCGTAGGCGAGGCCGGTCTGGAGGGCGGCACCCTGGCCGAGGTTGACCGGGTGGCGCACCAGGTGCGCGCCCGTCTCCATGATGTGCTTGGCCGAGTCGTCGCCGCTGCCGTCATCGACCACCACGATGTTCGGGAACGTCTTTCGCGCCCCCTCCACAACGTCGGCGATCACCTGGCCCTCGTTGTAGGCCGGGATCACCAGCCAAACATCGTCGTACTGGGACACGGAGGCTCCATCAATGGGGTCTGGCCCGCGCTGCTGCGCGGCGATCTGAAGATGAGGGGCGGACACGGTCACTCACCGGCCGTCCGGCTGCTCAACACCGCGGCGTTCGAGTCCCCCGGCTGCTGGACGAGGCCTGCGGAATTCGTCGCCGAACGGGCGAAACTCTGCCTCAGGACCGCCAGCATACCGAGGACCGTGGCCACGGAACCCGCGGTGTACGCGAGGATCACGCGGGTGGACACGTCGCCGGGCAGGAAGGTCACCCCGGCGAGGACCACGGTGCCGACCGCCCAGCAGAGCAGCTGAAGGTTGTGACGCTTGAATACCATCAGCGCCTGGCCGAGCACCATCGCGAACATGTACGCCACGGTTCCGGCGGACAACCAGAAGAAGTCGAGGCAGCCGAGCACCGGCTTGGCGTGGAACAGCACCTGGATCAGCCACGGGCCGAGGGCGACCGCCGGGATCCCGCCGAGCAGGCCGAGCGCGCCCACCACGGCGCCGATCTTCTTGAGCATCCCGGTGAACGCGGCCCGGTCCCCGACCGCGATCGCGGCGGAGAGGCCGTTCAGCAGCGAGGCCTGGAGCGAACCGAAGACGAACAGCGGCACCCGGGCCAGCACCAGCGCGTTGAGCAGGGCGGCGATCAGCGCGGAGTCGGACGGCGCGAGCAGCTTGGTGCTCACCACGGCCGCGTTCACCACGACCTGCGAGAGCAGCGTCGAGCAGATCAACAGGCCGAGGCCGGAGCAGAGTTCGGACCAGCCGATCTGCTCGCCGGGCTTCACCGCGCGCAGCAGCGGCGGCAGCGTGACGATCGCGGCCAGGATCGGCGCGACGGCCAGGATCAGGCTGAACGCGAGCGCCGAGTGCACCCCGGCCACGCCGCAGGCGAAGGCCAGGCCGATCCGCAGGCCGCCGTCCAGGCCGAGCTGGGTGCCGTACGCGCCGAAGCGGCCGAGGCCGGCCAGCACGCCGCGGGTGAGGTAGCAGACGGCCATGCCGGTGAAGGCGCCGCCGAGGGCCAGCACCAGCGAGCGGTCCCCGTGGAACATCGCCCGGGCGATCGGGCCGGAGGCGGCGCCGAGGACGGCCAGGGTCGCCGCGAGGATCCCGCCGGTGAGCAGGGTCGCCCGGCGCAGTACCGGCGCGGCACCGTGGCCGAGCGCCGCCCGCGCCGCGACGATCCGGGTGAGCTCCTGCTCGATCGGGAAGAAGACGCCGATGCCCACCGACATCACGATCGTCCACAGCAGCGAGACGTTCGCCATGTCGTCGACGGACAGGCTGTGGCCCGCCACCCCGAGGTGGATGTAGGAGGCGGCGCCCAATACGACGGTGCCGCCGGCCACCGCCAGGGTTCCCGGCGGTAGCGCGGCAGCCACCTTCGTCAGTGCGTTCTTCACTGAGGTCTGTCGCTCTCCGTGGTCCGGGCCGTGGCGGCCAGTTCGGCGAAGACGGGCCGGGCCAGGGCCTCGGCCAGCATGGCCCGCCACTCGGGCAGCGGAGCCAGCCCGGCGGCGGCCCAGCGGTCGTGCGCCAGGACGCTGAAGGCCGGACGGGCGGCCGGGCGGACGAAGGCCTCCGACGTGGTCGGGCGGATCCGCTCCGGGTCCAGCCCGCTCAGCGCGTAGCTCTCGCGGGCCAGCCCGCACCAGGTGGTGCGGCCGCTCGCGGTGCCGTGGTAGATCCCGGCCGGGGCCTGCCCGGCGAGCGCGGCCCGGCCGAGCTCGACCAGGCGGCCGGCCAGCGCGTACGACCAGGTCGGCTGGCCGTGCTGGTCGTCCACCACGTCCAGGGTGTCCCGCTGGGCGGCGAGCTTGAGCATGGTGGCCACGAAGTTCGGGCCGTGCTCGCCGTACAGCCAGGCGGTGCGCACCACGTAGCCGTGCTCGGGGAGGAGTTCGGCGACCGCCTGCTCCCCCACCAGCTTGCTGCGGCCGTACGCGTTCACCGGCGCGGTCGGGGCGTCCTCCGGGCATGGCTCGGTGGCGTCACCCGGAAGGACGTAGTCGGTGGAGACGTGCAGCAGCCGCGCGCCGGCCTTGGCGCACGCCGCGGCGAGGAGGCGCACGCCGGTGCCGTTGACGGCGGTGGCGGCGTCCTCCTCCGTCTCCGCGGCGTCGACGTTCGTCCAGGCGGCGCAGTTGACCACGATGTCGTGGCCCTCGACGGCGGCCTGGACGGCCGCCGCGTCGGTGATGTCGAGGTCCGCCCGGCGCAGCGCGGTGACCTCGGCGGCCCCGTCGGCGCCCAGCACCGACAGCAGGTCCTGCCCGAGCATCCCGGCCGCGCCGGTGACCAGCCAGCGCACGGGCGCGGCGGCGTTCGCGGTCACTTGGCCAGGGCCGCCTTCTGCTTCAGCGGCTCCCACCAGGCGCGGTTCTCGCGGTACCAGGCGATGGTCGCGGCGAGGCCGTCCTCGAAGCGGACCTGCGGCTCGTAGCCGAGCTCCTCGCGGATCTTGCTGATGTCGATGGAGTAGCGGAGGTCGTGGCCCTTGCGGTCCTCGACGTGCTCGACCATGTCCCAGCCGGCGCCCGCGGCCTCGAGCAGCAGGCCGGTCAGCTCCTTGTTGGTGGCCTCGGTGCCGCCGCCGATGTTGTAGACCTCACCGGCCCGGCCGCCGCGCATGACCAGCTCGATGCCCCGGCAGTGGTCCGAGACGTGCAGCCAGTCGCGGACGTTGCCACCGTCGCCGTACAGCGGCACCTTCTTGCCGTCGATCAGGTTGGTGGTGAACAGCGGGATGACCTTCTCCGGGAACTGGTAGTGCCCGTAGTTGTTGGAGCAGCGGGTCACCACGACGTCCATGCCGTGGGTGCGGTGGTAGGCCAGCGCCAGCAGGTCGGAGGAGGCCTTCGAGGCGGAGTACGGGGAGTTCGGCTCCAGCGGCCAGGTCTCGGTCCAGGAGCCCTCGTTGATCGAGCCGTACACCTCGTCGGTGGAGATGTGCACGAAGCGGCCGACGCCGTGCTTGCGGGCCGCGTCGAGCAGCACCTGGGTGCCCACGACGTTGGTCAGCACGAACGGGCCCGCACCGGCGATCGAGCGGTCCACGTGGGACTCGGCGGCGAAGTGCACCACCACGTCGTGACCCGGCATGACCTGGTCGACGGCGTCCACATCGCAGATGTCGCCCTGGACGAAGGTGTAGCCCTGGTGCCCGGCCACCGGGGCCAGGTTCTCCAGGACACCCGAGTAGGTGAGCTTGTCAAAGACCGTGATCCGGGCATTCTCGTCAGCCCCGAGGAGCTGACGGACGAACTCCGAACCGATGAATCCGGCGCCGCCGGTCACGAGGATGCGCATAATGCGCGTAGTCTACCGCCGCCCGAACACCCTCCCGACCCGGCCCCTCCCGCGTTCACCGATCTCGAATAAGGTGCACCCATGCGTGGAATCCTCCTGGCCGGCGGCACCGGCTCGCGGCTGTGGCCGCTGACCCGTGCGGTGTCGAAGCAGCTCCTCCCGGTCTTCGACAAGCCGATGATCTACTACCCCCTCTCGACCCTCGTGATGGCCGGGATAAGCGAAATCCTGATCATCACCACCCCGAACGACCGGGACCAGTTCGAACGGCTGCTGGGCGACGGTTCCCAGTTCGGCCTGAAGCTCCAGTACGCCGTCCAGGAGAAGCCCGAGGGCATCGCCCAGGCCTTCGTGCTCGGCGCGGACTTCATCGGTGACGAGCCGGTGGCCCTGATCCTCGGCGACAACATCTTCCACGGCAGCGGCCTGGGCACCCGGCTCACCGAGCACTCGGACATCAAGGGCGGCCGGGTCTTCGCCTACCCGGTGGCCGACCCGACCGCGTACGGCGTGGTCGAGTTCGACGAGAGCGGCCAGGTCCTCTCCATCGAGGAGAAGCCGACCGAGCCCAAGTCCCGTTACGCCGTTCCGGGCCTGTACTTCTACGACAACCGGGTGGTCGAGATCGCCCGCAACCTGCAGCCGAGCGCCCGCGGCGAGCTGGAGATCACCGCCGTCAACGACGCCTACCTGCAGACCGGCGACCTGCACGTGACGATCCTCGACCGCGGCACCGCCTGGCTGGACACCGGCACGTTCGTGTCGATGGTCCAGGCCTCGGAGTTCGTCCGGGTCATCGAGGAGCGCCAGGGCTTCAAGATCGGCTGCATCGAGGAGGCCGTCTGGCGGGCCGGCCTGATCGACGACGCCCAGCTGCGCGAGCTCGCCGAGCCGCTGCTGAAGAGCGGCTACGGCCAGTACCTGCTGGGCCTGCTCGAAGAGGCGGCCGCCAAGTGAAGTTCCGCGAGCTCTCCATCGAGGGCGCCTTCGAGATCACCCCGCAGGTGCACGGCGACGCCCGCGGCCACTTCACCGAGTGGTACCGCTTCGACCGGCTCGCCGAGGTCGTCGGCCACCCGCTGAACCTGGCCCAGGCCAACCTGTCGCTCTCCGCCAAGGACGTCGTCCGCGGCATCCACTTCGCCGACGTCCCGCCCGGCCAGGCCAAGTACGTGGCCTGCACCCGCGGCGCGGTGCTGGACGTCATCGTCGACCTGCGGGTCGGCTCGCCGAACTTCGGCAAGTGGGAGTTCGTCCGGCTGGACGACACCGAGCGCAAGGCCGTCTACATCCCCGAGGGCCTCGGCCACGGCTTCTGCGCCCTCACCGACGACGCCACGCTGACCTACCTCTGCTCGGCGACGTACAACCCGACCGGCGAGCACGGCGTGCACCCGCTGGACCCGGACCTCGGCATCGAGTGGCCGACCGACGCCCCGCAGCTCTCCGCCCGCGACGCGGTGGCGCCCTCCCTCTCGGAGGCCCTCGCCACCGGCCTGCTGCCGGACTACCAGGCCTGCAAGGCCTACACGGACTCGCTGAAGCAGCAGTAGCGGAGCCCGACCGGCCGAGGGGACGAGCGCAGGTGCACCCGTCCCCTCAGCCGTTCCCCCTGCCCCCCCCTCACAGGCCCATTCCCAGGCCGCTCCCCAGCCGGCCGGATCGGACGGACCATGACCCACCCTGCGGGACCCTCACACGGCATACGTGGGGGCGTCGACACCCGACGCCCCGCGTGGCTGAGGGGAGGCAGTCTGTCCGGCCGCGTGAACAGCTTCGGCGCGATCCGGACGACCCTCGCGGTAGCCGTCGTCTACTCCCACGCCTACCCGCTCGGGTTCGGCCGGCCCGCTCCGCTCTCCCAGTTCAGCGGCGGCCAGATCGACCTCGGCCGGCTCTCGGTGGTCGGCTTCTTCGCGCTCTCCGGGTTCATGATCACCGGAAGTGCCATGCGCAGCACGATCGGCCGCTACTCCTGGCACCGCGCCCTGCGCATCCTGCCCGGGCTCTGGGCGTCGCTCCTGGTCTGCGTCCTGCTGGTGGCACCCGCCCTGTACTACCGGACCCACCACTCGCTCGACGGCTACTGGTCACACTCGCACGGGCCGCTGAGGTACCTGAAGGGTGCCTGGAACGCCTCGCTCTCCACCGGGTTCGACATCTCGAACGTGATCGACGACGGCGTGAAGGCCGGCACCAACCACGACCCCGGCATCAACGGCTCCCTCTGGTCGCTCGACTACGAGATGCTCTGCTACGTCATGATGGGCCTGCTGGCCGCCGGCGGCGTGCTGCTGCGCGCGAAGAAGACGGTGCCGCTGCTGACCCTGGTCGGCTGGATCCTGGTCTTCGAGGACTGGCGGACGACCCCCGGCTTCGTCAACAACCCGCACCACATGGGCTTCTACATCCATGTGCCGGTCTTCGGCCAGGTCTACACCCAGTACTTCGTCTACCTGGCGTTCGTCTTCCTGCTCGGCGCCACGGTGCAGCTGTACAAGGAGCGGATCCCGATCCACGCCGGGCTGGCGCTGCTGTCGGCCGTCGTGCTCGTCGCCAGCCTGCGCTACGGCGGGCTGTTCGCGTTCGGCTACCCGGCCTTCGCGTACCTGCTCTTCTGGCTGGCGGTCCGGCTGCCCCGGCCGTTCCAACGGATCGGCGTCAAGCGGGACCTCTCGTACGGCATCTACGTGTACGGCTTCACCGTCGAACAGGCCGTCGCCGCGCTCGGGGGCAACACGCACGGCATGAAGGTCTACCTCCTGCTGTCCCTCGGCGGGACGGTCCTCCTCGCGGCGCTCTCCTGGTACCTGGTCGAGAAGCCCGCGCTGAAGGCGAAGGACTGGACGCCGCGGCCGGTGCGCGCGCTGGCCGAACGCCGGGCCCGCAAGGCGGCCCCGGTGCCGGCCGAGCCGGCCGCGGAGCCGGTCGCCGCGCCCTGACGACCGTACGACGCCAGGCCCCCGGTGGCCCGGTTCGTCCCCCTCAACGGGTCCTGAAGACCCACACCTTGAGGAGGACGAACCGGACCACCGTCGCGAGGCCGTTGGCCACGATCAGGCCGGCCACCTCGACCACCCGCGAGGCGTGCGGCGCGAGCAGGGCCAGCAGGGCGAGCGCGCCGCTGCTCAGGCCCAGGCCGATCAGGAACGCGACGGCGCCCTGGAGCTGGTGGCGCACCGCGCCCTCCGAGCCGGTGATGCCGAAGGTGAAGCGCCGGTTGGCGGCGGTGTTGGCGACCGCGCTCACCGCCAGGGCGATCAGGTTGGCCGCCTGCTGGTCGACGACCTGGCGGGCCACCACGTACAGGCCGAGGTAGAAGAGCGTGCTGAGCACGCCGATGACCAGGAACGACGGCAACTGCCGCTTGGCGGTGCCGGCCGGTGCGGCGGCCCGGCCGTCGGGGGCCGGCGCCGGCGCGTTGTCGGTGGAGACCATGGGTTGCCCACTGCTTCGTTCGTCGGGTCAGGAGAGCTCGTACACGGCCACCCGGCCGTTGTCGAACACCTGCTTGGCGAGGTTCCTGAGCTGCGGCGACTCCTCGCCCGCCTTCCGCTGGACCACCAGGTAGCGGACCTTGTGATCGCGGTGCAGCCGCTTCAGGATGTCCGGCGTCGGCGCGTAGAACGCGGCCTCGTTGAGCTGGAACAGCTCGGCGTCCCAGAACGGCGAGCCGGAGGCCGACGCCCCGTTCGCGGTGGCCATCAGCCTCGGCGCGTAGGCCCAGCCCTCGATCAGGACCGAGCGCTCCGAGTAGCCGCTGAGCCAGTGCGAACGGTAGTTGGCGCACGGCAGGCCGTCCGCGTAGTCCTCGTACTGCCAGCAGTGGCTGTTCGTCGCCAGGATGTCCGAGGGCTCGCTGTGCGAGCGGATCCAGCGGGCGGCGTTCACCTGGCTCGCCGGCATCACCCAGCTGCCGTCCCACATCATCTCCTGGGCCTGGACGGCGTCGAGGGCCAGGCCCGGGGTGCCGAGCGTCAGTCCGGCGGTCAGCAGGACGACCCCGCCCCGGCGCCGCAGGCCGCGCGCCCCCCGGGAGAGCAGCCGCCAGAGCAGCCCCAGGAGGAGCGCCAGCACCGCGAACGCGGCCGCCACGCTCAGCGCCGGCAGCAGCGGCGTGTACGGCTCGGTGCCGGTGCCGTCGCCGGTGTGCTCGTGGAGGAAGGTCTCCCAGGTCGCCGAGTACCGGTACGAGAGCCAGGTGAGCAGCCCGGTCAGGGCCACCGCGCCGACGGCCAGGGCGGTCTTGCCGGCCCTGGGCAGCCTGGCCCGCTCGAAGGCCTCGCAGTACCCCCAGGCGGACAGCACCGCCCCGAAGGGCATCGCGGAGATGGTGAAGTAGCTGGCGTTGTAGCCGTTGACCACCAGGTAGGCCGCCGGTCCGGCCACCGCCGCGCCGAGCAGGAACCACTGCGCCGGCTCCAGCCGGAGCCGGCGGCGCCACAGCAGCGGCACCGCGCCCAGGAGCTTGATCTGGTGGTTCAGGAGGAAGGCGATCAGGACGGCCACGACCAGGCCGCTCTGGGCCAGCACCGGCCGGCCCTCCAGGGGTTCGGCCCAGTACTTCTGGATGTTGCCGAAGGGGATGACCTCCAGGCCGTAGCTCTCGAAGTCGAAGATCACCGCCGTCGCGAAGAGCTGCGCTCCCGCGATGGCCCCGCCCAGCCCGACGACCGTCCAGGGGATGCACCTGCTCCTGATCACGACCGCCAGACCGGCGACGGCCAGACCCGCGAGGGCCACCGGGAGGGTGCTCGCCTTGGCCGCGCTGGAGGCGGTCGCGAACATCGCCGTCAGGACGAAGACGCCCCGCCCGAACTGCGGTGCCCGGAACGGCCCGTCCTCGCCGCCCGGACCGGCGACCCGGCGGAGCCCGTCGGCGACCACGCCGACCAGTGCGATCAGCAGCGGCTGGCTGTACGTCAGCGACATGCTCGACCAGGACATCAGCCGGACGGCCGGCGCACCGAAGGTCCAGCTCATCACGGTGTTCGGGTAGACCGCGGTGAACTCCCCGACCGCGAAGAGCAGCAGCGCGGCCAGCGGTCCCGCCCACGCCCGGCCGGTGACCCGCTGGGCCACCACGGTCATGATCAGCACACCGAGCGCGGCGAACGCGGGGACGAGCAGCCTGGTCTCGACCACCGGCAGGTCGATGTGGCCGACCATGTCGGTCATCGCCATGTGCGCGAACGTGAACCAGTGGTAGTGGAGCGGCTCCCCCGCCACCTGCGGCACGGTCAGCGGCACGTGCTGCTTGGCATCGGCCGCCAGCGACAGCATGTACGGCATGTCGCCGAACAGCCGGGACCGCTCGTCCGTCGCCAGGACCGGGAACTTCGACAGGAAGACCTGGTAGTAGTACAGGCTGGTCAGACCCACCACCGCGGCCGTCGACCAGGAACAGCCCGGGGACAGCCGCCGGTAGCCACTGGGGCGCCAGTGCCGGCGCAGGCCCGGGACGAGCGCGAACGGGACGACCACCGCGAGCGGCCAGCCGACGGCCACCGACTGCAGGCCGGCGCGGACGAGGACCGCCCACGCCGCCAGTTCCAGCACCAGCCCGGTCACCGCGCCGAAGACGAGGTCCTCCAGCAGGGTGTGTGGACGCCTGCGCAGGGCCCGGAAGACCAGGGTGCCCGGGAGCACCACGCCCCAGCCCGCGTAGAAGGTGTACCGGGCGATGTCGCCGACCCTGGTGTCCGCGGCCAGCAGCAGCCCCACCAGGAGCAGGTAGGCCGAGACGGCGGGCAGGAAGCGCCAGAGGGCGTGCGCCCGGGAGCCCCCGTCCGTCGCGCCGCCGGACAGCCCGCCGGACGGCGCCGGGACCCCCGGACGTCCTCCGGTGGCCGGGGCGGCTCCGGTCGCGGTGCTGTTCGTATGCATGGTGTCCGTTCTCTCGTCCGAGCTCACAGCTCGCAGCACGGCAGCCTGGCGGAGGCCGGCCGCGGTCCGTCGACCGGCGGCGGAACGACTCCGGGTCAGCCCGTGTAGGAGGCGCTGCGACGAGCCGTCGCGGGGTCGGGCCCGTCCGCCGAGTCGTAGCCGACGAAGTACGCCGGCCTGGCCTGGGCCGCCGAGTAGATGCGCCCGACATACTCACCCAGCAGACCCATGCAGACGAGCTGGACGGCGCCGAGGAACAGCATGCCCATGAACAGCGAGGACCAGCCGGGGACGGTCTTGTCGAGCGCGTACGCGACCACGGTGTAGACACCGAGGGCGAAGCAGACCAGGAAGCTCAGCAGGCCGAGCCAGGTGGCGAGCCGCAGCGGGCTCGCCGAGAAGTTGGTGACGCTGTCGACGGCCAGGCGGACCATCTTGGACAGCGGGTAGTGGGTCGAACCGGCGACCCGCTCCTCGCGCACGTAGACGACCTCGCCGCTCGGGAAGCCGAGCCACGGCACCAGCAGCCGGTAGACCGGCTGGTGCTCGGGCATCGCCTTGAGCGCGTCCACCGCGGCACGGCTGAGCAGGCGGAAGTCGCCCGCCTGGTTCGGCATCTTCTTGCCGACGAGCTTGCGCATCAGCCAGTAGTAGCCGCCGGCGGTGCGGCGCTTGAAGACCGTGTCGGTGCCGCGGTCGCCGCGCACGCCGTAGACCACGTCGAGGCCCTGCTCGCGCGCGAGCGAGAGCATCTCGGGGATCTTCTCCGGCGGGTCCTGGAGGTCGGCGTCGATGGAGACGACGTAGTCGCCGAAGGCGCGGTGGATGCCGGCCGTGAGCGCGGCCTGGTGCCCGGAGTTGCGGGCGAAGCGGACGATGCGGAACTCCGGCCAGTCCTGGCGGATCTTCTGCATCAGCACCGGGGTGGCGTCCGTGCTGCCGTCGTCGATGCCGACGACCTCGTACGTGATTCCCAACCCGTCGAGGATCGGGCGCAGGCGGTGCACGGTCAGCGGCAGCGCCTCCTGCTCGTTGTAGATCGGCATGACGACCGACAAGAGCGGCGCCGGCTCGCCGGCCGACCCGACTCCCTGATCTCCTGCGTTGAGCATCCTTCTTCGCCTGTCCCCATGTGATCCGAAAGCGGTTGGGAGGCTTGGACCGCCGAGTCGACCCCACCGGCCGGAACCTTCTCCCTCCGCACCCGGAGCATCGCGGACGGCGGCGAGGGAGAGCCAATGAGCGGCAGGATAGCAGTCTGCTCTGAGCACACTCTCAACGGACCTGTTACCTGATCGCCGTCGATTCGATATCCCGACACGCCGAAGGGCCCCGCTCACTCGGAGTGCGCGGGGCCCTTCGGACCGAGCCTGTACGAGGCAGGCAGGTCAGAGCATCAGACTACTTGATGATCTTGGTGACCTGGCCGGCGCCGACGGTGCGGCCACCCTCACGGATGGCGAACTTCAGGCCCTCCTCCATGGCGATGGGCTGGATCAGCGCAACGGTCATGGCGGTGTTGTCGCCCGGCATGACCATCTCGGTGCCCTCGGGGAGGGTCACGACGCCGGTCACGTCCGTGGTACGGAAGTAGAACTGCGGGCGGTAGTTGTTGAAGAACGGGGTGTGGCGGCCACCCTCGTCCTTCGACAGGATGTAGGCCTGGGCCTCGAAGTCGGTGTGCGGGGTAACCGAACCCGGCTTGATGATGACCTGGCCGCGCTCGACGTCCTCGCGCTTGATGCCACGGAGCAGCAGACCGACGTTCTCACCGGCCTGGCCCTCGTCGAGCAGCTTGCGGAACATCTCGATGCCGGTGACCGTGGTGGTGGTCTTGGTCTCCTTGATGCCGATGATGTCGACAGTCTCGTTGACCTTGAGGATACCGCGCTCGATACGACCGGTGACGACGGTGCCACGACCGGTGATCGTGAAGACGTCCTCGATCGGCATCAGGAACGGCTGGTCCACGGCGCGGGCCGGGGTCGGGATGGCCTCGTCGACGGCGTGCATCAGGCCGAGGAGCTTCTCGCCCCACTCCTTGTCGCCCTCCAGCGCCTTCAGCGCGGAGACGCGGACGACCGGCAGGTCGTCGCCCGGGAACTCGTACTCGGAGAGCAGCTCGCGGACCTCGAGCTCGACGAGCTCCAGGATCTCCTCGTCGTCCACCATGTCGGCCTTGTTCAGGGCGACGACGATGTACGGAACGCCGACCTGGCGGGCCAGGAGGACGTGCTCCTTGGTCTGCGGCATCGGGCCGTCGGTGGCGGCGACCACGAGGATGGCGCCGTCCATCTGGGCGGCACCGGTGATCATGTTCTTGATGTAGTCGGCGTGACCCGGGCAGTCGACGTGGGCGTAGTGGCGCGCCTCGGTCTGGTACTCGACGTGCGCGATCGAGATGGTGATACCGCGCTGACGCTCCTCCGGGGCCTTGTCGATCTGGTCGAACGGCGTGAAGGGGTTGATCTCCGGGTACGCGTCGTGCAGCACCTTGGTGATGGCCGCGGTCAGCGTGGTCTTGCCGTGGTCGATGTGACCGATGGTGCCGATGTTGACGTGGGGCTTCGTCCGCTCGAACTTCGCCTTCGCCACTGAGTCCTCCTGAGGACAGTTCCTGTACGCCGTGCTGACGCCAGTTGGTCTGAAATCGGTTTTGGTGCGGGTTGTCCGGAGGACATCCCGTGCCGTCCCGCTGCTGGGGGGGCCGGAGGCCCCGGGAAGATCCGACCGGATCCTCCCGGGTTGCCTCCTAATAGCCTAAGGCTTCGTAATCGTCCCGATTATCGGGACGTCACTCGCCCTTGGCCTTGGCGATGATGTCGTCCGCCACGTTCTTCGGAACCTCGGCGTACGAGTCGAACTGCATCGAGTAGCTCGCGCGACCAGAGGTCTTGCTGCGCAGGTCACCGACGTAGCCGAACATCTCGGAGAGGGGCACCAGCGCCGAGACGACGCGGGCACCGTGACGCTCGTCCATGGACCGGATCTGGCCACGACGAGAGTTGATGTCGCCGATCACGTCGCCCATGTAGTCCTCGGGCGTGGTGACCTCGACGGCCATCATCGGCTCGAGAAGGACCGGCTTGGCCTTCTTCGCGCCTTCCTTGAAGGCCATCGAACCGGCGATCTTGAACGCGAGCTCGGAGGAGTCGACGTCGTGGGCCTGGCCGTCGAGCAGGCTCACGCGGACACCCTGCAGCGGGTAGCCGGCGAGGATGCCGAACTCCATGGCCTCCTGGCAACCGGCGTCGACCGACGGGATGTACTCCCGCGGAACGCGGCCACCGGTGACCTTGTTGACGAACTCGTAGCCCTCGGCCTGCTCGAGCGGCTCGATCGCGATCTGCACCTTGGCGAACTGACCGGAACCACCGGTCTGCTTCTTGTGGGTGTAGTCGATGCGCTCGACCGCCTGGCGGATGGTCTCGCGGTACGCGACCTGCGGCTTGCCGACGTTGGCCTCGACCTTGAACTCACGGCGCATACGGTCGACCAGCACCTCGAGGTGCAGCTCGCCCATACCCGCGATGATGGTCTGGCCGGTCTCCTCGTCCGTGTTGACCTGGAAGGACGGGTCCTCCTCGGCGAGACGCTGGATGGCGACACCCAGCTTCTCCTGGTCACCCTTGGACTTGGGCTCGATCGCGACGCGGATGACCGGGGCCGGGAAGTCCATGGACTCCAGGATGACCGGGTTCTTCTCGTCGGACAGCGTCTCACCGGTGGTGGTCTGCTTCAGGCCCATGACGGCGATGATGTCGCCGGCGCCCACCGAGTCGATCTCCTCACGCTTGTTCGCGTGCATGCGGTAGATCTTGCCGATGCGCTCCTTCTTGCCCTTGACGGCGTTCAGCACCGAGGTGCCGGACTCCAGGCGGCCCGAGTAGACCCGGACGAAGGTGAGCTTGCCGAGGTGCGGGTCCGACATGATCTTGAACGCGAGCGCGGCGAGCGGCTCGTCGTCCGAGGCCTTGCGGGAGATCTTGACGGTGTCGTCGCCCGGCTTGGTGCCCTCGATGGACTCGATGTCCAGCGGGGACGGCAGGTACTTGACGACCGCGTCGAGCAGGGGCTGAACGCCCTTGTTCTTGAAGGCGGTACCGCAGAAGATCGGGGTGAAGTCCGAGTTCAGGGTGCCCTTGCGGATCGCGTCCTGCAGCAGCTCGACCGGGATCTCCTCGCCCTCGAGGGCGAGCTCCATGATCTCGTCGCTGACGTTCGAGACCGTGTCGATGAGCGCCTCGCGGTACTCGTCGGCCTGCTCCTGCAGGTCGGCCGGGATGTCGACGACGTCGTACATCTCGCCCTTGGCGGCCTCGGCGGACCAGACCAGCGCCTTCATGCGGACCAGGTCGACAACGCCCTGGAAGTCCGACTCGGCACCGATCGGGAGCTGCATGACCAGCGGGGTGGCGCCGAGGCGGTCCACGATGGTCTGCACGCAGAAGAAGAAGTTCGCGCCCGTGCGGTCCAGCTTGTTGATGAAGCAGATGCGCGGAACGCCGTAGCGGTCAGCCTGCCGCCACACGGTCTCGGACTGGGGCTCGACACCGGCGACACCGTCGAACACCGTCACGGCACCATCGAGGACGCGCAGCGAACGCTCCACCTCGACGGTGAAGTCGACGTGACCCGGGGTGTCGATGATGTTGATGGTGTTGTCGACGTCGTCGACCGTCCAGTGACAGGTCGTCGCGGCCGACGTGATCGTGATGCCGCGCTCCTGCTCCTGCTCCATCCAGTCCATGGTGGCAGCGCCATCGTGGACCTCACCGATCTTGTACGAGACACCGGTGTAGAACAGGATCCGCTCGGTGGTGGTGGTCTTGCCCGCGTCGATGTGCGCCATGATCCCGATGTTGCGGACCCTGGCGAGGTCAAGGGAGGTTGCAGCCATGGTGGCTCGTTCTCTCTCTGTCTAGTGACGGGGTACGGACTACCAGCGGTAGTGCGCGAAGGCCTTGTTGGACTCGGCCATCTTGTGGGTGTCCTCGCGACGCTTCACGGAAGCGCCCAGGCCGTTGCTGGCGTCGAGGATCTCGTTCATCAGGCGCTCGGTCATGGTCTTCTCGCGACGGGCGCGGGAGTAACCGACCATCCAGCGCAGCGCCAGGGTGCTGGCGCGGCCCGGACGGACCTCGACCGGAACCTGGTAGGTCGCGCCACCGACACGGCGGGACTTGACCTCGAGGGCCGGCTTGACGTTCTCCAGCGCGCGCTTCAGCGTCACGACCGGGTCCGAGCCGGTCTTCTCACGGACGCCCTCGAGGGCGCCGTAGACGATCCGCTCGGCGGTGGAGCGCTTGCCGTGCAGCAGGATCTTGTTGACCAGCTGGGTGACGACCGGGGAGCCGTAAACCGGGTCGATGATGACCGGGCGCTTCGGGGCGGGGCCCTTACGAGGCATTCTTACTTCTCCTTCTTGGCGCCGTAGCGGCTGCGAGCCTGCTTGCGGTTCTTGACACCCTGGGTGTCGAGCGAACCGCGGATGATCTTGTAGCGGACACCAGGAAGGTCCTTCACACGACCACCGCGCACCAGCACGATGGAGTGCTCCTGCAGGTTGTGGCCCTCGCCCGGGATGTAAGCGGTGACCTCGATCCCGCTGGTGAGGCGCACACGGGCGACCTTGCGGAGAGCCGAGTTCGGCTTCTTCGGGGTGGTCGTGTACACACGCGTGCAGACCCCACGGCGCTGCGGGGAGCCCTTCAGCGCGGGAGTCTTGTTCTTCTCGACCTTGTCCTGCCGGCCCTTTCGGACCAGCTGCTGGATCGTAGGCACCGTTTCTCCGTTTTCTGTGTGCCAAGGCTTGGTGAAACTAACCTGCGGTGTCTCCCTCGCACCCGCCCCCGTGGTCGACCCACGCGGTCGGGTGTGTTGGGCTTGTTACGACACGGAATCCCATGGCTGATGTACAGCGACGGCGCTCTACGCGCGGCGCGCTGGGAGGCGCTCCGGCTCGGCGCGGCGACCGGTGTGCATGCACGCACAAGGACCCGGGGACACCCCAGGCACAAGGTCAGAGCGTACCTAGCGCATCGGGCGCGGTCAAAACAAATGCAACGCCGCAGGTCGCGGGGCCTGGCCTCGAAACGGGACGGGAACCGGCGCCGGTGCCGCCCATATCACGGCCGAGAGCCCCCCGCAGGGCGAAACCCTACGCCTCCGCGCGGGCGGCGGCGAGCGGGGTGCTCCCGTCGTCGGCACCGTCCCCGGACGTCCCGGCCGACGCCGACTCGTCCTGTGGCCGGTCCGTCCCCTTCCGGTCCGACAGGGCGACGAGCAGCCCCAGCGCCAGCACGCCCACCCCGTACACCAGCACCCAGGGCTGCCAGCCCACGAACGGCGGCGACCAGTGGGCCGGGCTGATGAAGAACGAACCGCCGGTACCGACCGTGTTGCGGCGCAGCGCCCAGATGAACCCCGCGAAGTCGGCCAGGGCCAGCGCGAGGGAGCAGAGCACCATCAGCCGGCGCCAGGCGAAACCGCCCCGCGGCAGCCGCTCGTGGCAGATCGCGGCGCACACGATCGGCAGCCCGACGGCGAACGGCAGCAGGTAGCGGCCCTGCCAGATCATGCCGACCTCACGCGCCTGCATGGCCTGGGCCACCAGCGGTATGACCACGATCCCGGCCAGGATCCCCAGGACGGCCAGGGTGTCCCTGAGCCGCGCGTAGCAGAGCGCCAGCAGCACCAGGGCGATCGCCACGGCGCACCACAGCAGCAGCGTCGCGGCCGGGGGTTCGGCGTCCAGCCAGCCGAAGTAGCCGATCATCTGCTTCATGTACAGCAGGCCGTTGTCGAAGGTCTGACGGGCCGCGGACAGCGGGGTGAGGTTGCCCGGGGCGTTGATGGTCGAGTGGTCCGGATGGGTCGAGGACCAGACGAGGGCCACGACGGCCGAGACCGCGGCCACGGCGCCCCAGGCCCAGGTCGCCCGATGACGCAGGATCTGACCCAGGACGCCCCTGCGCCCGAGCAGCAGGGCGAAGAAGACCGCCCCGCTGAGCCAGATCAGGCCCAACGGCCGGATGCTCATCAGCACCACCGCGCCGATGCCGAGCCGGGCGACGCGGCGGCTCAGGAGCTGTGGGTCCGGGTTCATCAGCAGCGCCACGGCGGAGCTCCAGACCAGGATGCCCGCGGCGATCTCCGGGCCGCTCGGGTTGACCACGCCGAACATGAACAGCGACATCGGGGTGGCGGCCGCCACCACGCCGAGGATGCTGAGGGAGCGCCGGCGCCACTCCGCCGCCGAGACCACGGCGCTCGCCACCAGGGCGGAGCAGATCGCGGCCGAGATCAGGCGCATCAGGTAGAAGGCCGTCTTGCCCGGGAGCAGCAGGCTGGGCCAGCCGACGGCGAAGTAGTACGCCGGGTGGTAGCGGCCCGCCGAGGTGGTCACCTCGGCCGTCCCGGAGCGCTGCTTGAGCGGGGGCGCGCAGTCGGCCGACTGCCAGGACTTGAAGGCGTAGCACCAGTGGGTCTCCGCCAGGTCCTCGTAGATCCGCGGGAGCTCCACCCCGCTCTCGGCCCAGTAGCCCTGGATCCCGCCGACCGTGTGCGGGGTCATGACCTCCACGCCGTTGACCTGGCCCCGGGCGACCGCGCCCGCCCGGATGATGTGCGCGGGTTCGTCGGGCGCGCCGCCGATCGGAGTCGTCAGCGACCAGGAGGCGCTCAGCGCGAAGAGGATCGCGAACGCGACCGCCCACAGCCGCCGGGGTGAGGACGCGAGCCGCTCGGCGATGCTCTTGACGGCAGTGATCATCATCTGGAAATGGGCCTTCGGGGTCGGTCCGAACTCGGCGTGCGACGCCCACGGCCGGGCGCGGTGGGTGCTCGCATCGACGAGATGTAACAGGCAACGGTCAGCCATGGACGAGAAGACCGTACCGAACCGAGCCCTGAGGGACTAATGGCACCCTCCCGGTGGAGGCCCGCCGAGTCGGTCCGGCCCGGTGCGGTCCACCGACGACGGAGGCGGTACCAGCGGGTCAGACGGTACCCAGCAGGATCAACAAGGTCCAGAAAGCGGTGCCCATGTAACCGATGACCAAGCCGAGGACGGCCGCCCAGTCGCCGTCCATGTTGCGTTGGCGGATCTGCGACCGGGCGATGTGGCCGGTCACCACGGCGGGCAGCGAGAAGCAGACCAGGCCGAGCACCAACGACGTGACCGCGAGCACATTGGTGGGGCGGGGCGGCGGCGGGGGCGGGGGCGGCGGGAGGAAGGTCGCCGGGACCGGCTGCGGCGCGGTCATCGGTGGCGCCGTCATCGGACCGGAGGGCAGGTCGGCCACCAGGGCGGCCAGCTGGCCGTAGGTCTGCGCTCCGGCCGCCGCCTCGTGGCGCTGCTCGTACTCCTGGATGGTGAGCCGTCCCTCGGCGAACGCGGCCTTGAGGACGTCCAGCGTGCGGTCCCGGTCGGCGTGGCCCGCCCGCATCACGGCCTGCGGGGACACCGGGGGCGCCGGCTGCCAGCCCGCCGCCGGCTGCTTGGCCGGCGGATGGCCGGAACCGGGCTCGCCCCATGGTTGTACGGACATCCGCCACCTCCCGGTAGCGCGGCACCCCCGCGCACGTCACTGCTCACTCATAGTGCAGGACGAACGACAGGACCGGGTAGTTGCCGAATCGGACCAGTGGTCGGGAAGAGGATGTCGGGCGGCGCGCCTGGGCCGTTCGGCGGACGGTCTCAAGGGATGCTCAACTCGGGCGACAGCCCGTTCGAGCAGTGCCAGGCTGGTCTCCAGCCACGACGATGTCCCACCACGAGCAGAGAAGGCCGCCATGCAGGCGTCAGCGCCGCCGTCCTCCGACCTCCCCGGGCCGGGAACCCCGTCCGCCGTCAGCATCCAGGGGCTCTGGAAGCACTTCGGCACCCAGGCAGCCGTGGCCGGGCTGAGCCTGGAGCTTCCGGCCGGGGCGTTCGTCGGCCTGGTCGGGCCGAACGGCGCCGGCAAGACCACCACGCTGTCGATGGTCACCGGGCTGCTCCGGCCCGACCAGGGCACCGTCCTGGTCCACGGCACCGACGTGTGGGCGGACCCGGTCACGGTCAAGGCCCGAATAGGCATCCTGCCCGAGGGCCTGCGGATGTTCGAGCGGCTCAGCGGGCGCGAGCTGCTCCAGTACACCGGGCGGCTGCGCGGCCTGCCCGGCGCCGAGGTGGACCGGCGGGCCGAGGAGCTGCTGGCCGTCCTGGACCTCGGCCGGGACGCCGACAAGCTGGTCGCCGACTACTCCACCGGCATGCGCAAGAAGATCGGCCTCGCCGCCGCCCTGCTGCACAACCCGGACGTGCTGTTCCTGGACGAACCCTTCGAGGGCGTCGACCCGGTCTCCGCCCAGACCATCCGCGGCGTGCTCAAGCGGTACGCGGCGGCCGGTTCCACGGTGGTGTTCTCCAGCCACGTGATGGAACTGGTCGAACAGCTCTGCGACTGGGTCGCGGTGGTCAACGCCGGCCGGGTGATCGCCCAGGGCCCGCTGGACTCCGTCCGGGGCGGGCGCAGCCTGCACGAGGCCTTCCTGGAGCTGATCGGCGTGCGCGAGGACGACGGGCAGGTGCTCGGCTGGCTCGGCGGCGGCCAGGCCGGAGGCGACCGGTGACCGGACGGGACGGGGTCACGGCTCCGGTGCCGGACGGGCGGACGGTGGTCCGTGCCCTGGTGGCGCTCAAACTGCGGCTGCTGCGCAACGGGCTGCGGCGCAGCCCCGGCCGGACCACCGTCTACGTGATCGGCGGCGTCGTGGGCCTGGCCTTCGCGGCCGGCGTCGCCGTCGCGATGGCCGCGCTGAACGGGCGGTACGCCGGCTCCGGGGACGCCGGGGTGATGCTGCTCGGCGTGCTGACCCTCGGCTGGGCCGCGCTGCCGCTGTTCCTCTTCTCCAGCGACGAGAGCGCCGACCCGACCCGGCTGACCATGCTGCCGCTGCGGCCCGGCCCGCTGCTGCGCGGCTCGCTGCTGGCCGCCCTGATCGGGCCCGGGCCGCTGATCACCCTGGTGCTGGTGACCGGCGCCGTGCTGGCCGGCGCGGCGGGAGGCGCCTCGACCGCGGTCGCGGTGGCGGGCGTGCCGCTCGCGGTGCTCTGCCTGGTCACGCTCTCCCGGGCGGTCGCGGCGGGCAACGCCCGGATGCTCTCCAGCCGCCGCGGCAAGGACTTCGCGATCTTCGGCGGGCTGGCCTTCGCCCTGCTGGTGCAGGTCGCCAACGTCGGCTCGCAGAGCATCCTCGGCCGCCGGGGCGGGCCGATCGACCTCACCCCGCTGAAGCCGATCGCCTCGGTGCTGCGCTGGATCCCGCCGATCAGCGCGGCGGACGCGCCGCGCACCGCGGGCGAGGGCCGGTACGGGCTCGCGCTGCTCCAGCTCGCCGCGACCGCCGCGCTGCTGGCGCTGCTGCTGCGCTGGTGGCGGCGGAGCCTCCAGGAGCTGATGGTGACGGCCGACTCCTCCACCCTGGAGGTGGCCCGCGGGGTGCGGAACGCGCGCGGGTGGGGCTTCCTGCCCCAGGGGCGGACCGGCGCGGTGATGCAGCGCCACCTGCGGTACGCCTGGCGCGAGCCGCGGGCCAAGGCGGCGCTGTTCACCAGCATCGGGATGACGCTGGTGATCTGCGTGCTGTCGATGGTCCAGGGCTGGGCGAGCGTGTACCTGCTGGCGATGACCGGGGTGTTCCTCGGGCTGCAGATGCTCAACCTGTTCGGCATGGACGGCTCGGCGTTCTGGATGGTCGCCGCCACCCTGCGCACCCCGGCCGACGCCCGGTCCGAGCTGCGCGGCCGGGCGTACGCGGTGCTGTCGTACGCCGTCCCGGTGACGGTGGTGCTCGGGCTGGTGCTGGCGACCGTCACCGGCCGGTGGGGCGAGCTGCCGTCGGCGCTCGGCCTGGCGCTGGCGCTGCTCGGCTGCGGGATCGCGCTGGGCTCGATGTTCAGCGTGCTGGCGCCGTACACCATGCCGGCCGACAGCAACCCGATGCGCAACGCCGCCCCGGGGCAGGGCGGGCTGATCCTGCTCAACCAGTTCGGCTCGATGTTCGGCGTCACGGTGCTGGCGCTGCCGGTCGGCGGCTACCTCGCCTGGGCGCTGGCCTCGGACGGGCCGAGCTGGCCGGTGCTGCTGATCGGCCCGCTGTACGGCGCCCTGGTCGCGGCGCTGGGCGTGCGGATGGCGGCGAGCCGGCTGCTGAAGCGCACGCCGGAGATCCTGGCCAAGGCCATCGAGCGCTGAGCCGGGCCGCCGCACCGGCCCGGCCCGCTCCCCGGCGGGTTCCCGCCGCGGCTCCGGCATCATGGGCAGGAGGCCGGACCGTCGAGGAGAGCAGGGACAGACCGTGGGCGAGCGCGCGCAGCAGGCCGGGACCGCCGGACCGCTGCTGGAGCAGGCGGTGCGGTCGGTGCTGACGGCCCCCGAGGACGCACTGGACCTCGCCCTGGACACCGGGGCGTCGCTGCTGGCCGCCTCGGCCGGGCAGTGGCCCGAGGTCGGCCGGGCGCTGCTCGGCCACGCGGACACCGCCGTCGGCCGCTGCTGGTCCGCCGGGTGGCGGCCGGCCGACCTGGTCCGGGTGGTGCGGCGCGAGCTGAAGCCCGTCCACCTGGCCCTCGCGGTGGACCTGATCGCCGCCGAGGGCCGCCGCCACCCGGCGGCCGCCCTGGACCGGCGCTGGCTGGAGCAGCTGCGCGAGCTGGAGGCCGAGGTGTGGTGGTCCGGCGACGAGGAGTACCTCGGCGCCTTCACCGACCGGCACCGGCTGGACCGCTTCGCGCTCGCCACCGCCGTCCTGGAGCTGCTGCGCACCTGGGGCCGGCTGCCGCCGATCGCCCCGGTGGGGCCCGCCCCCGGGCAGGCCGTGCGGCCGCAGCGCTCGGCGCCTGCGGCCGGCGAGCCGCGGATGCTGGCGCGGATCCGGGCGCTGCTGGCGAAGGCCGAGTCCACCGAGTACCCGGAGGAGGCCGAGGCGCTGACCGCCAAGGCCCAGCAGCTGATGGCCCAGCACAGCATCGACGAGGCACTGCTGGCCGTGGACGGCACCGACCGCGACACCCCGGCGGCGCTGCGGATCGGGGTGGACAACCCGTACGAGGGCCCCAAGACGATGTTGCTGGACGCGGTCGCGGCGGCCAACCGGTGCCGGGTGGTGTGGGCGAAGGAGTTCGGCTTCTGCACCGTGGTCGGCTTCGACGGCGACCTGGACGGCGTCGAGCTGCTCTACACCTCGCTGCTGGTGCAGGCTACCCACGCGATGAACAAGGCGGGCTCCCGCAGGGACTCGCGCAGCAAGGCGTTCCGGCAGTCCTTCCTGGTCGCGTACGCGGCGCGGATCCGGGAGCGGCTGACCGCCGCGACCGAGCGCGCCACCAGCGCCGCCGCGGCCGGGCGGCACCTGCGCGAGGACGGCACCGAGGAGCAGTTGCTGCCCGACGAGCGGCTGCTGCCCGTGCTCGCCGCCCGCTCCGAGGCGGTGGACGAGGAGGTCGGCCGGCTGTTCCCGAAGCTGGTCTCGCAGCGGGTGCGGGTCAGCGACGGGGTGGGCTGGGCGGCCGGACGCGCCGCCGCCGACCGGGCCACGCTGCACGGGCGCGCCGGGGCGATCCGCCGCTGAGGGCGCCGGGCGGGCCCGGCCGGCCCCACCGGTCCCGTCCCGACCCGCGCAAGATCCACAAGAGCCGCCCCGCTTCCCGGGGACCTGATAGAACGTAGTCCGCCAGGAACGAAGGGGGACTCGACGTGACGGAACCGGCGGCGGAATCGGGGTACCGGGACCGGGTGCGCGGAGCACTGCTCGGCGGAGCGATCGGCGACGCGCTGGGCTGGCCGGTGGAGTTCCAGCAGCTCCACCAGATCCAGGACCGGTACGGGCCGCAGGGCGTGACCGCGCTGCCGGCCGGGCCCGGACCGGTCGAGGTGACCGACGACACCCAGATGACGCTGTTCACCGCCGAGGGCCTGATCCGCGGCTTCGTCCGCGGCTGGACGGGCGGCGGCGGCTCGGTGCCGGAGGCCGTGCACGGCGCCTACCGCCGCTGGCTGCGGACCCAGTACCAGGGCGCTCCGGACACCGAGCCGCAGCCCCACCCGTACGACGGCTGGCTGCTGAGCCGGCCCTTCCTGTACGCGCGGCGGGCGCCGGGCAACGCCTGCCTGAGCGGGGTGTCCGAGCACCCGGTGTTCGAGGCGCCGTCGGCGATCGGGCTGACCGGGCCGATCAACCCGGGCTCCAAGGGCTGCGGCACCGTGATGCGCTCGGCGCCGTTCGGGCTGGCCCGGCTGGGCGTCGAGCAGTCCTTCGGACTGGCGGTGCAGTGCGCCCAGCTCACCCACGGCCACCCGACCGGCTACCTCGCGGCGGGCGCCTTCGCGGCGCTCGTCGAGCGGCTCGCGAACGGCACCGAGCCGTGGGCGGCGGTCGGCGAGACGGTGGAGCAGATCCGCGAGCTGCCGAGCTCCAAGGAGACCGTCCAGGCGCTGGCCCGGGCGGTGCGGCTCGCCCAGGAGGCCGAGCCGGCCGCGGAGACGGTGGAGCGGGTCGGGCTCGGCTGGATCGCCGAGGAGTGCCTGGCCATCGCGGTGTACTCGCTGCTGGCGGCCACCCTGGACCCCGACCCGGTGCGCACCGCGCTGCTGCTGTCGGTGAACCACTCCGGGGACAGCGACTCGACCGGCGCGGTCTGCGGCAACCTGGTCGGGGCCGCGTACGGCGCGGCGGCGCTGCCCGCCGAGTGGGCCGGGGCGGTCGAGGGCCGGTCGGAGCTGCGGCAGGTCGCGGACGACCTGCTGGTGCTGTTCGGCAGCCGCGACCCGCTGCACCCCGGGCTCGGCGGGCGCTACCCGGCCTGGTAGCGCGGGCGCGAGTGTGAAGACGGGCGCTACGGCGCCTGCGGGTCGGTGACCTGGCCGAGGAACAGCGGCGCCCCGCTCCGGGTGTCCCGGATCAGGAACAGGAACGGCCGGTCGAGGTGCATCTCGACCGGCCGTTCGACGTTCGGCGCCGCCGCCACGTCGATCCCGGCACCGCTGCCGGCCGCCGCGACCGTGCCCTGCTCGCCGACCTCGATGGTGGCCTTCTGCACGACCGTGCCGACGGCCAGCGGGTCCTTGGCGATGCCGCCGAAGTCGGCCCGGTCGAAGGCCGCCTCCACCCCGAGCGAGCGCAGCGCGGGGGTGAGCTCCTTCGAGGTGCCGAAGTGGAAGCGCGGCAGCCGGAGGTCGACCGGCCGCTCGGCGAGCGCGCCGAGGATGCGGTCCAGCTGGGGCTGGTCCAGGCCCTTGGCGAAGGCGGTGAAGCCGCCCTGCCCGGGGAGGATCAGGTCCATCGCCAACCCGCCGTCCGTGTATGGCAGTTCGACGGCCTGCCAGGGCTCGCCGACGATCCCGCCGGAGCCGTCGGCGTACTTGAACTCCCCGGTCTGCCCCATCGTGGGGACGGCCGGGGTGGAGCCGTCGAGCTTGTGGAACGGGCGGTCGGCGGTGTGCGAGGGCTTGAAAGCGGAGGCCCACTCGGCCTTGAGGTACAGCGCGTCGGTGAGCACCAGCCGGGTGTTCGAGGTGATCGCGTCCCGGCCGAACAGGTCCTTGATCCGGCCGTCGGTGGCCTTCTCCACGGCCGCGTTGACGGTTCTGCGGGCCCCGTCCGGGTCCTTGGCGAAGTCGGTCTGGTGCACGCCGGTGTCGAAGGCGGCGGCGAGGGTGGCCAGGTAGTCCGGTTCCACGGCCAGACCCTGCTGCGTCCAGAGGTCGTCGCTGCGGCGCAGGGTGAGCTTGCCGGTGGCCGGGACCGGCCGGTTCAGCGCGCCGGTGGCGTAGGCGTACTGCCGCGGGTCGAGCCCGGTGTGCAGGGCCTTGGCCAGTTCCCCGGCGGTGGTGCCGCGGGCGCCGGGCAGCAGCATGGCGAGCAGGGTTGCCAGGCCGGACGGGGAGACCACCAGGTTGCTCCCGGCGGCGTCCGGCTGGGCGGTCAGGGCGTGCAGGAGGTCCAGGCCGAAGGCGTCGGTGGCCGCCGCGGTGGCGGCCACCTGGGCCGGGTCCACGGCCGGCCGGCTCGCGGGCGCGGACGCCCGGAGCTCCACGGGCGCGGCGGCTCCGGTGCTGCCGCAGCCGGCGAGCAGCGGCGCGGCGAGCGCGGCCGCGAGGAGCAGCGCCGCCGGGCGGCGGAGGGTGCGACGGGGTGCGGTGCTGCGGTTCGTCATGGCCCTTCGACGCGCCGCCCCGCCGACCGGTTCCGCCCGGCCCGCCCCGCCCGGCGGGCCCGAATCAGTCCCAGAGCGCCCCGAACTCCAGCAGTTCGTCCCGGTGCTCGATCCGCTCCACCCAGTCGGCCGGCCAGGCCGCCTCGCCGTGGTGGGCGCCCGCGAAGGCGCCGGTCAGACAGGCCAGCGAGTCGGAGTCGCCGCTGGAGTACGCGGCCCGGCGGACGGCCGCCACCGGGTCGTCGGGCAGCAGCAGGAAGCAGAGCAGGCCGGTGCCGAGGGCCTCCTCGGCGATCCAGCCCTCTCCGGTGGCCAGGCACGGGTCGGCCTCGACGTCGGGCGCGGCGAGCGCGGCGTCCAGTCGGTCGAGCACCGTGAGGCACTCCTCCCAGCCCCGGGCCATGCCGGCCTGCGGGGAGGGGTCGTGCCAGCGGTCGGCGAGGTCGCCGAGCCAGAACCCGTCGTACCGCTCCCGGCTCGCCAGCGCGTACGCCCGCAGCGCCGCGGGCAGGTCGGCCGGCCGGACGCCCTCGGCCAGCCGCCGCACGGCGTACGCGGTGAGGTCGCCGGCGGCGAGGGCGGTCGGGTGGCCGTGGGTGAGCGCGGACTGCAGCTGGGCGGCGCCGGAGAGCTGCCGGGCGTCCAGGCCGCGGACCAGTCCGACCGGGGCGACCCGCATGTTGGCGCCGCAGCCCTTGGAGCCGACGTCGCTGGCCTGCTGCCAGCGGTACTCCGGGTGGCTGAGCCGCTGACAGGCGCGCAGGCAGGTCATGCCGGGGGCGCGGTTGTTCTGCGGGGAGCGCCACCAGTCGACGAACTCCTCGCGGACCGGCCGCTCCAGCCGCAGCGGGGTGAGCGGCCCGCGCTCCAGGGCGGTGCGCAGGCCGCGGGCGAGGGCGAGCGTCATCTGGGTGTCGTCGGTGACCAGCGCCCGCTTGGGCAGCGGGAGTCGCCGCCAGTCGGGATGGATCCAGGCGATCTCCTCGACCTCGTGGAACTCGGTCTCCTTGCCCAGCGCGTCCCCGATCGCCAGACCCAGCAGCGCCCCCGTCGCCTTGCCCACGGCAGCTCCCCCTCCTCCGTCACACCTCGACCAACAGCTCCTTGAGCCCGCGGATCACGTAGCCCGGGTTCCACTCGGGCTCGCGGACCAGCCGCAGGCCCGGGGCCCGGCGCAGCAGCGTGCCGTAGGACTCGGTGAGTTCCAGTCTGGCAAGCGGGGCGCCGAGGCAGAAGTGGATTCCGGCGCCGAAGGTGATGTGCGGGTTGTCGGTGCGGCCGAGGTCGAGGCGGTCCGGGTCGGCGAAGCGCTCGGGGTCGCGGTTGGCGGAGCCGAAGAGCAGGGCGATCTCGGCGCCGCGCGGGATGGTGACGCCGCGGACCTCGATGTCCTCCAGCACCCAGCGCTCGAACATCTGCAGCGGGGTGTCCCAGCGCATCAGCTCCTCGACGGCGGTGGGCAGCAGCTCGTCGACCGAGCCGCGCAGCCGGGCGAGCTCCCCGGGGTTGCGGAACAGCGCCCACCAGCCGTTGCCGGTGGTGTTGACGGTCGCCTCGTGGCCGGCGTTGAGCAGCAGCACGCAGGTGGAGATCATCTCCTGCTCGCTGAGCGCGTCGGAGCCCTCCTGGGCCTGGATGAGCGCGCTGATCAGGTCCGTCCCCGGGTTCGCCCGGCGTTCGCGGATCAGGGTGCGCAGGTAGTCGGAGAACTCGATGCTGGCGGTGACGGCCCGGCGGGCGACCTCCTCGCTCGGGTTGAGCTCGAACATCCCGGTGATGTCGGCGGACCACGGCCGCAGCAGGTGCCGGTCGCCCTCCGGCACGCCGAGCATCTCGGCGATCACGGCGACGGGCAGCGGCTCGGCGACGGCGGCGATCAGGTCGCCGCCGCCGGCCGCGAGCAGCTCGTCGACCAGTTCCCCGGCCAGCCGGCGCACGGTGGGGCGCAGGCCCTCGACCATGCGCGGGGTGAAGGCCTTGGAGACCAGCCGGCGCAGCCGGGTGTGGTCCGGCCCTTCGAGGTCCAGCAGCCCGTGGTCGTTCAGGGTGTGGAAGGGCTCGTGCGCCGGGTCGGGCGCGGTGCGGCCGAACTCCTCGTGGCTGAAGCGGTGGGTGTAGGTGCGGCCCAGTCGCCGGTCGCGCAGCAAAGCGCTGACGTCCTCGAAGCGCGAGACGAGCCACTGGTTCGTCGGCTCGAAGTACGTCACCGGCGCGTGCTCGCGCAGTTCGGCGTACGCGTCGTACGGGTGGGCCACGAACTCCGCCGACCAGGGGTCGAACTTCGCCGTCGTCGTCATCGGTCGATCACTCCAGGCCAGAAGGGGGAAGCCGGAACGATCATCGTACGCACGCGGTACATCCGGGAATACGACCTTCCGGCCCCTGATCAGGCCCGTTCCCGTACAAGTCGGCGCACCAGCTTCGGCAGCGCCTCCGAGATCGACTCCCGGATCACCTCGGCCGCGGCCTCGTCGTACGGGGTGGGCTCGCCGTTCACGATGATCAGCTTCGCCCCGGTCTTCACCGCGTTGTACGGCAGCGCCGCCACCGGGAACACCTGGAGGCTGGTGCCGACCGCGATGAAGACGTCGCAGGCCCGGACGATCGAGTCGGCCTGCCCGAGCACCTCCGGGTCCAGGTTCTCGCCGAACATCACGATGTTCGGCTTGAGGATCCCCCCGCACTCCCGGCACTCCGGGTC
Organism: Kitasatospora sp. NPDC048286; assembly: GCF_043201735.1. Taxonomy (NCBI): domain Bacteria; kingdom Bacillati; phylum Actinomycetota; class Actinomycetes; order Kitasatosporales; family Streptomycetaceae; genus Kitasatospora; species Kitasatospora sp. NPDC048286. The sequence continues at coordinate 214,728 of NZ_JBICZE010000001.1, forward strand.
CGGCTCCCCCGCCTCGACCCGCGCCAGCGCCTGCGCCATCGGACCGACCACCCGGCAGCGCAGGCACTGCGTCTCCCGGAGGTTGCCGTGCAGCTCCAGCACCTTGCGGGCGGTCAGCCCGGACTCCTGGTGCAGCCCGTCGATGTTCTGGGTGAGCACCCGCGTCGGCAGCCCGGAGCGCTCCAGGTCGACCAGCGCGCGGTGCCCGGCGTTCGGCTCGGCGGCCAGGGCGGCCGTCTCCAGCCGCATCCGCCAGGCCCGCCGGCGCACCCGCGGATCGTCCCGGTACGGCTCGATGGTGACCAGCTCCTGCGCCGACGGGTCCTTCTGCCACAGCCCCTTCGGGCCGCGGTAGTCGGGGATGCCGGAGTCCGTCGAGATGCCCGCGCCGGTGAGCACGGCGACCAGGGGGCGCTTCGCGTTCATACCCCGGACGGTACGGCCGACGGCCCGTCGGCGGCCACCGAAAATCCGGCGGGGGCCGTTTCGGGCCGAAGGGCGCACATCAGGCCAGCGCGGCCCGCGGCGCGGCGGCCGGGCGGGCCAGCGGGGCCAGGGCGAGCAGGTAGCAGGCGGCGGCGAGCGGGATGAGGGCCAGGTCGACGCCGGTGGCCAGGGTGCCGAGCAGCACCAGCGCCGGGCTCCACCACGGCAGCGCCCGGGAGCGGCCCGCCGCGGCGGCGGTCAGCAGCGCCAGCAGGCCGACGTAGAAGAGCAGCGGCCCGACCTGGTAGACGGCCGGCAGCACGCCGGGGACGCCCTGCACCCGGTCGAACAGCCGGGACTGCTCGGCCTTGTCCGCCGCCACCAGCCCGACGACCAGGTCGACGCCGATCTGCGCCAGCGAGCAGAGCAGCCCCGCGAAGGCCGCCCCCAGGGCCGCCCCGGCCCCGACCCGCCCGGCCGTGCCGCGCGGGGCGAGCCGCCGGTACAGGGCGAGCAGGACCGGGACGAACAGCAGCAGCCCGGCGAACATCGCGGCGTGGCCGGCCGTCCAGCCGGGGCCCGGCGCCCGGGAGCCCGGCACCAGCCGGATGCCGCCGTAGAGCGCCATCAGCGCGGGGGCGCCGACGACGGCGTACGGGGTGAGGCGGGCGATGCGGGTGGTTCGGGCGTCCGAGGTGGCGTTCATCCTGACCTCCGGTGGTGTGGTCCGTTCCGACACCGCAGAGCCTGGCCGCCCGGGCCCTCGTCCCGGATCACCCGCACCGGCGAAAGGGCCGCCTCCCCCGCACGGGGGAGCCCGTCAGGACTCCCCCGCCACCACCGCCCCGGCCTCGTACGCGAACACCACCGCGTGCACCCGGTCCCGCAGCCCGAGCTTGCTCAGCACATTGCTGACGTGCGTCTTCACCGTGTGCTCGCTGACCACCAGCTCGGCCGCGATCTCCGCGTTGGACAGCCCGCGGGCGATCAGCCGCAGCGTCTCCTGCTCGCGCAGGGTCAGCTGCTCCAGCAGCCGCGACGGCGGCCGCACCGCCCGCTCCGGCGCCCCCGGCCGGCGGGCCGCGAACTCGCCGATCAGCCGCCTGGTCACCGAGGGCGCGAGCAGCGCCTCTCCCGAGGCGACCATCCGCACCCCGTGCGCCAGGTCGTCCCGCCGGACGTCCTTGAGCAGGAAGCCGCTGGCGCCCGCGTACAGCGCGTCGAAGACGTAGTCGTCGATGTCGAAGGTGGTCAGCATGATCACCTTGGTGGCCGGGAACTCGGCGCACACCCGGCGGGCCGCCTCCAGCCCGTCCATCACCGGCATCCGGACGTCCAGCAGCAGCACGTCCGGGCCGTGCGCGCGCACCGCCTCGACCGCCTCGGCGCCGTCGCGGGCCTCGGCCACCACCTCGATGTCCGGCTGCGCGTCCAGGATCATCCCGAACCCGGCCCGCACCAGCTCCTGGTCGTCCGCGACGACCACCCGGATCGGCGTCATCCGCCCACTCCCTCCACCACTTCGCCCGTGCCCAGCGGCAGCCGGGCGCTCACCAGGAAACCCCTGCCCTCCGGGCCCGGCCCGGCCTCGGCCCGCCCGCCGCAGGCCGCCGCCCGCTCCCGGATGCCGACCAGCCCGCGGCCGCCGGACCAGCCGACCACGGTACGGCCGGCGGGCGCCGGCACCCCACGGCCGTTGTCCGAGACCACGACCTCCAGCACCTCCCCGGCCCGCCGGACCCGGATCGCCGCCCGGTCCGCCCCGGCGTGCTTGACCGTGTTGGTCAGCGCCTCCTGCACGATCCGGAACGCCGCCGCCTCCACGTCGGCCGGCAGCGGGTCCTGCTCCGCCGGGAGCTCGAGGTCCACCCGCAGCCCCGCCGCACGCACCCGATCGGCCACCCCGGCGAGCTCGGCCAGCCGGGGCTGGGGCGCCAGCTGCCGGCCCGCCTCCGGGTCCTTCAGCACCCCGAGCACCCGCCGCAGCTGGACCATCGCGTCCCGGCCCGCGTCGGCGATGGTGTCGAACGCGCGGATCGCCCGGTCCGGATCGCCGCGCACCACCACCGGCCCGGCCTCGGCCTGGATCACCATCAGCGAGACGGCGTGCGCCAGGATGTCGTGCATCTCCCGGGCGATCCGGGCCCGCTCCTCCGCCACCGCCCGGGCCGCGTCGCTCGCCGCCCGCTCCCCGGCCTCCCGGGCCCGCTCCGCCTGTACCCGGGCCAACTGCCGCTGGGCGCGCACCAGCGAGCCGAACACGAAGGAGCCGCCCGAGGTGAGCACGCTGAACAGCGCGCCGTTCGGCGAATGGGTGCCGATCACGTTGGCGACCACCACGAACGCCAGCACCGGCCAGCGCTGCCAGTCCGGAAAGCGCTCCGCCACGGTGTACATCCCGATCACCGCGTACAGCGGCATCTGCGGGTTCGCCGAGTGCGCGAGCACCGTCACCAGCACCGCGGGCACGCTGCCCACGACCATGAGGGGCAGCGTGATCCGCCGCCGCCAGGGCAGGAACAGCGCGGTGGACACCGCCAGCAGGTAGACCCACCAGGGCCAGTCCGTGTCGTCGTGGTAGACCGACCAGACCGACACCGCCGCCGAGCAGACCGCCAGGAAGGTGTCCAGGACGTACGGGCTCGGGCCGGTCGCCCACTCCCGCCGGATCCGCCCCGTCCGCCACCGCGCCGCGCGCTCCACCACCGCACCTCCCCCGTAGCCGGGGACGCCGCCCCCGCGGAGAAGATCATGCCCCAGCGGCAGGACCTCCGGAACGGCCCGGTCAGGCACCGGTGACCGTCACACCGCCGGTGTCCGCCCGCGCGGTGATCCGGCGCTCCGCCCCCGGCTTCGACGGGATGCCCACCTCCACCCCGCCGACCGAGGCCCGGGCGTCCACCGCGTAGGCCTCCCCGACCGGCACCCGCAGCCGCACCCCGCCGTTCGTGGTGCTCGCCTCGACCGTCGACGGCGCCACCGCGAAGTCGGCCCGCACCCCGCCGTTCACCGCGGTCAGCCGCACCTTCGGGGACCGCAGCCCGTCGGCCTCGACGCCGCCGTTGGTCACCTCGGCCTCCGCCTCGCCGGCCAGCCCGGACAGCCTGACGCCGCCGTTGCCCTCCTTGACCCGCACCTTGGTCCCGGCCGGCACCTGCACCGTGTAGCCGATCCCGCAGTGACCGCAGTCGTACGTCAGCTTCAGCACGCCGTCCGCCACCTCGTGGCTGCTCTTCGGTACGTCCCCCGAGTAGTTCTGCCGCTCGACCACGTGCACGCCGTCGCCGCCGCCGTTCACCACCACGCCGCCGTCGAGCCCCTCGACGACGAGTTCCCGGACCGGCTCCGCCACCCCGTAGCTCAGCGTCCGGTGCTCGTCCTCGCCCCCGAACGGCAGGCACCCCTGCATCCCCAGCACGACCCCCGCCGTGATCGCCACCGCGCCCAGCACCCGCTTCATCCCCGGCCCCTTCGAAAACCCTCGTCCCGACGCCGAGAACCCTCCCGCGGCCGCCTCCCCCACCGCCTCCCCCGCCGGAGCGGTTCCCGCCCCTCCCCCGCACGACGGAGCCGCCCGCCCCGGGAACGCCGAAGGGCCCGGAGGCTGAATGCCTCCGGGCCCTTCGTACTGAGTAGCGGGGACAGGATTTGAACCTGCGACCTCTGGGTTATGAGCCCAGCGAGCTACCGAGCTGCTCCACCCCGCGTCGGTGAACAGAAGCTTACGCGACTTCGGCCGTATGACCTAATCGGATTCCGTCCGCCACCCGCGCAGCCTCGAAAGGGGCCCGGGAACGCCGCAGGGCGGCCACCCGTGAGGGTGACCGCCCTGCGGTCGGTGCTACGCGACTCAGCCGGTGTACGGGCCGTAGTCGTAGTCGTCCAGCGGGACCGCCTGGCCGGAGCCGGCGCCGAAGGGCGACAGGTCGTAGTCGTCGTAGCCGACGGCCGAGTACATCGCGGCCTTGGCCTCCTCGGTCGGCTCGACCCGGATGTTGCGGTAGCGGGGCAGACCCGTACCGGCCGGGATGAGCTTACCGAGGATGACGTTCTCCTTGAGGCCCAGCAGCGGGTCCGACTTGGCGTGGATCGCCGCGTCGGTGAGGACCCGGGTCGTCTCCTGGAAGGAGGCGGCCGACAGCCAGGACTCGGTGGCCAGCGAGGCCTTGGTGATACCCATCAGCTGCGGACGGCCGGAGGCGGGGTGACCGCCCTCGGCGACGACGCGGCGGTTCTCCTGCTCGAAGCGACCGCGCTCGACCAGCTCGCCGGGCAGCAGCTCGGCGTCGCCCGACTCGATGATCGTCACGCGGCGGAGCATCTGCCGGATGATGATCTCGATGTGCTTGTCGTGGATCGACACACCCTGCGAGTTGTAGACCTTCTGGACCTCGGCGACCAGGTGGATCTGGACGGCACGCTGGCCCATGATGCGCAGGACGTCGTGCGGGTTGGTGGCACCCATGGTCAGCTTCTGGCCGACCTCGACCGCCTCGCCCTCGCTGACCAGCAGCTTCACGCGCTTCGAGACCGGGTAGGCGATCTCCTCGCTGCCGTCGTCCGGCGTGATGACCAGCTTGCGGGTCTTCTCGGTGTCCTCGATGCGGACCCGGCCCTGCGCCTCCGAGATCGGGGCCACACCCTTGGGGGTACGGGCCTCGAAGAGCTCGACGACACGCGGCAGACCCTGGGTGATGTCGTCACCGGCCACACCACCGGTGTGGAAGGTACGCATGGTCAGCTGGGTACCGGGCTCACCGATGGACTGGGCGGCGATGATGCCGACCGCCTCACCGATGTCGACCAGCTTGCCGGTGGCCAGCGAGCGCCCGTAGCACATGGCGCAGGTGCCGACGGCCGACTCACAGGTCAGGATCGAGCGGGTCTTGACCTCGCCGATGCCGTGGCGGATCAGCTCGTCGATCAGGACGTCACCGAGGTCGGTGTTGGCGGTGGCGAGGAGCTTGCCGTCCACCGTGATGTCCTCGGCCAGCATGCGGGCGTAGACGCTGGTCTCGACGTCGTCGGCCTTGCGCAGGACGCCGTCCGCACCCACGGAGCCGATCGCCAGCTTCAGGCCGCGCTCGGTGCCGCAGTCCTCCTCGCGAATGATGACGTCCTGGGAGACGTCGACCAGACGACGGGTGAGGTAACCGGAGTCGGCGGTACGGAGGGCGGTGTCGGCCAGACCCTTACGGGCACCGTGGGTGGAGATGAAGTACTCCAGCACGGACAGACCCTCACGGAACGACGCCTTGATGGGTCGCGGGATGGTCTCGTTCTTGGCGTTCGACACCAGACCACGCATACCGGCGATCTGGCGCATCTGCATCATGTTTCCACGTGCACCCGAGTCGACCATCATGAAGATGGGGTTCGTCTTCGGGAAGTTCACGTTCATGGCCTCGGCGACCTCGTTGGTCGCCTGGGTCCAGATGCCGATGAGCTCCTGCTTGCGCTCGTCGTTGGTGATCAGGCCGCGCTCGTACTGACGCTGGACCTTCTCCGCCTTCGCCTCGTAGCCCTCCAGGATCTGGGGCTTGCTCGGCGGGACGACGACGTCCGAGATCGAGACGGTGACACCCGAGCGGGTCGACCAGTGGAAACCGGCCGCCTTCAGGTTGTCCAGGGTCGCCGCGACGACGACCTTGGGGTAGCGCTCCGCCAGGTCGTTGACGATCGCGGAGAGCTGCTTCTTGCCCACCTCGTAGTCGACGAACGGGTAGTCCTCGGGCAGCAGCTCGTTGAAGAGCGCGCGGCCCAGGGTGGTGGTCAGGCGGAAGGGCTCGCCGTCGAACCAGCTCGACTGGCCGTCCTCGTCCACCGGGGCGGTCCAGCCGCGCGGCGGGACGGTGCCGGCCGGCAGGCGCAGCTCAATCGGGGCCTGGACGTCCAGGTCGCGGGCGTCGAAGGCCATGATCGCCTCGGCGGTCGACGAGAAGGTGCGACCGGCGCCCTTCACGTTCTCGCGGTCCGAGGTCAGGAAGAACAGACCGAGCACCATGTCCTGGGTCGGCATGGTGACGGGGCGACCGTCGGCCGGCTTCAGGATGTTGTTCGAGGACAGCATCAGGATGCGGGCCTCGGCCTGCGCCTCCGCGGAGAGCGGCAGGTGGACGGCCATCTGGTCACCGTCGAAGTCCGCGTTGAACGCGGTGCAGACGAGCGGGTGGATCTGGATGGCCTTGCCCTCGACCAGCTGCGGCTCGAAGGCCTGGATGCCGAGGCGGTGCAGGGTGGGCGCACGGTTCAGCAGGACCGGGTGCTCGGCGATGACCTCTTCGAGCACGTCCCACACGACCGGACGGGCACGCTCGACCATGCGCTTGGCCGACTTGATGTTCTGCGCGTGGTTCAGGTCGACCAGGCGCTTCATCACGAACGGCTTGAAGAGCTCCAGCGCCATGGCCTTCGGCAGACCGCACTGGTGCAGCTTGAGCTGCGGGCCGACGACGATGACCGAACGGGCCGAGTAGTCGACTCGCTTGCCGAGCAGGTTCTGACGGAAACGACCCTGCTTGCCCTTCAGCATGTCGCTGAGGGACTTCAGCGGGCGGTTGCCCGGGCCGGTGACCGGACGGCCGCGGCGGCCGTTGTCGAACAGCGCGTCGACGGCCTCCTGGAGCATGCGCTTCTCGTTGTTCACGATGATCTCGGGGGCACCGAGGTCGAGCAGGCGCTTCAGGCGGTTGTTGCGGTTGATCACGCGGCGGTACAGGTCGTTCAGGTCGGAGGTCGCGAAGCGGCCACCGTCCAGCTGCACCATCGGACGCAGGTCCGGCGGGATGACCGGGACGCAGTCCAGCACCATGCCGTTGGGCTTGTTGGTGGTCTGCAGGAACGCGGAGACGACCTTGAGGCGCTTGAGCGCACGGGTCTTCTTCTGGCCCTTGCCGGTGCGGATGATCTCGCGCAGGCGCTCGGACTCCTCCGCCAGGTCGAAGGTCTCGAGGCGGTCCTTGAGGGCCGCCGCGCCCATCGAGCCGGAGAAGTAGGTGCCGAAGCGGTCGCGCAGCTCGCGGTAGAGCAGCTCGTCGCCCTCGAGGTCCTGGACCTTGAGGTTCTTGAAGCGGGCCCACACCTCGTCGAGGCGGTCGAGCTCGCGCTGCGCGCGGTCGCGCAGCTGCTTCATCTCGCGCTCGGCGCCCTCGCGCACCTTGCGGCGCACGTCGGCCTTGGCGCCCTCGGCCTCCAGCTCGGCCAGGTCGGTCTCGGCCTTCTTGGCACGGGCCTCGAGGTCGGAGTCGCGACGGTTCTCGATCTGCTGGCGCTCGACCGAGACGTGCGCCTCCAGGGACGGCAGGTCGCGCTGGCGGCGCTCGTCGTCGACCCAGGTGATCATGTAGGCGGCGAAGTAGATGACCTTCTCGAGGTCCTTCGGCGCCAGGTCGAGCAGGTAGCCCAGACGGGACGGCACGCCCTTGAAGTACCAGATGTGGGTGACCGGGGCGGCCAGCTCGATGTGGCCCATCCGCTCGCGGCGCACCTTGGCGCGGGTCACCTCGACGCCGCAGCGCTCGCAGATGATGCCCTTGAAGCGGACGCGCTTGTACTTACCGCAGTAGCACTCCCAGTCCCGGGTGGGGCCGAAGATCTTCTCGCAGAAGAGGCCGTCCTTTTCGGGCTTCAGGGTGCGGTAGTTGATGGTCTCCGGCTTCTTGACCTCGCCGTGCGACCACTGGCGGATGTCGTCGGCGGTGGCCAGGCCGATGCGGAGCTCGTCGAAGAAGTTGACGTCAAGCACTGGTCGTCAAGCCCTCTTTCGTAAGTCGAGAGTCGTTCATGTGGTCTGAGGGGGGCCTGGGGGCGGGCCGGCCGCTGCTGCGGCCGGCCCAGCCTCCGTCAGACCTCTTCGACGCTGCTCGGCTCGCGCCGGGACAGGTCGATGCCGAGCTCCTCGGCGGCGCGGAACACGTCCTCGTCGGAGTCCCGCATCTCGATGGACTGGCCGTCCGAGGACAGCACCTCCACGTTGAGGCAGAGCGACTGCATTTCCTTGATGAGGACCTTGAAGGACTCGGGAATGCCGGGCTCGGGGATGTTCTCGCCCTTGACGATGGCCTCGTAGACCTTGACTCGGCCGAGGACGTCGTCGGACTTGATGGTGAGCAGCTCCTGGAGCGCGTAGGCCGCGCCGTACGCCTCGAGGGCCCACACCTCCATCTCACCGAAGCGCTGACCACCGAACTGCGCCTTACCACCGAGCGGCTGCTGGGTGATCATCGAGTACGGACCGGTCGAACGGGCGTGCAGCTTGTCGTCGACCAGGTGGTGCAGCTTGAGGATGTACATGTAGCCGACCGAGACCGGCATCGGGAACGGCTCGCCGGAGCGGCCGTCGAACAGGCGGGCCTTGCCGGTGGAGTTCACCAGGCGCTCACCGTCACGGGTGAGGGTGGTGTTGTCCAGCAGGCCGGTGATCTCGTCCTCGCGGGCGCCGTCGAAGACCGGGGTGGCGAGGTTGGTGCCGCCCTGGACGGTGTCGGCGCCGATCGCCTGGAGTCGCTGGGCCCACTCGTCGGCGAGGCCGGAGACGTCCCAGCCCTGCTTGGCGAGCCAGCCGAGGTGGATCTCCAGGACCTGTCCCGGGTTCATTCGGGACGGGACACCCAGCGGGTTGAGGATGATGTCGACCGGGGTGCCGTCCTCGAGGAACGGCATGTCCTCGACCGGGAGGATCTTGGAGATGACACCCTTGTTGCCGTGACGGCCGGCGAGCTTGTCACCGTTGGTGATCTTGCGCTTCTGGGCCACGTAGACGCGGACCAGCTGGTTGACACCCGGGGGAAGCTCGTCGCCCTCCTCGCGGTCGAACACGCGCACGCCGATGACCTTGCCGGACTCACCGTGCGGGACCTTCAGCGAGGTGTCGCGGACCTCACGGGCCTTCTCGCCGAAGATCGCGCGGAGCAGGCGCTCCTCCGGGGTCAGCTCGGTCTCACCCTTCGGGGTGACCTTGCCGACCAGGATGTCGCCGGTGACGACGTCGGCGCCGATGCGGATGATGCCGCGCTCGTCGAGGTCCGCCAGGACCTCCTCGGAGACGTTCGGGATGTCCCGGGTGATCTCCTCGGGGCCGAGCTTGGTGTCACGGGCGTCGACCTCGTGCTCCTCGATGTGGATCGAGGAGAGGACGTCGTCCTGCACGAGGCGCTGCGACAGGATGATCGCGTCCTCGTAGTTGTGACCCTCCCACGACATGAACGCCACGAGCAGGTTCTTGCCGAGGGCCATCTCGCCCTCGTCGGTGCACGGGCCGTCGGCCAGCACCTGGCCGGACTCGACCCGGGCGCCCTCGTCCACGAGCACCTTCTGGTTGAAGGCGGTGCCCTGGTTGGAGCGGGTGAACTTGGCGGCGCGGTACGTGGTGTACGTGCCGTCGTCGTTGGCCACGGTGACGTAGTCGGCCGAGACCTCCTGGACGACACCGGCCTTCTCGGCGGTGATGACGTCCGCGGCGTCGACGGCGCAGCGGTACTCCATGCCGGTACCGACCAGCGGAGCCTCGCTCTTCAGCAGCGGCACCGCCTGGCGCATCATGTTCGAGCCCATGAGCGCGCGGTTGGCGTCGTCGTGCTCGAGGAAGGGGATCATGGCGGTCGCGACCGACACCATCTGGCGCGGCGAGACGTCCATGTAGTCGATCTCGGTGCCCGGGATGTAGTCGATCTCGCCACCACGGCGGCGGACCAGGACGCGCGGCTCCGCGAAGTGCAGGTCCTCGGTCAGCGGCGCGTTCGCCTGGGCGATGACGTAGCGGTCCTCCTCGTCGGCGGTGAGGTAGTCCACCTTCTCGGTGACCACACCGTCGACGACCTTGCGGTACGGCGTCTCGATGAAGCCGAACGCGTTGACCCGGCCGTACGAGGCCAGCGAGCCGATCAGACCGATGTTCGGGCCTTCGGGGGTCTCGATCGGACACATACGGCCGTAGTGCGAGGGGTGCACGTCACGGACCTCGAAGCCGGCCCGCTCACGGGACAGACCACCGGGGCCCAGCGCGGACAGACGACGCTTGTGGGTCAGGCCCGACAGCGGGTTCGTCTGGTCCATGAACTGCGACAGCTGGCTGGTGCCGAAGAACTCCTTGATGGAGGCGACGACCGGCCGGATGTTGATCAGGGTCTGCGGCGTGATCGCCTCGACGTCCTGGGTGGTCATGCGCTCGCGCACGACGCGCTCCATACGGGCGAGACCCGTACGGACCTGGTTCTGGATGAGCTCGCCGACGTTGCGCAGGCGGCGGTTGCCGAAGTGGTCGATGTCGTCGACCTCGACCACGATGTCGCGGCCTTCGTCGTCACGCCACTCGGTCTCGCCCGCGTGCAGCTTCACCAGGTACTTGATCGCACCGATGATGTCGGGCTCGGTGAGCACGCCGGAGTCCAGCGACTCGGCGTTGCCCAGCTTGCGGTTGACCTTGTAACGGCCGACCTTGGCGAGGTCGTAGCGCTTCGGGTTGAAGTAGAGGTTCTCCAGAAGCGTCTGCGCGGCCTCGCGCGTGGGCGGCTCGCCCGGGCGCAGCTTGCGGTAGATGTCCAGCAGCGCGTCGTCCTGGCCCTGGGTGTGGTCCTTCTCCAGGGTGGCGCGCATCGACTCGTACTCGCCGAACTCCTCGAGAATCATCTCGTTGGTCCAGCCGAGCGCCTTGAGCAGCACGGTGACGGACTGCTTGCGCTTGCGGTCGATGCGGACGCCGACCATGTCGCGCTTGTCGATCTCCATCTCCAGCCAGGCACCACGCGAGGGGATGACCTTGCAGGAGTAGATGTCCTTGTCGGACACCTTGTCCAGGGTGGAGTCGAAGTACACACCCGGGGAGCGGACCAGCTGCGAGACGACGACACGCTCGGTGCCGTTGATCACGAACGTGCCCTTGTGGGTCATGAGCGGGAAATCGCCCATGAAGACCGTCTGAGACTTGATCTCACCGGTCTCGTTGTTGGTGAACTCGGCCGTGACGAAGAGCGGGGCCGCGAACGTGAAGTCGCGGTCCTTGCACTCGTCAATGGAGTTCTTCGGCGGCTCGAAACGGTGGTCGCGGAAGGTCAGCGACATCGACCCACTGAAGTCCTCGATCGGGGAGATCTCCTCGAAGATCTCCTCCAGACCGGACTTGGTGGGGACGTCCTGACCACTCTCCAGGGCCGCCTCGACCCGGGCCTTCCAGGCCGCGTTGCCGAGCAGCCAGTCAAAGCTCTCGGTCTGCAGGGCCAGGAGGTTCGGGACCTCGAGGGGCTCCTTGATCTTCGCGAAGGAGACGCGGAGCGGGGCGGTGGATGCGGCGGAATTGTTCGAGGCGTTGCGCGGCGCGGCCAAGAGGGGGGTCCTTCCGAGGGCTCGGAGCTCACTACGCGCGTACCAGCCGGGCCTGCTTGGGCTTGGTGCCGCCTCCCTCGCCACTGGCCTCTGCCGGAGTCGAAACCCCAGGTCAGAGCCGCTTTGCGGAGGCGGTGCCAGACCCCTTCAGGGCAACGCAAACTCCGGGCGACGAGTCACGGAGCAGCTAACAGGCAGCGCAAAGGGACAGTGTAGCCAAAGGCGACACTGCTGTCCAGCTCTGATTCGGAGACCGAATCGGAGACTCCTCCCGGTAGCCGGCGAGCGCAGGCGCCCACCGGGTACTGCTCTAACTCACGTGGAGTCATTTCCCGCCGGAGCCACTGGTTATGCATCCAGCAGCGGACCAACCGGGCGGACTCGCGCCTTGAGAATCGCGCGCCGCGCCGGGTTCGTCAAGGGCCCACCGGCGGTGCGGGCCTCGATCGGTCTATCGGTCCGGAGCCCCTCCGCGTTACAGAAACCGTGGTGGGGCCGCCCTCGACGACGGTGATCACCATACCCCCCGGCACCGACGCTGCCGAGTGGGCCGCCGGCCGCACCGGCGGGCCGGACCGGCCGGTCGGGGGAACCGGGCCGTGGACGGCCCGACGGGGCCCGGCCCCGGCCCGGAAACGCGAAAAAGCCGGGCCGACCACCCACAAGGGTGATCGGCCCGGCTTCAGGCCCCCTCAGAGGGGGCGAGAAGTCACTTGACGGTGACCTTGGCGCCGGCACCCTCGAGGGCGGCCTTGGCCTTCTCGGCAACGTCCTTGGCAACCTTCTCCAGGACCTTGGCACCAGCGGTGTCAACGAGGTCCTTGGCCTCCTTCAGGCCGAGGGAGGTCAGGGTGCGCACCTCCTTGATGACCTGGATCTTCTTGTCGCCAGCGGCCTCGAGGATGACGTCGAACTCGTCCTGCTCCTCAGCGGCCTCGGCGGCCGGGCCGGCAACGCCGGCGGCGGCAACGGCGACCGGGGCGGCGGCGGTGACGTCGAACTTCTCCTCGAAGGCCTTCACGAAGGCGGCCAGCTCGATGAGGGTGAGCTCCTCGAACTGCGCGAGCAGCTCGTCCTGGGACAGCTTCGCCATGATGGCGTCCTTCCACTAAATCGGCAGGTTGGTGCCGGATGTACGGGTGGGGCGGGCGTACGGGCCCGCAGCGAGGCGTGAGCCTGCCGAATTACTCGGCGGCAGCGTCCTCGGCGGCGGGAGCCGGCGTACCGGCACCGCCCTGCTCGACCTTGTCGCGCAGCGCGTCCACAGTGCGGACGAGCTTCGACGGCAGGGCCTGGAAGAGCGCGGCAGCCTGGGACTGCTTGGCCTTCAGGGCACCCGCCAGCTTGGCGAGCAGCACCTCGCGGGACTCGAGGTCCGCGAGCTTCTTGATCTCATCGGCGGACAGCGCCTTGCCGTCAAGGACACCGCCCTTGATGATGAGAGCGGGGTTCTCCTTGGCGAAGTCACGCAGAGCCTTCGCCGACTCCACCGGGTCACCGGTGACGAAGGCAACAGCCGTCGGACCGTTGAACAGGTCGTCGAGCTCCGTGATCCCGACCTCATTGGCCGCGATCTTGGTCAGCGTGTTCTTCACCACGGCGTACTCGGCGTTGTCGCCGAGCGAGCGACGCAGGGTCTTGACCTGCTTCACCGAGAGACCGCGGTACTCGGTGAGCAGCGCCGCGGAGGAGCCACGGAACTTGTCCGTGATCTCGGCGACGGCAGCAGCCTTGTCGGGCCTGGCCATAGGCTTACGCCTCCTTCCGTGATGTCGAAGTCGGGCCGACCGCGAAAGTCGACCTAGGTCGCCGCGGACCGATTGGACGGAAGGAAAGCTCCTGCGTAAATGCAACGAGCCCCGGTGCGCAGGGGCACGGGGCTCGGAACGACCTCGACGGGCGGCCGCGCGAACGCGGAACCCGGAAGTCGAAGCTCCAGACACACCTGCGCGGGCTGCCTGCGACGAAGCGCAGATCCTTCGGCCACCTGCTCCCTGACGGGGGCGTGGTGACAACCAGCGGTCTTTGGCTTCGGCCAGATTAGCCGGAGGCGTTCGCAAGGTGCAAATCGCCCTCGGACGGAGCAGGCCCGGAGCGGCTCAGCGGGCCAGCGGGGAGACCGTCCGGACGCCGGTGTCCACGGTGTCCGACTCGGCCGGCGCCTGCGCCGAGAGCAGCGCCCCGGCGTGGTCGGTGTAGAGCACCGAGTCGTCCGCCCGGCCGCTGTCCCCACTGCCCGTGCGCTGGAGCCGGACCAGCTGGTCCTTGTCGTTGAGCCAGAGGTCCAGGGTGAGCGAGAGCGAGCCGCCGGGCGCGAGCGCGGTCCGCAGACCGTCCCGGCGGGACGGGGTCAGCTGGGTCTGGGCGGCCGCGTACCTCTCGGCGGTGGTGGCGACCCGGTAGTGCTCGACGGTCGAGTCCTCGAACTTCTCCTCGCCGACGAAGACCGGGTCCGTCCCCTCGGCGGTGGCCGCGGTCAGCGCCTCGACCGGGTTCAGCAGGTCGATCAGCCCGGCGTACGGGATCTCCTTGTGGCCGTCCGCGTCCGGCGGGACGGTGAAGCGCTCCCAGTGCTTCCCGCCCTGCCGGGCGGCGGTGGCGGCGTCCCCGCCCTGGTAGGCGACGGTGTCCACGACGATCAGCTGCTCGGCCTCGGCCGGGGTGGAGCGCTTGATCTGGAGCGCGGTCTTGGGCTGCCAGAACAGCGGGCCGGACCCGGCGTCCGCGCCGAGCCGGTAGCTGACCTTGGCCCGGCGGGCGGTCTGCATGGCCAGCTGGGCGGAGAGCAGCACCCCGTGCGGCGAGCGGTCGGTCGGCTTGGCCTGGGCGCTCGGGGAGGCGGTGGAGGGCGAGGCGCTGGTCTGGCTCGGGCTGCCGGACGGCGTGGCGGTCGCACCGCCGCCCCCGCCGCACCCGCTCAGGCCGCTCGCCAGCAGGACGACGACGGTCACTGCCGCCAACCGCTGCCGTCCCGCCATCGCCCGTTCCCCTCTCGCCCGGCCCCGTCCGACGGCGGCCTCGTTCGGGCCACCTTGCCACCCGTCCCCGGCCCGCCCGGCGGCGGCCCCCCTGGGGTCCGCGGATTCCGCCGGGTCGGCGGAGCCGGTCGGCCGGGCGGTCGGGTCAGCTGGAGGAGCCGCTCTTGCCGAGCTTCGCCAGCGCGGAGGCCTCCACCACGTCGGACGCGGCCGGCGGGGCGACGTTGACCGGGGTTCCGTAGTCCGAGTAGAGGACCGAGGTCTTGAACATGCCCGCCTTGGTGTCCCCGGTCTCGGTCCGCTTGACCACCAGCTGGTCGGCGTCGACCCAGACGTCGATCCGCTCCTTGGTGATGCCGGCCGTGGTCAGCTTCTGCTTGATCTGGTCGAGCTTCTCCGGGGTCAGGCCCTTGCCGGACGCCTTGGCCATGTCGTCGATGCTGAGCTCGCCGAAGTAGTGGGTGGTGGCCTTGCCGGCCACCGTCTCCTCGCCGGCCTCGGTCACCTTGCCGGTCGCGATCAGCAGCCGCACGCCCTCGACCGGGTCCGCGTCCTTGAACTGGTCGGTCGACCCCCCGGTCGCCTTGGCCTGGTCGGCGGCGCTGTAGTGCACCCAGTGCTTCCCGTCCAGGAGCTCGACCGCGTCACCACCGATGCGCAGGTACATCCCGTCCTTGGTGAAGCGGTACGGCGCCGACTCGCTGCCGGTGAGGAGCGCGATGCCCTTACCCACCGGGGAGCTGGAGAAGTCCATCGTGAGGTCGCCCTGGATGCCGTCGCCCCAGTGGATGGCGCCCGAGCCCTTCATGGCGATCTCGCCGATCGTGATGGTCTCGTCGACCTTGGCCGAGTTGGCCGCGCTGGTCTTCTGGGTGACCTGCTCCAGGAAGACCGCCGGGCTGACCTTCGCCGGCTTCGCGTCGGTCGTCGGGGCGGCGGCCGACGGGGCGGCCGGGGCGGCCGTGGTCGGCGCGGCCGGGGCTGCCTTCTTGTCGTCGTTGTTGTCGCACGCGGTCGCGGTCAGCGCCAGAGCGGCGATGACGACGGCGACGGCGGCGGTGTTGCGGGTTCCAGCCATGATTCCCCCCTTGAGGACCCCGGGCGCGTGACGCGCCCGGGGGTGCAGCCGGTCGGTGCGGGTGGGCTCGGTGTCCGGTCCGGCCGGATCAGCCGAGCAGCTTGAGCAGGTCGGATTCCTTGCCGAGGTCGCTCGCGGCGGGTGCGGTGATCGCGGCGGCCTTGCCGAGGTCGGAGTACTTGATGGTGACGGCCTTCTTCTCGCCGTTGGTGTCGCCGTACTCCTTGTACTGGACGAGCTCCTGCTTGGCGTTCAGCCAGAAGTCGATGGTGAGGGTCTTGCCGTCCTCCTCCAGCGTCTTCTGGGCGGACTTGCGCTGGTCCGCCGAGAGCGACGTCATCCCGGCCACCAGCGCGGCGGTGTCCTGCTCCGCCCGCAGGTGGACGGTCTGGACTCCGTCCACGGCCTCCTGGCCGACCTTGGAGAGCTTGCCGCTCTGGGCCCCGACGGTGAGCAGGATGACCGGGTTGGTCATCTGGCCGACCATCCGGAAGCTGTCGCCCGTCTGGTCGGCGGGCATCTTGATCCAGTGCTTGCCGCCCAGGGCCGGGGCGATGTCGTCGCCGCCGCCGAGGTAGGCGTCCGTGCCGAGCACCCGGATCCGGAGCTTCTTGCCCTCGATGTCGCTGGCCATGTCCACGGCCGCCTTGGCCGGGTCCTTCCAGTCCGCGTCGCCGGTGCCGCCCGGGTCGGTGGGGTCGGCCGGGGTCATGGTGATCTTGCCGTTGCCGGCCTTCTGCATCACCACGGCCGCGGCGGCCAGTGCGGCCTTCGGGTCCGCGTTGAGGGCCGCGGCAAGCGGGTCGGCGGGCTTGGCGTCGGCGGACTTGGTCTCAGCGGGCTTGGCCTCGCCGGTCTTGGTGTCGCCGGCCTTGGCGTCGCCGCCCTTGGCGTCACTGCCGCAGGCGGTGGCCGCACCGAGCAGGACGGCCGCCGTCGCGACGGCCGAGGCGAGGCGCAGAGCGCGCATGGAGCTACCCCCGAGAGTTTCCTGATATCCCATGGAAGAACTGATTGTCAGCTCTTCCCATGTTCTTTTCACGCGGACTCTAACGGATCACCCGATTACCCACACACCGGATATCCCCTCCCCCTCGACCCCCGTCGGCCTCCCCGTCACCCGGCCGGGGTCGTCGGTGCCGTGTCCGCCGCCCCCGGAGCCGAGACATCGGTCGTGGTCACCGTGGTTCCCGCGCTCCCCCGGACCGTCTCACGCAGCCGCAGCAGCTGCATGCCGGGCCCGATCCAGACGTCGTAGCCGATCGTCGCCACCCCGTGCTGCCGGTACCAGTCCAGTGTGGCGGCGCGCTGCTTCGGACTCAACTCGTCGTCCTTGCCGAACAGTTCGGCCAGCGGCGCGGAACCCTGGTAGTGCGCCACGGTCACCCCGGCCAGTTGCTCGCCGCCGAGCGAGCGGAGTGTGACGCCCTGGGCGACCTCGTACGCCCGGCTGCCCGGGTTGGTGATCAGCGCCGTCGTCCAGCCGCCCGCGAAGCCCTCCGGGTCGGGGCCCGCCGCGGGGTCGACCGCCTCGGCGGTCCGCCGCTCCGCGTGCTTGGCCGCGCCGCCCTGGTAGACGAGGTCGAGCGCACCGTCCTTGACGGTCAGCAGTCCACTGCCCAGCTCGTCGGTGACGGCCAGTCGGGCCTCGTCCGCCGCGCCCCAGACCAGGGAGCCGCTCGCGGTGCGCCGGCCCGCCGGGCCCTCCTGGACCACGTCGATCCGGGCGCTGCCCGAGTCGTCCAGCGCCTGCGCGGCCGTGAGCACCACCTGCTTGGGCGGCACCGGCGCCGGCCTTCCGGGGGTGCCGGTGGTCGGGGCGGCCAGCAGGCTGCACCCGGTGGTGGTGGCGAGCAGCAGGGCTGCCACGAGAACGGTGGGGCGGGGGGCGGGCGGCACGGCACACTCCGGCGGTCACAGGTTCTCCACGTGCTGACCGGCAGAGCGTACGACGGTTCGGCCCGCCGTTCCCATCCGCCGGTGTCCCGATCGGGCAACCGTTGCGGCCCACCGGCCCCGCCCCGGCCCCGTTCGGCCCCGCCCCGGCCGCGCCCGGGAACGACGGCGGGCCCGCACCCCCGGTGAAGGGGGTGCGGGCCCGCCGTACGGACTGCTCTAGAGCACTGGGGCTCAGACCGCGGCCGGGTCCTCCTCGACGAGGAGGTTGCGGGTGCGGTTCGGGTCCACCAGGATGCCGGGGCCCATGGTGGTGGAGAACGCGGTCTTCTTGATGTACCGGCCCTTGGCGGCGGACGGCTTGGCGCGGAGCACCTCGTCCAGCGCGGCGGCGTAGTTCTCGACCAGCTGCTCGTCGGTGAAGGAGGCCTTACCGATGATGAAGTGCAGGTTCGAGTGCTTGTCGACGCGGAACTCGATCTTGCCGCCCTTGATGTCGTTGACAGCCTTGGCGACGTCCGGGGTCACGGTGCCGGTCTTCGGGTTCGGCATCAGACCACGGGGGCCGAGCACGCGGCCGAGGCGGCCGACCTTGCCCATGAGGTCCGGGGTGGCGACGACGGCGTCGAAGTCCAGCTTGCCCTTCGCGACCTCGTCGATCAGCTCGTCGGCACCGACGATGTCGGCGCCCGCAGCACGCGCGGCCTCGGCACGCTCGCCGGTCGCGAAGACCAGGACCCGAGCGGTCTTACCGGTGCCGTGCGGGAGGATCACGGTGCTGCGGACCATCTGGTCGGCCTTGCGCGGGTCGACGCCCAGACGCATGGCGACCTCAACGGTGCCGTCGAACTTGGTGGTGCTGGTCGCCTTGGCGAGGCGGACGGCCTCGAGGGGGGCGTAAAGGCGCTCGCGGTCGACCTGGGCGTCCGCGGCCTTCAGGGCCTTGCTGCGCTTCATGGCTGCTCCTGAATGGTGATTGGAGTTGTGGTGTTCGACGGGCCTGCGCAGGCCCTACCACGGGGGACGGCTGAGCCGTTTTGTCCCTGGTGGGACGGGGGCGCTCAGCCCTCGACGGTGATGCCCATCGACCGGGCGGTGCCGGCGATGATCTTCTCCGCGGCGTCCAGGTCGTTGGCGTTCAGGTCGGGCATCTTCGTGGTGGCGATCTCACGGACCTGGGCGCTGGTGAGCTTGGCGACCTTGGTCTTGTGCGGCTCGCTGGAGCCCTTGTCGACACCCGCGGCCTTCAGGATGAGGCGCGCGGCCGGCGGCGTCTTCGTGATGAAGGTGAAGGAACGGTCCTCGTAGACCGTGATCTCCACCGGCACGATCATGCCGCGCTGCGACTCGGTCGCAGCGTTGTAGGCCTTGCAGAACTCCATGATGTTCACGCCGTGCTGGCCCAGCGCGGGGCCGACCGGCGGCGCCGGGTTGGCCGCGCCGGCGTTGATCTGGAGCTTGATAAGCCCCGTGATCTTCTTCTTCTTGGGAGGCATGTCTCTCCGGGTCCTTCCGAGAGGTGATTGCTGGTGCGTGCGGAACCGGGGCGACACCCGGCCGCCAGCACACACATCGGACCAGGCTAACGCGTCCGCGCCGCTGGACCAAAACGGATTCGGGGCGGGGCCCGCAGGCCCCGCCCCGAATCCGAAGACCGTATGACTAGTTCTTCTGGATCTGGTCGAAGGAGAGCTCGACCGGGGTCTCCCGGCCGAAGATCTCGACCAGGCCCTTGACCTTCTTCGAGTCCGGGTTGATCTCGTTGATGGTCGCCTGGAGGGTCGCGAACGGGCCGTCGGTGACGGTGACCGAGTCACCGACCTCGAAGTCCAGGACCTGGATCTCGCTCGGCTTGATCGGCGACGGCTTGCCGGCCTCCTTGGCGGCCTGGCGCTCGACGTCGGGGGCGAGCATCTTGACGACCTCGTCCAGGGTCAGCGGGTACGGGTCGTAGGCGTTGCCGACGAAGCCGGTGACACCCGGGGTGTTGCGCACGACGCCCCAGGACTCGGGGGTGAGGTCCATGCGCACCAGGACGTAGCCGGGGAGCTTGTTCTGGCGGATGGTCTTGCGGTCGCCGTTCTTGATCTGGACGACCTCCTCCTGCGGCACCTCGGCCTGGAAGATGTACTCCTCGACGTTCAGCGAGACGGCGCGCTGCTCCAGGTTCTGCTTCACCCGGTTCTCGTAGCCGGCGTAGGTGTGGATCACGTACCACTCGCCCGGCATGAAGCGCAGGTCCTCGCGGAACTTGGCGACGGGGTCGACCTCGACCTCGTCGGCCGGCTCCTCCTCGACGGACTCCTCGGCGACGGCGGACTCGGTGTCGCCCTCCACGTGCGGCGCGGCCTCCTCGCCGGCCTCGGCCTCGTCGTACGCCTCGACCTCGTCCTCGTCGCTGTCCGCGGCGTCCACGATCTGCTCGGCGGGCTCGGCGTCGTCAGCCAGCTCGGCCGCGTCCAGCTCGGCGGCGACATCCGCCTCGCGGACGGTCTCGTCGGCGTCGTACAGGGGGGACTCAGACACGGTGGCGGCTTCTTTCCTGGAGATGGTGAAGGTGGCGCGCTCCTCGACCGGCCCGGCGTACGACCGCTCGCGCGGGCGCCAGGTGAGGTCTCGGAGACTTCAACAGTACCGAGTCCACGGTAACCGCGCGTACGTCCGGCGCCGACAGCTCGACCCGGGCCGAGGATTCGGCCCGGGTCGGGAAGCTGTTCGAGAGGTGGTGCGGCCGTCAGCCGAAGACCAGCAGGCTGAGCTTGGAGAAGCCGTAGTCCAGGCCGGCCACGAAGGCCATCACGACCACCACGAAGGTGACCACGACGGCGGTGTAGTTGGTGAGCTCGTTGCGGGTCGGCCAGACGACCTTGCGCAGCTCGGCGATGATCTGACGGTAGAAGAGGGCCATCCTGGCGAAGAGGCCCTTCTTGGCCCGCTTGCCGGACTTCTTCTGCTTGCCCGACTTCTTGTCGCCCTCGGCCGATGCCATCTCGGCGGCGCCGTCGGCACCCTCGGGGTTGCCGCTCTCAGGCGTTGCGGTGGAGCCCGTGGTCTCCGTCACTCGTCCTCACCTGAATCCGGGTCCTGCCGAACTTCGCCGCGCACCCGGTTTGGGCACGACCAGTCGGCTAGCGGTGCTGATCGGTGCCATCTCCGCATCAAGCCCGCTCACTCCTGTGGAGCGAACGGGCTGAAAACGGATCTAGCAGCAGGGCAAGAGGGACTCGAACCCCCAACCGCCGGTTTTGGAGACCGGTGCTCTACCAATTGAGCTATTGCCCTACGGTGCCTCGCGGCTCCGGTGGCGACCAACCTACCGCATCTCCCCCCGCTGTCTGCACAGGCGGTGGAAGCTCCGATTTTCTCGGCGGGCCGTCGAGCAGCGAGTGTACGTGGTCGAGGGGTGTTTGGTCGAACGTCTTCTTCCGGAGCCGCCCGTCCGGCCTCGGACGTCCGGTCCGGGGGACCCCTTCCGACGGACCTCCGGGGCCGCGATCCGGACGGGAACGTACGGATGGCGATACCCCGATGCCCGGTAGGTCCCGGTTCTGCGACGATGCAGGCATGAGCGCTTCCACCCCGCAGCCCGACCAGTCCATCCGCCCCGCCGACCGCCGGGTCTCCGCCCGGATCGGTGCGATCGCCGAGTCCGCGACCCTCGCCGTGGACGCGAAGGCCAAGGCCCTCAAGGCCGCCGGCCGTCCGGTCATCGGCTTCGGCGCCGGCGAGCCCGACTTCCCCACCCCGGACTACATCGTCGAGGCGGCCGTCGAGGCCTGCCGCGACCCGAAGAACCACCGCTACACCCCGGCGGGTGGCCTGCCCGAGCTGAAGGCCGCGATCGCCGCCAAGACGCTGCGCGACTCCGGCTACCAGGTGGACGCCTCGCAGGTGCTGGTCACCAACGGCGGCAAGCAGGCCATCTACGAGGCCTTCGCCGCGATCCTCGACCCGGGCGACGAGGTCATCGTCCCGGCGCCGTACTGGACCACCTACCCGGAGTCGATCCAGCTGGCCGGCGGCGTCCCGGTGGAGGTCGTGGCCGACGAGACCACCGGCTACAAGGTCTCGGTCGAGCAGCTGGAGGCCGCCCGCACCGAGAACACCAAGGTGGTGCTGTTCGTCTCGCCGTCCAACCCGACCGGCGCGGTGTACACCGAGGCCGAGGCCGAGGCGATCGGTCGCTGGGCGCTGGAGCACGGCCTGTGGGTGCTCACCGACGAGATCTACGAGCACCTGGTCTACGGCGACGCGAAGTTCACCTCGCTGCCCGCCCTGCTGCCCGAGCTGGCCGACAAGTGCATCGTGGTCAACGGCGTGGCCAAGACCTACGCGATGACCGGCTGGCGGGTGGGCTGGGTGATCGGCCCCAAGGACGTCGTCAAGGCCGCGACCAACCTGCAGTCGCACGCCACCTCGAACGTCTCCAACGTCGCCCAGCGCGCCGCGATCGCCGCCGTCGCCGGCGACCTGTCCGCGGTGCACGAGATGCGCACCGCCTTCGACCGCCGCCGCAAGACGATCGTGCGGATGCTCAACGAGATCGAGGGCGTCCTCTGCCCCGAGCCCGAGGGCGCCTTCTACGCCTACCCGTCGGTCAAGGGTCTGCTGGGCAAGGAGATCCGCGGCCGGCGTCCGCAGACCTCCGCCGAGCTGGCGAGCCTGATCCTGGACGAGGTCGAGGTCGCCGCCGTCCCGGGCGAGGCCTTCGGCACCCCCGGCTACCTGCGGTTCTCCTACGCGCTCGGCGACGAGGACCTGGTCGAGGGCATCAGCCGGATCCAGAAGCTGCTCGGCGAGGCCCGCGACTGACGTCGCTCCGGTATTGACGTCAATCCGACATACGGGATTCACCCGACACACCGCCTCCTTTCACCCCTTCGGGGGATTGAAAGGAGGCGGTTCCCGTCTGGGGGTCGCATACGGCAGTATCGGTGAATGGAACGCCTGTTGAACCCGCGAGACGTCAGGGGCCTCCCGAAGGCCCACCTGCACCTGCACTTCACCGGATCGATGCGGCCCGCCACCCTCCTGGAGCTGGCCGAGAAGCACGGCGTCCGGCTGCCGGAGGCGCTCAGCTCCGGCGAACCGCCCCGACTGCGGGCCACCGACGAACGGGGCTGGTTCCGCTTCCAGCGGCTGTACGACACCGCCCGCTCGGTGCTGCGGGACGAGCAGGACATCCGCCGGCTGGTCCTGGAGACCGCCGAGGACGAGCGGCGGGACGGCTCCCGCTGGCTGGAGATCCAGGTCGACCCGACCTCGTACGCGCCCCGGCTGGGCGGACTGATCCCCGCCCTGGAACTGATCCTGGACGCGGTGGAGCACGCCGCCGCGGCGACCGGCGTGGGCATCCGGGTCCTGGTCGCGGCCAACCGGATGAAGTCCCCGATGGACGCCCGGACGCTGGCCCGGCTGGCCGTCCGCTACGCCGACCACGGGGTGGTCGGCTTCGGCCTCTCCAACGACGAGCGCCGGGGCATGGCCAGGGACTTCGACCGGGCCTTCGCGATCGCCCGCAACGGCGGGTTGCTGGCGGCCCCGCACGGCGGCGAGCTGTCCGGCCCGGAGTCCGTCCGGGACTGCCTGGACGACCTGGGCGCCGGCCGGATCGGCCACGGCGTGCGGGCCGCCGAGGACCCCCGGCTGATGGAGCGGCTGGCGGACCGGCAGGTCACCTGCGAGGTCTGCCCGTCCTCCAACGTCTCGCTCGGCGTCTACGAGCGCCCCGAGGAGGTCCCGCTGCGCCGGCTCTTCGACGCCGGGGTCCCGCTCGCCCTGGGCGCCGACGACCCGCTGCTGTTCGGCAGCCGACTGGCCGCCCAGTACGAGCTGGTCCGGGACGTGCTGGGCTTCTCCGACGCCGAACTCGCCGAGCTGGCGCGGCAGTCGGTGCGCGGCTCGGTCGCGCCGGAGGCCGTCCGCAGGGAGCTGCTGGCGGACATCGACGCCTGGCTGGTGGGCGACCGCGCCCCCGCCGAGCCGGCCGCCGTGCCCGCCTAGCGCCTGCTCAGAGCGTGACGCCCACCATCACCGGCTCGTTCACCAGCTCCACCCCGAAGGCCTCGCGGACCCCGTCCCGGATCTCCCGGGCCAGTGCCAGCAGGTCCTCGGCGGTGGCCGAGCCGCGGTTGGTGAGCGCCAGGGTGTGCTTGGTGGAGAGCGTCGCCGGGCCGCTGCCGTAGCCCTTGCCGAAGCCCGCCCGGTCGATCAGCCAGGCCGCCGAGGTCTTGGTGCAGCCCTCCGGGGCCGGGTAGGCGGGGGCGTCCTCGGCGCCCGGGCGGGTGCGGAAGGACTCGTACTGGGCGGCCGTGAGCACCGGGTTGGTGAAGAAGGAGCCGGCCGACCAGGTGTCGTGGTCCGCCGGGTCCAGCACCATGCCCTTGCCGGCGCGCAGCAGCAGCACCGCCTTCCAGGCCGTGTCGACCGCCACCCGGTCGCCCTGCTCGACGCCCAGGTGCCGGGCGGTCTCGGCGTAGCGGACGGGGGTGGAGAGCCCGTCGGCGTCCTCCAGGCGGAACCGCACCCGCAGCACCACGTAGCGGTCCGGCTCGGCCTTGAAGCGGCTGTGCCGGTAGGAGAACGCGCACTCGGCGTTCGGGAGCACGACCACCTCGTCGGCGGTGCGGTCGTACGCGACCACCTCGGTGATCGCCTGCGCGACCTCCTGGCCGTACGCGCCCACGTTCTGCACCGGGGTGGCGCCGACCGAGCCGGGAATGCCGGCCAGGAACTCGATGCCCGCCAGGTGGTGGTCCAGCACGGTCCGGCGGACCACCTCGGACCAGGTCTCGCCGGCCGCGACCTCCAGCGCGGTGCCGTCCAGGGCGAAGCCCTCGGTGGCGATCCGCAGCGCGGTGCCGGAGAAGCCGGCGTCGCCGATCACCAGGTTGGAGCCGCCACCGAGGACCAGCAGCGGCTCGCCGGCCGCGTCGGCCTCGCGGACGGCCGCGATCACCTCGTCGTCGGTGTGGGCCGTCACCAGGCGGCGGGCCGGGCCGCCGAGCCGGAGCGTGGTCAGCGGGGCGAGGGGGGCGTCGTTTTCTACCAGCACGCCCACCAGCGTACGGGGGCGCCGGGAAGCCGCTTCCCGGGGAAGGCCCTTCCCGGGAAGCGGCTTCCGGTGCCGCCGTCAGGCCTTGACCATCTCGGGCGCCGGCTGTTCCACCGCGGCCGCGGCCGGCGCCTTGCCCCGCCGCGGGATGAGCCCCGCGGCGAGCGCGCCGAGCCCGACGGCGGCCCCGCCGACGTACAGCGCGGGCACCAGCCCGTCCGTGAAGGCCCGGGCCGACTGGTAGCCGCCCTGCGCCGAGAACACCGCGGCGAGCACGGCGACCCCGAGCGCCCCGCCGACCTCGCGCAGCGCGTTGTTGGCGCCGGAGGCGATCCCCTGCTCCTGCGGCCGGACGCCGACCATCACCAGCTGGGCGGTCGGGCCGAAGTACAGCGACATGCCGACCCCGCAGATCACGATGGCCGGGATCAGGGCGAGGTAGTCGAGGCCGGCGCTCCCGTCCGCGACCAGCCCGAACAGCACCAGGCCCACGGCCTGCAGCGCCAGCCCGGCGACCACGATCGGGCGGCCGCCGATCCGGTCGGAGACGATGCCCGCGACCGGCGAGACCAGCAGCGGCATCGCCGTCCACGGCAGCATCCGGATGCCCGCCTCCTGGGGGCTGAAGCCGCCGACCCCCTGGAGGTACTGGCTGATCAGGAAGATCGAGCCGAACATCCCCAGGTACATCAGCAGGCTCGCCGCGTTGACGGCGGAGAAGGTCCGGCTGCGGAACAGCCGCATCGGCAGCATCGGGTGGGCGGCCACCCGCTGCTCGTACCAGACGAAGGCGGTCAGCAGCAGGGCGCCGCCGATCAGAGCGCCGAGGACCGGCGGGCTGGTCCAGCCGTCCGGGTTGCCGCGGATCAGGCCGAGGACGACCCCGAACATCCCCAGGCTGACCAGCAGGGTTCCGGGCACGTCCAGGGCCCGGCCCGCGCCCCGGCTCTCGCCGAGCCGCAGGAAGGCCAGCGGCAGCAGGACGAGGCCCACCGGGACGTTCACCCAGAAGATCCACTGCCAGGAGAAGTGCTCGGTCAGCGCACCGCCGATCAGCGGCCCGGCCGCGACGGCGAGGCCGCTGACGCCCGACCAGACGCCGAAGGCCAGCCCCCGCCTGGCCGGGGGCACCGCGGTGGTGAGCAGGGTGAGGGTGAGCGGCATCATCACCGCGGCCCCGGACCCCTGGACGGCGCGGGCGGCGATCAGCTCGCCGATGCCGGGGGACAGCGCGGCCGCGGCGGAGCCGGCGGTGAAGACCGCCAGGCCGGCCAGGAAGATCCGGCGCCGGCCGAAGCGGTCGCCGAGGGCTGCGCCGAACATCAGCAGCACGGCGAAGCTCAGGGTGTAGGCGCTGACCGTCCATTCGAGGTCGGACAGCCCGCCGCCGAGCTCCTCGCGGATCGACGGCAGTGCGGTGGTGACCACCAGGTTGTCCAGGGCGGCCATGAAGCTGGCCGCGCTGACGATCACCAGGGTCCAGATCGCGGCTCCGCCCATGGCCGGTTTCTCCGTCATGACATCCCCCAGGTTCCTCTAGGTCGCTCTAGGTAGTTATTGCTCAATAACTTTCATGGGCCGAAAAAAGGCCGCCCGGACGCACCGCGCGGCCGCCCGTCCGCTACTCCGGGTCCTCGCACTCGTCGAAGCCGGTCCAGATCCGGTGGTCCTGCGGATAGCCCAGCGCCACCAGGGTGTTGATCAGCATCCCGTGCGCGAAGAACCGCGTGGCGTCCCTCATGTCCCCGCCGATCCGCATCCTGACCCGCTCGAACAGGCTCTCCCAGAGCCGCCGGGCGGTCTCCCCGATCTCCTCCTCGCCGACCGAGCGGGCCGCGAAGACCGAGACGTAGATCTGCATCTGCATCATGAGCTGGTCACTGTCCTCGACCAGGCCCATGTACGCGCCGGATATCGCGTCGGCGGCCTCCGCGCCGGTCAGCCCGGCCGAGGCCTCGTCGAACACCCGCCAGGTCTCCTCGACGCAGCGTTCGGCGGCGGCGGCGAAGATCGCCTGCTTGCCCGGGAACAGCCGGAACAGGTACGGCTGCGAGACGCCCACCCGGCGGGCGATCGCCTCGGTGGAGGTGCCGTGGTACCCGCCCCGGGCGAACTCGATCAGGGCGGCGCGGACGACGCTCTCGCGCCGCTCCTCCGCACTCATCCGGATGCTCGACTTCGCCATGGATCCCAAGTTAGTGGCCGATCACTAGCCAGGCAAGACCCGCGGCCGCGGCCGGAGCTCCCGGTGCGGGCACTCCGGCCGCGGCCGCCGGCACGCGAAAGCGGCTCAGCCGAGCCGGACGACGGCCCGGGACATGCCGAGCACCTTCTGGCCGCCCGTGGTGGCCAGAAGGTCGACCTGCACCCTGCGGTCGTCCAGCTTCTTGGCGACCTTGGCCGAGACCTCGACCACCGCGCCGACCCCGTCGTTCGGCACCGGCACCGGCCGGGTGAAGCGCACGCCGTACTCGACCACCGCGGCCGGGTCGCCGACCCAGTCGGTGACCACCCGGATCGCCTCGGCCATGGTGAACATGCCGTGCGCGATGACGTCCGGCAGGCCGACCTCCAGGGCGAACTTCTCGTTCCAGTGGATCGGGTTGAAGTCGCCCGAGGCGCCCGCGTAGCGCACCAGTGTGTCGCGGGTCACCGGGAAGGACTGCGCCGGCAGCTCGGTGCCGACCTCGACCTCGTCGTAGCTGATCGCCATCGCGCTCACTCCCCCGCCTCGTCGGCGGCCCGGGCCACCAGGGTCATGACCGACGTCACAACGTGCTCGCCGGTCGCGTCCGTCACCTCGCCGCGCACGGTGAGCACGTCGTTGCCCGCCAGCGACTTGATGTTGTCGATGGTCACCGCGACCGACAGCCGGTCACCGGCCCGCACCGGGCGGGTGTAGACGAACTTCTGGTCGCCGTGCACCACCCGGCTGAAGTCCAGACCCAGCTCCGGGTCCTCGATCACCTGGGCGGCCGCCCGGTAGGTGACCACGAAGGGGAAGGTCGGCGGGGCGATCACGTCGGAGTGACCCAGCGCCTTCGCCGCCTCCGGGTCGGCGTACGCCGGGTTGGCGTCCCCGATCGCGGTCGCGAACTCGCGGATCTTCTCCCGGCCGACCTCGTACGGCTCGGTGGGCGGGTAACTACGCCCGATGAAGGAGGGGTCGAGCGCCATGGCAGCTCCTCGGAACGCGGATGGATACGAAAAAACTCCGGGCCGCACCCCCCAGTGAGGGATGCGGCCCGGAGTAGAAGACCTGAATTCACACAGGCCCGGCGCCCTACGGGAGGGTCAGCGGGTCTCGCGGTGCGCGGTGTGCGAGTTGCAGCGGGGGCAGTGCTTCTTCATCTCAAGACGGTCCGGGTCGTTACGCCGGTTCTTCTTGGTGATGTAGTTCCGCTCCTTGCACTCCACGCAGGCCAGCGTGATCTTCGGGCGGACGTCGGTGGCAGCCACGGGAGTGCCTTCCTTGGACAACGAATAAGAACACAACAAGAGTAGCCGACCGGGAGTGCGATCTCCCGACCGACTACGCGGGGTAGCGGTGACCGGACTTGAACCGGTGACACAGCGATTATGAGCCGCTTGCTCTACCAACTGAGCTACACCGCCACAGTGATCCGCAGCACAGCCGGAGCTGACCGCTTCTCACCCGAGCCCCCATGCGGAATCGAACCGCAGACCTTCTCCTTACCATGGAGACGCTCTACCGACTGAGCTATAGGGGCGAACGAGGAAGAGATTACACGTTTCGCGGCCGGAGGTGAAATCCGTATCCCGCGGCGAAGACCGCAGGTGGGCGACGGGTACGGACGGGCGATCCAAGGCCGGGCGTTCGATCGGCCCGCGAGCCCCACGGCCCGACCCGATACGACTATTGCCCGCCTCCCGGCGACCCGCCTCCCGGGCCCATAGGCTCGTCGCTCATTGATCGGGAGGACTGGCCGGCGGTACGGGCCAGCCGTACGGGGCCGACCGCGCGGGCCGGCCCGAGAAGGAGCCGGCGATGGACAGCGCAGCCGCCGACGGGCCGCAGCCCTGGCCCGGCCCGGCGGCCAACCCGCTCGGGCACGGCCCGGTCCTGCTGCTCACCGGCGCCCGACTCGCCGACGGGCGCGTGGTGGACGTCCGGATCAGCGGCGACCGCATCCAGGCGGTCGGCACCGTCGGCAGCCTCGGCCCGCTGCCCGCCCTGCCCGGCGCCCCCACCGTCACCACCGGCGCCCGGATCGACCTGCGCGGCTACCTGCTGCTCCCGGCCCCCGCCGAGGCGCACGCCCACTACGACGCCGCCTTCTCAGCCGCCCTGCCCACCCCGCCGTCGGACACCCCGGCCGACCTCACCCGGCGGATCACCGAGGCCGCGCTGACCTCCCTCGGCTACGGCGCCACCGCCCAGCGCACCCACGTCCGGATCGGCGACGTGCACGGACTGCGCCGGCTGGAGGCCGTGCTCACCGCCCGGCAGGCGCTGAGCGGGCTGGCCGAGCTCCAGGCGGTGGCGATGCCACGGCTGCTCACCGGGCGGGCCGGCGCGGACGGCCGGGCGCAGCTGCGCGAGGCGCTCAAGCTGGGCGCCACGGCGGCCGGCGGCTGCCCGGAGCTGGACCCGGACCCCTCCGGCTACGTACAGCTGCTGCTGGAGGCGGCCCGCGAGGCCGACTGCTCGGTGGACCTGCACGCCAGCGCCGCCGACGCCGCCCAACTCGCCCGGATGGCCGGGGCGTTGGCGCCGCTTCGGCCACGGGTGACGCTCGGCCCGTGCGGGGCGCTGGCCCGCGGCGCGTCGACGGTGCTGGCGACCAGCGGGGTCCGGGTGGTCTGCCTGCCGCAGAACGGCTGCTGCACCGGACTTGAGGGTCGGCCGGCGGGCCTGCGGCCGGGCCTGGTACGGGAGTTGGCGGCGGCCCGGGTGCCGTTGGCGGCGGGCAGCGGGGCGCTGCGCGACCCGTCCAACCCGGTCGGCCGGGCGGATCCACTGGAGTCGGCCTATCTGCTGGCGGCCGGTGGGGAGTTGGACCCGGAGGCGGCGTACGACGCGGTGGCGAACCAGGCCCGGGCGGCGCTCGGACTGGCGCCGGTCCGGGTGGACGCCGGGTTCCCGGCGGAACTGCTGGCGGTGCGTGGGGACAGCCTGGCCGGGGCGCTCGCGGGCGGGCACAGCCGGCTGGTGGTGCACAGCGGCCGGGTGGTCAGCCGGACCAGCGCGGTCCGGGAGTTCGCGGACACGGTGGCGCTGGCGCTGCCCCGCCAGTGCGGGGGCGGGGAGGACTGAGCGGGCCGGACCGGCCCCGACGGCAGATGGGGGCGCGCGACGGGTGTCGCGCGCCCCTCCCCCACCTGCCGGCCGTCCATGGGACGGCTGTCGAAGCGGCCCCAGGCCTCCCCCACACGGAGCAGGGCCGCTCGTTCGGGATCGACACTACGCCCACGGAGCACCGCCCCCGAGCGGCCTTGACACCGTCC
Source organism: Kitasatospora sp. NPDC048286 (assembly GCF_043201735.1). Classification (NCBI taxonomy): domain Bacteria; kingdom Bacillati; phylum Actinomycetota; class Actinomycetes; order Kitasatosporales; family Streptomycetaceae; genus Kitasatospora; species Kitasatospora sp. NPDC048286. The sequence continues at coordinate 244,948 of NZ_JBICZE010000001.1, forward strand.
TGTCGCCCACCGGGGCGCTCTTGACGGGCCGTTGACGCAGGCTGCGGCATCGGCCCGTCACGGCACGTAGCGGTACCCGATCCCCGGCTCGGTGACCAGGTGCCGCGGCCGGGCCGGGTCGCGCTCCAACTTGCGGCGCAGCCCCGCGAAGTAGACCCGAAGGTAGTTGCCGCGCCCCTCCTGGGCCGGGCCCCACACCTCGCGCAGGATCTGCCGGCCGGGCACCAGCCGGCCGGGGTTGGCGAGCAGCAGGGCGAGGATGCGCCACTCGGTCGGGGTGAGCCGGACCGGGCCGTTCGGGCCGTTCACCGCGGTGGCCGCGAGGTCCACGGTGTGGTCGCCGATCACCGGCCGGCTCAGCGGCACACCGCCCGGCGGCCGGCGCAGCACGGCGCGCAGCCGGGCCAGCAGCTCGTCCATCAGGAACGGCTTGGTGAGGTAGTCGTCGGCGCCCGCGTCCAGGGCGCCCACCTTGTCGGCCGCGTCGGTCCGGCCGGAGAGCACGATGATCGGCACCGCGCTGTGGGTGCGCAGGCCGCGCAGCACGTCCATCCCGTCGAGGTCGGGCAGGCCGAGGTCGAGCAGGACGGCGTCCGGGGCGCTGTGCGCGGCGCGGTCGAGCGCCTCGCCGCCGGTGGCCGCGGTGCGGACGGCGTACTGCCGGGCGCTGAGGTTGATCCGCAGGGTGCGCAGGAGGGCCGGCTCGTCGTCGACGACCAGGATCTCGCTCACGTGTCCGCCTCGCTTCGCTCGATGGTGGGGTCGGCGGCGGGCAGGGTGAGCAGCATGGTGGTGCCGCCGCCCGGGGTGTCCTCGACCTCCAGGCTGCCGCCCATCGCCTCGGCGAGGCCGCGGGAGAGGGCGAGTCCGAGGCCGACGCCGGTGGTGTTGTCGGTGTCGCCGAGGCGCTGGAAGGGCAGGAAGACCCGGTCGCGGTCCTCGGGGGCGATGCCGGGGCCGCGGTCGATCACCCGGATCTCGACCTGGTCGGCATGGTGGCTGCCGGTGACCAGGACGGGCGCGCCGGGGGCGTTGTACCGCAGCGCGTTGGTGATCACGTTGGCGAGCACCCGCTCCAGCAGCGGCGGGTCGGCGAGCACCGGCGGGGTCGTGTCCAGGTCCAGCGGCTGGATCGGCGCGTACGGGTCGGGGAGGCTGTCGAGCGCCCGGGGCAGGATCTCGTCCAGGTGGGTCTCGGTGAGGTGCAGGGTGAGCGCGCCGGCCTGGAGGCGGCTCATGTCGAGCAGGTTGTCGACCAGCCGGGTGAGCTTGACCAGCGACTCGTCGGCGGTGGCGAGGAGTTCGGCCTGGTCCTCGGGCGAGAACTCGACGTCGGGGCTGCGCAGCGAGCCGACCGAGGCCCGGGCGGCGGCCAGCGGGGTGCGCAGGTCGTGGCTGACGGCGGCGAGCAGGGCGGTGCGCATCCGGTCGGCGGCCTTGATCGGCTCGACCTCGGCGGCGGCCACCGCCAGCCGGTCGCGTTCCAGCGCGGCGCCGACGTGGGCGGCGAAGGCGGTCAGCACCCGCTGGTCGGCGGCCGGCAGCCGGCGGCCGGTGAGCACCAGGAGGGCGTCCCGGCCGACCGGGACCTCGGTGGTCTCGTGCGGCCCGTCGCCGTCGCCCTGGTGGTCCCCCTCGCTGTGCGCGAGCACCTCACCGGCGGCCCGGGAGAGCAGCGCGACGGTCCGCATCCCGAAGGCCGTCCGGGACTTCTCCAGCAGGGCGGGCAGCGCGTCGGCGCCGCGCAGCACGCTGCCGGCCAGGGTGGAGAGGGTCTCGGCCTCGGCGGTGGCGCGGGCGGCCCGGCTGGTGAGCCGGCCGGCGTGGTCGACCACGGTGGAGACGGTGAGCGCGATGGCGGCGAAGACCACCAGGGCGACGATGTTGTTGGTCTCGCCGATGGTCAGGCTGTGGATCGGCGGGATGAAGTAGTAGTTGAGCAGCACCGAGGCGACGAACGAGGCCAGCAGGGCCGACACCGCGCCGCCGAGCAGGGCGACGATGACCACGCCGAGCTGGAAGATCAGCGCGTCGGTGGTCAGGTTGATGCTGTGGTGCGCCTGCGAGAGCAGGGCGGTGAGCAGCCAGGGCACCGCCAGGCCGGCCAGGTAGCCGGCGACGGTGCGGCGCCGGGAGTGGCGGCGGCCGAGCGAGGGCAGCCGGCCGCGGCCGGTGAACTCGTGGGTGACCATGTGGACGTCGATGTCCTCGGAGTCGTCCACGGTGGTCTGCCCGGTACCGGGGCCGGTGAGGAAGCGGTTGATCCGGCCGCGGCGGCTGGTGCCGAGCACCAGCTGGGTGGCGTCGTGGGCGCGGGCGAAGGCGAGCAGCGCGGTGGGGACGTCGTCGCCGACCACCACGTGGTAGCTGCCGCCGAGGGTCTCCACCAGCTGCCGCTGCTGGGCGAGCGCGCCGGAGGAGGCGCCGGCCAGGCCGTCGCTGCGGGAGACGTGGACGGCCAGCAGGTCGCCGCCGGCCGTGCGGTCGGCGATCCGGGCGGCGCGGCGGATCAGGGTCTCGCCCTCGGGGCCGCCGGTGAGGGCGACCACGACCCGCTCGCGGGCCTCCCAGACCCGGTCGATGTTGTGGCTGGCCCGGTAGTCGCGCAGGCCCTCGTCCACCCGCCCGGCCACCCAGAGCAGGGCGAGTTCGCGCAGGGCGGTGAGGTTGCCGACCCGGAAGTAGTTGGAGAGCGCGGCGTCCACCTTCTCCGCCCTGTAGACGTTGCCGTGGGCCATCCGGCGGCGCAGCGCCTGGGGGGCCATGTCGACGAGTTCGATCTGGTCGGCCCGGCGGACCACCTCGTCCGGGACGGTCTCGCGCTGCGGGATGCCGGTGATCTTCCGGACGACGTCGTTCAGCGACTCCAGGTGCTGGATGTTGACGGTGGTGACGACGTCGATCCCGGCGGCGAGCAGTTCCTCGACGTCCTGCCAGCGCTTGGCGTGCCGGCCGCCGGGGACGTTGGTGTGCGCCAGCTCGTCCACGAGCACGACGGACGGGCGGCGGGCGAGCACGCCGTCGAGGTCCATCTCCTCGAACTCGGCGTCCCGGTAGGAGCGTCGGGCGCGCGGCAGGACCTCCAGGCCGGCCAGCATGGCCTCGGTGTGCCGTCTGCCGTGGCACTCGATGTACCCGACCACGACGTCGGCCCCGCGCTGCTGTCTGCGCCGGGCCTCGTCCAGCATGCGGTAGGTCTTGCCTACCCCCGGCGCGGAGCCGAGGTACACCCTCAGTCGGCCGCCGCGGATGCCGGTGCCGGGGGTGAGGTCGCGAGCCATGGGCACTGCTCTTTCCATCGGGAGGTGGTGCACGTCTGCGGACGCGGGTCGGCCGGCCCGGGCCCGGGAGGCGTGCTCCCGTGCCCGGGCCGGCCCGGTCACCCGTATGTGTGAGGTGGTGTCACTTCTGCTCGCTGAGTGCCTTGTTGAGCAGCACGACGTTGACGCCCTCGTTGCCGAGGAAGCCGAGCGAACGGCTCTCGGTGTACTCGTCGACCAGCTTGGTCACCGTCTCCACCGGCAGGCCGCGGTTCTTCGCGACCCGGTCGACCTGCTCCTTGGCGTAGGCGACGGAGATGTGCGGGTCGAGGCCGGAGCCGGAGGCGGTCAGCGCGTCGGCCGGGACGCTCGCCGGGTCGACGCCGTCGAAGGAGGCGACGGCGGCGCGGCGGTCGTTGACGGCCTTCAGCAGGTCCTCGTTGTTCGGGCCGAGGTTGCTGGCGCTGGAGGAGGCTGCGTCGTAGCCGGTCCCGGCCGCGGAGGGGCGGGGCTGGAACCACTTCGGGTCCGGCTGGGCCTCCTCGTTCGGGTCGTCGGGGTTCTTCTTCGGGAGGTTGAAGCTCTGGCCGATCAGGCTGGAGCCGATCTCCTTGCCGTCGGTCTTCACCGGCGAGCCGTTCGCCTTGTCGGTGAAGGCGACCTGGGAGATCCCGGTGATCAGCAGCGGGTAGGCGATCCCGAGGATCACGGTCAGCACCAGCAGCGCGCGCAGCGCGGTGAAGTGGGTGCGGAGGGTCGTCGGCAGGGGCTTGGACATGGTTTTCTCTCCTTCCCCGCGTCAGTTGAGGCCGGGGATGAACTGGACGATCAGGTCGATCAGTTTGATGCCGACGAACGGCACCACGAGGCCGCCGAAGCCGTAGACCCCGATGTTGCGGCGCAGCAGCGAGCTGGCGTCGGACGGGCGGTAGCGCACGCCGCGCAGGGCGAGCGGGATCAGGCCGATGATGACCAGGGCGTTGAAGACGATCGCCGAGGTGATCGCGGACTGGGGGCTGTGCAGGCCCATGATGTTGAGGTGGCTCAGGCCCGGGTAGACCCCCGCGAACATCGCGGGGATGATCGCGAAGTACTTGGCCACGTCGTTGGCGATCGAGAAGGTGGTCAGCGCGCCACGGGTGATCAGCAGCTGCTTGCCGATCTCCACGATCTCGATCAGCTTGGTCGGGTTGGAGTCCAGGTCGACCATGTTGCCGGCCTCCTTGGCCGCCATGGTCCCGGTGTTCATCGCGACACCGACGTCGGCCTGGGCGAGGGCGGGGGCGTCGTTGGTGCCGTCGCCGGTCATCGCGACCAGCTTGCCGCCCTCCTGCTCCTTCTTGATCAGGGCCATCTTGTCCTCGGGCGTGGCCTCGGCGAGGAAGTCGTCCACGCCGGCCTCCTCCGCGATCGCCTTGGCGGTCAGCGGGTTGTCGCCCGTGATCATGACGGTCTTGATGCCCATCCGGCGGAGCTCGTCGAAGCGCTCCCGCATGCCCTCCTTGACGACGTCCTTGAGGTGGATGACCCCGAGGACGCGGGCGGGCCCGGCGCCGATCCGCTCGGCGACGACCAGCGGGGTGCCGCCGGCCGCGGATATCCCGTCGACCAGGGCGGAGACCTCGGCGCCGACCGAACCGCCGTTCTCCGTGACCCAGTTGGAGACCGCGCCGGCCGCGCCCTTGCGGACCTGGTGGACTCCTCCGGCCTCGTCGAGGTCCACGCCCGACATCCGGGTCTGGGCGGTGAACGGGACCCACGTGGCGTGCGTCAGCTCGCCCTGGGCGCGGGCCCGCAGGCCGTACTCGCTCTTGGCGAGGACCACGATCGAGCGGCCCTCCGGGGTCTCGTCCGCGAGCGAGGAGAGCTGCGCCGCGCCGGCCAGGTCCTCGGTGGACACGCCCGGGGCAGCCAGGAACTCGGCGGCCTGGCGGTTGCCCAGGGTGATGGTGCCGGTCTTGTCGAGCAGCAGCGTGTTGACATCGCCGGCGGCCTCGACGGCGCGGCCGGACATCGCCAGCACGTTGCGCTGCACCAGACGGTCCATGCCGGCGATGCCGATCGCGGAGAGCAGCGCGCCGATGGTGGTCGGGATGAGCGCCACGATCAGGGCGACCAGGACGATCATCGTCTGCGGGGCACCCGCGTAGGTGGCCATCGGCTGGAGCGTGACGACCGCGACCAGGAAGACGACGGTCAGCGAGGCCAGCAGGATGTTGAGCGCGATCTCGTTCGGCGTCTTCTGCCGGGCGGCCCCCTCGACCAGGGCGATCATCCGGTCGATGAAGGTCTTGCCGGGCTCGGAGGAGATCCGCACCACGATCCGGTCGGACAGCACCTTGGTGCCGCCGGTGACGGCGCTGCGGTCGCCGCCCGACTCACGGATGACGGGCGCGGACTCACCCGTGATCGCCGACTCGTCGACGCTCGCGACACCCTCGACCACGTCGCCGTCGCCGGGGATGACCTGGCCGGCCTCGACCACCACGTGGTCGCCGAGCCTCAGCGCGGTGCCGGGCACCTCCTCCTCGGCGCCGGTGGCCGGCCAGTCGGTGAGCCGGCGGGCCATGGTGTCGCTCTTGGTCTTGCGCAGCGTGTCGGCCTGCGCCTTGCCGCGGCCCTCGGCCACGGCCTCGGCCAGGTTGGCGAAGACCGTGGTGAGCCACAGCCAGACGGTGATGACCCAGGCGAACACGGACGGGTCGGCGATCGCGGCGACGGTGGTGACCACCGAGCCGACCTCGACCACGAACATCACCGGGTTCTTGATCATCACCCGGGGGTCGAGCTTCTTCACCGCGTCCGGCAGGGACGCGACGATCAGCTTCGGGTCGAGCAGGCCGCTCGCCACTCTGTGCGGCGCGGCGGCCTCCGCCTGGTCGGCCGGTGCGGGGTTGAGCGTGGAGGTGGACATCAGGAGGACAGACCTTCCGCGATCGGCCCGAGAGCCAGGGCCGGGAAGTAGGTGAGGCCGACGACGATCAGGATCACGCCCGACAGCAGGCCCACGAACAGCGGCTTGTGGGTGGGCAGGGTGCCCGGGGTGGCCGGGACCGGCTGCTGCTGGGCGAGCGAACCGGCCAGCGCGAGGACGAAGACGATCGGCAGCAACCGGCCGAAGATCATCGCCAGGCCGAGCGCGGTGTCGTACCAGTCGGTGTTGACGGTGATGCCGCCGAAGGCCGAGCCGTTGTTGTTGGAGGCCGAGGTGAAGGCGTACAGCACCTCGGAGAAGCCGTGGGCGCCCGAGTTGAGCATCCCGGCGCGCTCGCCCGGCAGGGCCATCGCCACGCCCGTGCCGACCAGCACGATCGTCGGCGTGGTGAGGATGTACAGCGAGGCGAACTTCATCTCCCGGCCGCCGAGCTTCTTGCCCAGGTACTCGGGGGTGCGGCCGACCATCAGGCCGGCGACGAACACCGCGACGACCGCCAGCACCAGCATGCCGTACAGGCCGGAGCCCACACCGCCGGGCGCGATCTCGCCCAGCATCATGTCGAAGACCGTCAGCCCGCCGCCGAACGGCGTGTACGAGTCGTGGAAGGAGTTCACCGCACCGGTCGAGGTCAGCGTGGTCGAGGCGGCGAACAGCGAGCTGGCGGCGATGCCGAAGCGCTGCTCCTTGCCCTCCATCGCGGCGCCCGCGGCCTGCAGGGCGCTGCCCTGGTGCTGCGACTCGGCGAAGGTCAGCAGGGCGGTCGAGGCGATCCAGAACAGGCCCATCACGGCGACGATCGCGTAGCCCTGGCGGTTGTCCCCCACCATCCGGCCGAAGGTCCGCGGCAGCGCGAACGGGATCACCAGGATCAGGAAGACCTCGACCAGGTTGGTGAAGCCGGTCGGGTTCTCGAACGGGTGCGCCGAGTTGGCGTTGAAGAAGCCGCCGCCGTTGGTGCCGAGCAGCTTGATGACCTCCTGGGAGGCCACCGGGCCGCCCGGGATCTTCTGGACCTCACCCGCGAGGCCGGTGACCTCGTGGAAGCCGTGGAAGTTCTGGATCACGCCGTTGGCGGCCAGGACCAGGGCGAAGACGATCGAGATCGGCAGCAGCAGCCGCAGGTTGATCCGGGTGAGGTCCACCCAGAAGTTGCCGACCCGGTCCGTCCTGTTCCGGGTGAAGCCCCGGACCAGCGCGGCGACGACGGCGATGCCGACGGCCGCGGAGACGAAGTTCTGCACGGCCAGACCCGCCATCTGCGCCACCTGGCCCATCGCGGACTCGCCCGCGTAGGACTGCCAGTTGGTGTTGGCGACGAACGAGATGGCGGTGTTCCAGGCCTGGTGGCCCTCCATCTGCGGAACACCCAGGCTCAGCAGCAGGTAGCCCTGGAGGCGGATCAGACCGTAGAGGAAGAGGACGGAGACGGCCGAGAAGGCCAGCACCGAGCGGAGGTACACCGGCCACCGCTGATCGGCGTCGCCGTCGACGCCGATCAGCTTGTAGATGCCGCGCTCGACTCTGAGGTGCCTGGCGGAGGTGAGGAGCTTGGCGATGTAGTCGCCGAGGGGGCGGTAGCACAGGGCCAGCGCGCCGACGAGGGCGAGCACCTGCAGCCAGCCCGCGAGAGTGGATCCCATGTCAGAACTTCTCCGGGAAGATCAGCGCCACGACGAGATAGCCGACGAGCGCGACGGCCACGACCAGACCAGCGATGTTCTCCGCGCTCATGCGGCCACCTCGCTGCGCTCGCTGGGCGCCTGGCGCAACACGCGCCCTCCGATGGTTCGTTCGCTGCGCTCACTCACAGCTTCTCCACCCCCCGCGCGATCAGGGCGATGACGGCGAACACGGCGACCGTGACACCGACGTAGATGAGATCGGACATGGGCTCCACCAGAGTGGTTCGGGAGATGCCGCGACCTGGGCCGGAGGGGCTCACGCGGCACCGGCGGAAGACCGGCAGATGCAGCAAACCAGCCGTCAGGGGCGCGTTATGGGGCCCTGACGCCGTCCATACGGGTGACAGCGCGACGTTGACGCGACGTTGACGGGCGCTTCACCGGACCGAGACCGTCGTGATCGGGCCGAGATCCGGGGCCGGCTCCGATCCGGGACCTGTCCGGGACCTGTCCGGCTCCGGTCCGGGGCCTGTCCGGGTCCGGAAAGCCGTGGGCCCCGGACGGCAGGCTGCCGTCCGGGGCCGCCCCCGCTCCCCGTTCCCCCGTTCCCGGTCACATCCGCATGCGCAGCCGGCAGACCACCGCGTCGGTGTGCCGCCGCAGGGCGCGGTCGATCACGGCGCCGCGCCGGTTCTGGAGCGCCCGCTGCCACCAGCGGGCCGGCTCCACCTCGGGGATCAGCACGGTCAGCCGGTCGTAGACGTGCTCCGCCCCCAGCTCGTTGACGAAGTCCGCGATCGGCCTGCCCAGCCGGCGGTGGACGTCCGGGATCTCCACCAGCGGCACGCCCGGCCGCCACAGTTCCCAGTCCCGGCGCAGTGTCTCCGCGACGGCCGGCTCGTGCACCACGGTCACCGCCATGACCTCGTCGCCGAGCGAGAGCGCCGCCGACAGGCCGTCCCTGGTCAGCCGGGTGATCGCGGTCACCGGGACGACGACCAGACTGCGCTGCCTGGTCACCGGGCCGGGCACCCGGCCCAGCTCCAGCCGCTCGCCGATCCGCCCGTAGCTGCGGTGGACCGCCTCGAACAGCACCACCAGCAGTGGCAGGGCCACCACGATGCCCCAGGCCCCCTCGGTGAACTTGGTGCCGGTGACGACCAGCGCCGCGACGCCGGTGAGCAGCGCGCCGAAGCCGTTCAGCGCGGCCTTCCACCGCCAGCCGGACGGCCGGTGCAGCAGCCAGTGCCGGACCATGCCGACCTGGCAGACGGTGAAGCCGACGAACACGCCGATCGAGAACAGCGGCACCAGGCTGTTGACGTCCCCACCGGAGCCGACCAGCAGCGCCGCCGAGACCGCGGCCAGGAACAGCACCCCGTACCGGTACACCTGGCGGTCGGCGCGCAGCGCGAACAGGTGCGGCAGGTGGTTGTCCCGGGCGAGCAGGTCGAGCAGCACCGGCAGCCCGCCGAAGGAGGTGTTGGCGGCGAGCCCGAGCAGCACCACGGTGGCGAACTGGACGACGTAGAAACCGAACCCGTGGCCGAGCGAGGCGTCGGCGAGCTGGGCGAGCACCGTGACGCCCTCGACCGGCTGGAGGTGGAAGCGGCCGATCAGCACCGCCAGCCCGACCAGCATCACGCCGAGCAGGGCGCCGAGCGCGACCTCGGTGTGCTGCGCGCGTTTGACCCGCGGGGTGCGGAAGGAGGGGACGGCGTTGGCCACCGCCTCCACGCCGGTCAGCGCGGAGCAGCCGGCCGCGAAGGCCCTGAGCAGCAGCAGCGCACCGACGGTGGTGGCGTTCTGGGCGAGGGCCGAGGCGTGCCCGGCGGCGGCCGCGGTGCTGACCGGGGCGTCCCGGAACAGGCCGACCACGACGATCGCCAGGATGGAGAGCACGAAGACGACCGTCGGCGCCATGAACCAGCGCGCCGACTCGGCGATCCCGCGCAGGTTCACCGCGGTGACCAGCGCCAGCACGCCCAGGCAGAGCCAGACGCGGTCGTCGTACAGGCGCGGGACGGCCGAGGTGAGTGCGGCGACGCCGGCGGTGACCGAGACGGCGACGTTCAGGACGTAGTCGACGACCAGCGAGGCGGCCGCGGTCAGCGCGGTCCGGCGGCCCAGGTGCGCCTTGGCCACCGCGTAGGAGCCGCCACCGTCCGGGAACGCCGCGATCACCTGCCGGTAGGAGGCGACCAGCACCGCCAGCAGCACGGCGATCGCCGCCGTGACCGGCAGCGTGAAGCCCAGCCCGTACGCCCCGGCGGCGGCCAGCACCAGCACGATCGACTCCGGGCCGTACGCGACCGAGGCCATGGCGTCCAGCGAGAGCGCGGCCAGCCCGCCGAGCGCGCTGAGCCGGTGCCGCTCGTCGCCCGCGCCGGTATCAGGCGGCGCGGGTTCGGCCGTGGCTGCCGGGGTGGTGGTGGCGCTGGACATCGGACGGGACCTCCGCAGTCGGTAGTTGGTCCGATCCTGCGGTCCGCGCGCCCACCGCCCCGGGGGCCCGTACGTGTTCCTGACGCCGCCACGAGCGGCCTTGACACGCTCTTGACGGGGCCGTCACGCCGCGTCGGCCCCGTCCGGTGGCTGTTGGCGGGGGTGGGGCGAGCCGTTGTCCCGGCGGTCGCCGGCTGGGAAGACGATCAGCTCTGTCGAAGGACTCCCACCCCCGGGCACCACTCTGCTGCCTGCAACCCGTAATTGCAAGCAATGTGCAATAAGTACGCCCGCCGCCCCGACTCCGGACCAAGCCCACCCCGAACAAACAGAACAGCCCCCGATCCGCGTTTCCGCAGATCGGGGGCTGTTCTCTATCCTGTGGCTGGTGCAGGGTTCGAACCTGCGTAGCTTGCGCGACAGATTTACAGGCCGCTGGCCAGGGACGCTCTGACCAGGCAACTCTTGCTCACGGGCCGCACCTGGTCCGCCCCTGGTCCGGATCATGGTCTGCGCCACCGGATCAGGCTCTCCCCAGCGCTGTCCACTCAAGGCGCAATCTGAAGCCACCCCTACGAGCGACCCCGGCCAGAGATGCTCAGGCCCCGCGTCGGGCGATGACCGGGGTGAGAGCACCCGGCTGATCGGGCCGTTCGAAGGAAATCTCGGCCTTCGGACGGCCTGACCGCTCAGCCGGATACAGGGGGTTCGAGTTCCAGAAGCTGCCGTGCGAGCTGGAGCGTAGCGAGCTTGAATTCGGTAGCAGTGCGGGCCTGATGGGGGATGCTCACCACGAGCCTGCGCTCATCGCCAGCACGCCCGACGCGGTCTTCGATGTGGACGTCCATGTCCACGAGGGGCCGTACGTGGCTAGTCCACGACGCCGGAGCCCACAAGACCGAGGTCGGGCGGGGGGTGTGGATCCGGTCCCATGCTTCGAGCCAATGCTTGACTTCGGAGGGCGGAACCTCGCAGGCCTGGACGAAGTCCTCCAGGAGTTCGCGGCTGGGGCGGGCCCAGCCGCGGAGTACCAGGTTCAGGGTGCTACGCGGGAGCCGACCGAAGCCGCCCGCGCGCCTTTCCAGCTCACGGAGGGAGGGACGGCCGACCTTCAGGTGCAGGTGCACCATCGCATGCCACAAGTCCCGAGGGGTATTGATCATGGTGATGTGCGTGGGCCGTTCGGTCGGTGACTTGGCTCCCGCTCTGCGTGCAGCCCGCCACAGCCGGCGCACCTCGGTGAGTTCCTTCTTCATGGCACCGCATCCCGTCGCGTACGCCTCCACCACGTCCAGCGTCGGCACCGAGTCACCGCTCGCGGCTCGCGAAAGCCGCGTGGGGTGGATCCCAGTGATCCGGCCGAGCTCGGCATAGGTGTGGCCGGGACCCTGGCGCAGAACCCGCAGGTACTGCGCCAGGGCCGCCAGCTCCTTGGTACGCGCGGTGACGGGCCGCTCAGGGCGTCCCATCGGGCGTCAGGCCTCCTGAGGGGCCAGGCGCAGGTACCGGTTCGTCCGGACGGACACGATGATCCCCACCGCGATCACGCCGATGCCGCCCAGCAGGGCGAGGACCGTGGTGACGGACACTCCGGCGAGCACGAGCATGACGGCGATCAGCATCAGGACGATCACGATGATCGCCTCGATGCCGGACAGGCCCGCCGCCCTCGGGGGCATCGGGCCGGTCTTCACGCAGGCAGCAGCGGCAGCCGCCAGACGGCGGTTGGTCTTGGACACTCTTCTCCTAGGCAGTTGAGGGAAACGGACTCCACCGGGGCTTTCCGGCCCGGACCGCACTGGCGCTGCTGGGGATTGCCGTCCCCCGCAACTGGCGGTAGGTCAGATCATCCCATCCCGTGCGACATACACCGCCTGCGGTCCTGGCTTGCAACCCCCTTTTGATGCATCCCTGTCCACGCGACGTTGTGCGCGCACATCGTCGGAAGGGGGGTTTTCGCCGGCGAAAACCCCGCGGCCCCAGGTTCGGCTAAGAGGTCCATCTCAACGTCACATCCCGTGTCGATGCTGCCCTGATCAGCGGATATGCATTGAGTAGAAGGACTTTGTGCCCAAGAGGGCGGCCAAATGTAGCAGCTTGCATCGTCAACACGGCTGGTTGAGCCAGTTGATGCAGCGCAGTCCAAGTTCCCATTGCGGCCCGGAGAGGCTCGTGTGAGTCTTTTGAGAAAACGAGCACCATCAACTGGGTGCTCGCTTCCCTAGGCAGCAACGGACTCCACCGAAACACCCAGGGACCCGAACGACGAGGCGTTGCCGCGCTGACCCGTTCACCACAGGTGACGTGCAGCTTTGCATGTCACCTGTTGCGTTTTCAGGCCGGGCAGCCCGGCTCCCACCGACACGTGGTCCGCCGTCAACTACCACCCGCCGTACCGTTTGCTGCGGCCCATGGAGGCCGCTGCGGCCGATGTGGCGCCGACTTCCGTCGATGATGCCAGGGCCGCTTGCCGCGATGCTCCGCTGGCTATGGCCCTCGCGTGACAGCCCAGCACGTCAGGCCATGGTGCTAGCGATGAGTTGCATCGAGTCCACGACCACCACGGCGCCAGCGGCGGCCAGCTTGATGTCCTTCCCCGGTTTATTGGCGTAGCCGATCGTCGGAACACCGGCGGCTTCCCCGGCCTCGACGTCGCGGGCCGCGTCGCCGACGAAGATGCAGTGCTCCGGCCCGGTGCCCGCGGCTTCCATCGCTTCGAGCAGGAGGCGCGGGTTCGGCTTCATCGACGATGGGTCGCCCGGGGTGCGTCCGAAGACGCCAGCCACGTAGCCGCTGAGACCGTGCTCGGTGAGGTAGGACTCGATGGCCGCGCCCGCGTTGTTGCTGACCACAGAGACCAGCCGACCAGAGCGGACAGCAGCACGCAGAACCGATTCTCCCCCTGGGGTCGGGCGGCCGGCCCGGACAGCTTCGGTCTCCAGTGCGGCCAGCGCGGCGTCCGTGCTCGCCGTGAGGTCGGGTCGGGCGTCCGAGACCAGTCGGAGCAGGGCGAGCGGATCGTTCTCCTCCTCCGCCCCCTCCAGGGCCTGCTCGCCGGTGGCGAGCAGGCCCTCACGGAGTCGGCGCGCGACCTCCGGGGCGGCGAGGCCGGCGAAGACCGAGCAGACCGGGCCGTCGAAGTCGAGCAGCACGTGCTTCACCGGCCGCAGCACGTCAGCGAGTTGCTGAGGGGTGGCGGTCATGGCTGCCGCTCGTAGGCGATCGTGCTCCACACGCTGTCGAACCACATCTGGGCCTGCTGAACGTACTGCGATCCGAGCGAGGCGTCATCCGGGCCGGCGGCATGGTGAAACAGGGTGGTGTCCTTGCCGGTCACGTCGTAGAAGGTGTGGGCGGTGTCATCGATCGTCACGGTGCGCTCGCGGAGCGGGTAGAAGCCGAAGAACGCCTCCGACCGGTTCAGGATGTACAGCTTGAACAGGCTGGACGCCCGGTGGACCTTGACTTGGACACTCGCCTTCTGGACCAGGCCCAGCTCGGCCAGCATCTCCACCGAGTGCGCGATGCCACCGGCGTTCGTCAAGGCGATGTTGCGAGCGCGCTGCCGAAGAGCAGCCTCATCCTGGAGCCCGTCGACCAGGACCGGCACCGCCATGGGCGCCGTGGTGTCCGGCAGCAGCAGCCGGACCGTGATGGACTCCGGCGCCAGCCGGCCCGAGCGGACCTTGTCGAGCGGCTCCTGCAGCGCGTTGTGCAGCGTCTCGCTGGAGAAGCCGGCGAAGTCGAGGGTCACCTGCTGCTGCTCGAAGGCCGCCTCCAGGTGCTGCCGCAGCCCGGCCAGCTGGGACGTCCGCTCCCTCACGAACGAGCCGCTCCCCTGCCGGGTCACGATCAGCCCCTCGGTGCGGAGCAGGTCGAGCGCCCTGTCCACCGTGCCGCGCGCCACGCCGAAGTGCTTCGCCAGTGCGGGGCCGGAGGGCAGCTTGTCACCGGTCTCGAAGCCCGGCTTCTTCGTCAGAATCGAGGCCCGCAGAGAGCTGCTGACCTGCCGATACGGGGGGCGAGAGTCATCCGGGTCTAGGGCCATAGGCCGACGAGACTCGACGGCCGGGGGGCCCGCGCTCAACGCATCCATGATCGCTTCCGTGGTCCAGGAGCCGGCCGCGCCGGGCCGGGCACTCAGGTACGTGGCCGCCTCCTCCGCAGACAAACCGTGCGCCTCGCGCAGTCCGGACGCGAAGTTACGCAGGTAAGCGGCTGACGGGCGGGTCACCTCGGCGTCCACGCGCCGCCAGGGGGCAGTGAACGTCAGCACGGGGTAGCCGTCGATCTGTCCAGGACACACGAGCGTCTCGTAGCGGCCAGGGCCAAGGCGGACGCTCCCCAGCCTCAGGGCTGGCGCGAGGTCAAGGTCCCTTCCGGGCAGCTCGTGCATCTCCTGGGCGGCGATGTCGGAGAACTGCTTGGGGGTGATCAGGTAGGTCCGCGCTGGCATCTCCCCTTCGTCTGTCTGGTCGTAGAAGCCCATGCCGCCGGTCCAGACCTTCGACTCCAGGGAGAAGTAGAGCTGCCCGGGCATCAGCACGGGAAGTGCCGCGAGGGGTGGACGTTTGTCACGGCACCCGGGGTAGGACCGCGCGCCGCCTGGCGGACGGCCGCCTGCGATGTAGTACATGAGTCGGTCGAGGTGCATGTTCGAGCCGTAGGCGGCGTACCAGACAAGCTCTGGACTGGACTCGCGGTCAGTCAGGGGTTCTGGACGTCGTGCGGTACTCAGAGCTGTCATGTCAGTCCGTCGAGACGTCGTAGCGAATGACGTGCCTGTCGCCCGGAAGCGTCGTGATCATCACCCGGAGAGGCTTCCCGTCCTTGTCGTAGCCGGTTCGGCGGTGGACCGCGACCGGGGTGGCTGCGGGAAGGACAAGCCGCTCGCTCTCCTCCCGGGTGGGCATCCGGACCGTGATCTCGTCGCTGTACCGCACCTGGACCAGTCCGGCGCTGGCGAGGACACCTCCGGGGGCCGACACGTCCTCGGGAAGCATCAGCGGCGTGTTCCGGACCAGCTCCTCCGGGAAGTACGAGTCGGCCAGAGCGTACGGCTCGTGATCCACGAAGCGGATCCGCTCGCGGACCACCGTCAACGCCGTCGCCGGGTCGAGCTGAAGCTGTAGTGCCACCTCCTCCGGAGGCCGCCTGATCGACACCCGAATTTCCTGGCGAGGCTCCTGACCGTTGGCAGCTATCTGACTGGCCCACTGGTCGCCGGCGGTGTGGTTCGCCTCGTGGACCGACCGGGACTCCATGGTGGTCCAGTTCCATACGGCCGGCTCGTAGCGCTCCCGCACGAAGCTGCCCCGTCCCTGGGCGGACACCAGCAACCCTTCGTCAGTCAGACGGCCGAGCGCGAGTCGCACCGTGTTCCTGCTGACGTCGTAGGCCGTGGTCAGTTCCTCCTCTGACGGAAGTTTCTGGCCGGGCGCCAACTTTCCCTGCTCGATCTGAACCCGCAGGTCATCGGCAATGGCGTGGTAGCGCGGGACCTGTTTGGCCATGGCAGATCTCCCTGACTTGAAGGACTTGTTCCAACAAGGTACCCCGAAGCGCTTGACGACGCGAGCATCCATGCCCCAAGCTCATGCCCGTCAGCTTGTTGGAACAAGTCATCCAACAAGACCAGGTGGATTTACATGCCTAGTTGGCCCTTCTTTGGGCTGCTCTGACCTGCGCAAACGCACCCGTCAATGGCCGGCGCCCGCCGTGCCCAGGGTGAAGGGGCCCGGGATAGATCGGGCCGAGGCAACCGGCGCCTTGGCAGTCCGGATGGCTAGAGACCGAAAGGTCAACGCCGTCCATGCCTGGGAGCACATCCCGAAAGGACGGCACACCGGGGCCTGCTCCATCGGGGCCCGACCTGTGAACGAGTGACTTTGGCCCGGCCCTTCCGCCTCGCGGTTGGGCCGCGGCCATGGCTACTCGTGCACCACAAGTAGCCGGGCCCACATGAGTCGGGCCGCCGCGCTCCGGCCAAGGATCGCGCGGCGGCCCCGGGCCCACCCCCATCGAGAGAAGAGGAAGACCCGTGAGGTCGATTGTTGCAGGCCAGCACGCCGTGGACTCCCAGGAGTTCGCGGAGCTGGCGTTGGGCGTGGACGAGGAGCTGTTCACCGGGGTGCCCGGTGAGTCGGCGCTGGAGTACCGGGCCCGGATGGACGTGGCGCTGGCGGTGCTGGCGGACCTGCGCCGGGAGGACCCGGTGCTCGCCGCCTACGCCGAGCGCCTGCTGAGCATGGCGCCGGTGCCGCTGCGGCGCCCGGCCGTCATCTACCGCACCGCCGGCGCCGGGCGGGTGGCGGCGTGACCACCATCATCGGCTCGACCTGGCGTCGGGACCCCGCGTTCGGGGCGGTCACCCGTCACCCCATGCCGGTGGTGGCCTTCCCGACGACCACGTACCGCATCCTCGACCTGCCGGAAGCGCTGCTGCGCGAGGAGATCGCGGTCCACGAGGCCGGCCACGCGGTCCTCGCGTTCCACCTCGGCATGCGGTTCACGGTCGTGTCGGTCGCCGACGACCTCGGCCACGGCCAGGACACGCACAGCGGTCGTATCGAGGTCCCCGGCGTCATCGCCGCGCCGCCGTACGACGTCATGCTGTTCGCCGCCGCCGGTGAGCGGGCCGCGGACCGGTGGTTGCGCGAGGCCGGCCTGTGGACCCCGGCGCGCGCGTGGGTGGTCGAGATCCTCGCCGAGGGCGACCGGGAAGCCATCGCCGAGTACGCCCGCCGCGTGCACCCCGACGGCCTCACCTACG
Organism: Kitasatospora sp. NPDC048286; assembly: GCF_043201735.1. Classification (NCBI taxonomy): domain Bacteria; kingdom Bacillati; phylum Actinomycetota; class Actinomycetes; order Kitasatosporales; family Streptomycetaceae; genus Kitasatospora; species Kitasatospora sp. NPDC048286. Next base: position 261,985 of record NZ_JBICZE010000001.1, read on the forward strand.
GTGTCAGTGACGACCCAAGCCGGGACCTGGCCGCTCTCCACGACCAGGCGGACGCCCTGCTCGACACGCTGTGGGACCGGGTGACGGCCCTCACCGCCGCCCTGACCCAGCGCGGGCGGCTGACGGAGGAACAGGCCGCCGAGGCCGCCGGCTTCTCCCCGAAGGCGGGGTGGCAGCGGTGAGCGACACCCTGAACCGCACCGGCTGGCGCTTCGACGCCCGGAACGGGATGACCACCCGCAACCCCCGCCCGGAGCTGCCGTCGAGCGTGGGCGTCACCGAGGCCCTGGACCTGCCGGTGGACGAGTTGCGGCGCGCCCTCGCCACGCACGAGGCCGGCCACGTCCTGGTCATGCTGCACTCCGGGATCCCGTTCAAGCACGTCTTCATCCGCAACGACCTCGGCCTGGTCCCGGACCCGGACCAGGTCGGCAGCGGCGGCGCGGTCGTCATCAGTCCCTGTTCGACCCCGCTCCGCACCGGCCTGATGATGCTGGCCGCCGGCGAGCGGGCCCAGGACCGGTGGCTGCGCGAGACCGGCCGATGGACCACCCGGCGCGGATGGCTGACCGAACTCGGCGCCATCAACGACCGCCGCGAGATCTACCGGGCCGTGGACGAGGCCTTCGGCCGGGACGTCACCTTCGGGACCTCCGACGACCCGTGCCGGGACCTGGCCGCGCTGCACGACCACACCGACGCCCTCCTCGACACGCTCTGGGGCCATGTGGCCCGCCTCGCCGAAGCGCTGGACCGGCGCGGGCGGCTGACCGGCGGGCAGGCCGCCGAGGCCGCCGGCTTCTCCCCGAAGGCGGGGTGGCAGCGGTGAGCGGGCCGAACGACTTCCGGGCCGAGCGGCGCGCCGACCAGCAGGCCGTCCGGGCCGATGACCGGGCGGACCGGCGGGAGGAGCGCGAGCAGAAGCGGTTGGACGCCGAGGCGGCCCGCCAGCGGCGCCAGGCCGACCAGCGCGACGCCGAGCAGGCCCGGGAGCGGCGGCGGGAGGCGCGGGCCGCGCGGTTCGGCCGGGTGACCGGCTGGATCACGGTGAACCCCGCGAGGGCGTTCGTCCGGCTGGTGCAGGCGTGCTCGATCGTGCCGGCCGTGGCCTCGCAGGTCGCCGCGCTCGACCACGCCAAGGTCGCGGTGCTGCTCGCGGTGCTGCTGGCCGCGATGCTGGAGGGCGGCGCGTGGGCGCTGGTCGCCATGGGCGCCCAGGCCGAAGGCGAGCGCTCCACCCACACCTACCGCCTCGGCGCCTGGGCGGCCGGGACGGTTGCCGCCGGGATCAACTTCGCCCACGGCTGGACGCAGTACCCCGACGCCCGGTGGGTCGCCGCCGTGCTGGCCCTGTCCAGTATCGGCGCCGTCTGGCTGACCGACCTCCAGACCCACGGCGGCCGCGGCCCGACCACCGCCGAGAAGAAGACGGCGAAGGAGCGGGCCGAACACGCCCGCCACCGCGCCGACCACCACCCGAAGGTGCGGGAGGTCGCGGACCGCCTGCTGTCTGCCGCCGCCTACGGAGCGTTGTCGCCCGACGAGGCGTGGCGCATCGCCTGGGAGTACGTCCACGGCGTCACCACGCCGGGTCTGACCGCCGAGCTGCTCGCCCAGCGGCTCAACGCCCGGGCCCGCGTGGCGGAGCTGAGCGCGCTTCCGGCACCGGCCGATCTGTGGCCGGGCATGCCCGACGACCCGTTCCCCGCCCTCACCCTCCCGCTGCCCACGGGGCCGTCCGACGGCGTCTACCTCGACACCGTTCCCGACGTCCTGCGGAACGCTTCCCCAATCACCACGGAAGCGCTCGAATCCCTTTACGGAAACGGGTCGGGCGTACCCGCACCGAAGCCCGAAGAGCCCGGCGACGGGTCCTCGACCGAGGGCGGCGGGAACGCTTCCGCCTCGGCCGGGGAACGGCCCCTGGACCCGGCCGACCTCGCCCGAGTGCGGGTGCTGGCGGCCGACCTCGCCGCCGACGGCGAGGAGCTGTCGACCCGCAAGGTCCGCGCGCTGCTCGGCTGCCGCAACGAGACCGCCGTCCGCCTGCGCGCCGCCGTCGAGGCCGAGCGAAACCGCCCCGGCAAGGAGAACGCACAGTGACCACCGGCGCCGACACCCGCCGCGACCTCGACAAGCCCGTCACCGACCGCTGAGGGAGCGCGTGATGCAGCTCTTCCGCCGTAGCCAGCAGCCCCAGACGGGCCAGCAGCGCCGGGCCGCCGCCGTCCGCCGCGCCGACCGCGAGGGCCAGCGCCAGATCGACAGCCTCCGCACCAGCAAGAGCACCACGGCCTGGCACTCCGCCCCGGCCCCCCGCTCCTGGTGGCGCTCCTCCTGACCACCCCTCGGGCCCGGCTCCGGCCGGGCCCCTCCCAAGGAAGACTCCATGGCCTACACGCTGTGCCTGCTGTTCCTGGTGGTCGACGCCGTGATCGCCGTCCTGTGCATTCGCGAGCTGATCCGCCGGGGCGGGTGGGACCGATGACGATCCCGCCGCCGCCGTCCGAGCCGCCCACCGCCGGCATGCCCACCCCGGGCCCCGAGCCCGTGGCCGAGTGGTGGCGCAAGTCCGGCCCCGTCGTCCCCCCTCCGGCCCAGCCCCCGACCCCGGGTCTGCCGGACACCACCGTCCACACCCCGATCCCGATCGCCGCCGCCCCCGCCGGACCGCCCTCGATGGAGGCCGCGGCCGAGGCCTTCTGGGCCCCGGCCGGCAGGCTCTTCGCCGAGCAGGCCACGGCCATCGCCTCCCAGGTGGGGGAGCAGATCGGCCAACTCCTCACCGAGACCGAGGCCCAGCGCGCTGCCCGTCAGCAGGTCGAGTACGAGGAGATGCTCGCGGGCCAGCGGGCCCGGATGGATGCGGCGCTCGGCGCGGTCGGGGAGAGCGCCCAGGAGCGCTCGGCGCGCCACCACATCGAGGACATCCTCACCCCCAGTACGCCCGGCCACCGGGACGACCTCGTCGGCCTGGTCGACCTGCTCGCGGACCGGCTCTCCGAGACCCCAGAGGGCCGGGTCGCCCGCCTGGAGGCCCAGCGCGAGCTGGAGAAGCAGCGCGTCCGCGTCCGGGAGGACGCCGCCCGCGCCGCGGCCGGGGAGACACCCGCCCAGCGCGACCTGCGCCACCGCCGGCAGCGGCTCGCCGACCAGCGCGAGGCCAAGATCCGGGCCCGCCGCCAGCACCGCAAGGCCGCCCGCGCCACGGCCGGGTCCTCCGACCGCACCCGCCGCTTCCGCCGCTGGTGCGTCCTCACCGCCATCAGCGCGGTCGGTGGCTACGCGACCGGCCTGGTCGAGCTGATCACGCCGGGCGGGCCCTTCGTCGGCCTGCTGCTGGCCGGTGCCGGCTGGGCCCTCGACCTGCACCTGCGTGACCGGGGCCGCCTGCGTGTGAGCGAGGTCCGCCGCCCCGGGCCCCTTCTGATCCTGATCGCCGCGCGCATCCCGGTCGCCTCCGGCCTCGCCGTCGCCACCGGCCTCGCCCCGCTCTTCGCCGCCCTCCCCCTCTTCTGACCCACGCCAAGGAGACACCTCATGAGCAGCCTCATCGCGCTGGGCGCCGGCGGCGCCGCCACGGTTACCTCCGCGTACCTCCTCGTCGGCATCCGCGGCAAGAACAAGATCACCGTGGACCCCGACCACGTCCCCTACTGGGCGTTCGGCATCGGCCTGTTGAGCGCCAACGCCGGTACCGCGTTCCAGCAGCTGAGCGGCATCGGCGACCAGCTCGGTGCCAGCTTCCAGGGCAACCAGGCCCTCGGCGAGTGGCAGACCGGTGCGACCGCCGCCCTGCTGACCATCGCGGTTTTCGGGCTCAAGCCGAAGCCCTGGAAGGACGTCATCTGCGGCGCCGTCGCTCCCAGCCTCTACGCGAGCGCCGGCGGCTTCTGGGCCATCCCCGCCTCTGTCCTCAGCGGCCTGATCAACTCGTTCATCGGCTGACGGCGATGGAACGAATCTTCCCCACCGAGAAGCTGATCCCGACTCTCCTGTGGCCGTTCACCGGCCTGGCCACTGGCACGCCCGTCCTCGTCCGCAAGCTGACGGCCCCCCAGCGCGAGCGCCGCGCCGAGGCCGCCGCGCTCAAGGCCAAGCAGGGCGAGTTCGCCGCCCAGGCCGCCCAGGCCGCCGAGGAGGCCTTCACGAAGAAGCTCGCCACGGAGGCCGACCCGGCCAAGCGCGCCGCGATGCTCCAGGCCCGGGAAGCCGCGCAGGTCACGGCCCGCCAGTTCGAGCTGGAGCAGGCCAAAGCCGCCCGCAAGGCCGCGCGGAGCCGGGCGGGCGACGCCGCCGGAGCGGCGGCCCTGATGCTGATCGTCGGCGGCCCCCTCGTCTGGTCCCTGGCCCGGCCCTGGATCGAGCCCGGCATCGGCCTCCTGATCGGGGCGTGGTGGATCGCCGCCCTGATCCACGCACCGGCCCCCGCCAAGACCACCCCGGCCGAGGCCGACCAGGAGGACCAGGAGCAGGGCCAGCCCATACCGGTTCCCCCCGAGGAGGAGCCCGCGGAGGAGGACTTCCAGGAGGCCCCCGAGGCGGCCGCCCCGACCCCCGCTGACGCCCGCCACGCGGTGGCCCTCCTCGGGGCCGACGGCACCCACGTCGCCCTCACCGCCGTGACCGCCCACCTGGCCGCCGCACACCCCCGCTGGGAGCGCTCCGGAAAGGCCACGAAGGCGCTCCTCACCCAGGCCGGAATCCGGTACCGGGACGGGGTCCGCGTGAACGGCATCAGCGTGCCCGGCATCCACCACGACGACGTCCCCCCGCTCCCCTCCCCCTCTGAGAGCGCCCCTGACGGCGTTGTTGTCGCAGGTCAGAGCAACAACAACAACCACAACAACGCCCGCGAGTGGACCACCCGAGAGGGGTTCGTCATGCGGACCGACCCCGACAACCCCGCCCGGACGATCATCGTCAACCCCGCCCCCGCCGCCTGATCCACCGACACGAAAGGCACTCCGCCATGACCGACCGCTGGCCCGACAAGACCGTCACGGAGTTCAGCAACGAGGAACTGTGCGCCGCGATCGAGCAGCACCAGGACGACCCCGACCCCGCGACCCAGGGCATCGTCCGCAGCTGCATCCGGGAGTGGGAGCGCCGCCACGGCCTCCCCCAGACCTGACCCAACACCTCGCCTCGCCGGAGCCCGCGTCAGCATCCGCTGGCGCGGGCTCCGCCATACCCGTCGACGGCTGCCCGGGCTGTCTCCCGTCTCCGCCCCGGCCCCCACCGCCCGCCGGATCACCGACCTCGCCGTGAACACCGACCCCACCAGGGCCGACAACGCCACCGCCTGGTCATCGACCTGCACCCCGCTGACTGACCTGACCAACACCCCCAGACAGCACGAAACCCCGCACCTGCCGCCTGTCTTGGCGGATCGTCGGCCGGTGCGGGGTCGTGCATCCCAATCAGAGATGGGACCAAGCATGCCCCAGTTCGGCCACTCCACAGTCATCATCGTGGACAACCTCGCCGACCGGCGGGACGCCAGCGACGGCCACTCCCGCTACGGCGCCTACATCGCCCACCACGCCGACCGGTTCCACGAGGACGGCGAACCGCTCCGGCCGGTCGACTTCGCCGCCGCCGCGTGGCGCACCGCCACCAGCCCCGTCATGGCCCCGGGCTACGCGGTCGTCCGGCCCGACCTCGACCGGGTCGAGGTGTACGTCGACCACGACGGCGGCGCGCAGTTCTGCGCGAAGGTCGGCCTGCGGCACAACGCGCTCGCCCACCGCCCCACCGGCCGCCTGCTGGACTGGGAGCGCTCCCCGTGGTCCCGCCCCGGCGAGTCGTGGCCCGCCCTGGTCAGCCCGGAGCGCACCGACCGCCCCGCCGTCCTGGTGACCGCCACCGTGCTCCTGCCGATCCCGGACACCATCCTCGTCGCCCCCACCACGGCCCGGCCCGGCCGCACGCTCACCGACGAGGCCAAGGCCGTGGTCGCGGCCCTCGCCGAGCACGCCAACCGCAACCTCGCCCCGCTCGTCACCGAGCTGCTGGGCAGGGCGAAGTGACCCGGGTTCCGCCGCTGGCCGGCGCCGACCTGTGGCGGGCCGTCCTCGCGGCAGCGGCCGGCCGCTGCCAGTGCCGGGGAACCTGCGGCAAGACCCACGACAAGGACGGCGGGCGGTGCCCCGCCGTCCACGGCACCTACCAGGCCAAGCACGGCCGCGGCTGGGTGCGCCTGCTCGCCGCCCCGGCCGACCCCGTCTCGCTGCTGCTGCCCCCGCACCAGGCCGCCGCCCTGCCCAAGCAGGCGCTGGTCGCCTGGTGTCGGCACTGCCACGACGCCACCCTCCGCGCCGCCAAGGCCCAGCACGCCACCGCCGCCCCGGCCGTCGAGCCGGACGCCCTCTTCGACTGACCTGCCCCCCTTCGGGCGGTCCGCGCCCGAAGGCCCCGCCGGGGCTCGGGCCGCCCGCTCCTCACGAAAGGAGCCCGCAGTGAGCACCGAGTACGCGCCGAACGTGATCCCGTTCCGGCCCGAGCCCGCCGAGGTCAAGGCCGCCGAGCAGGCCGTCATCGGCGCCGCCCTGCTCGACCCCGCCCAGATCCCCGCTCTCGCCGCCCAACTCGGCGACCCGGGCGTGTTCTACCACCTCGCACACGAGACGATCTGGCGGGCCATCACCCGCATGGCGGCCAGCGGCGAGCGGCCGGTCGACCCGATGCTGCTGGCCGAGGTCCTGCGCGGCCAGGGCGACCTGGGCCGCATCGGCGGGCCCGGCTACCTGCACACCTGCATCCAGGCCACTCCCACCGCCGCGAACGGCGAGTACTACGCCGAGATCGTGCGCGTGGCCGCCGAGCGGCGCCGCATCAACACCGCCACCAGCCGCCTCGCCCACATGGCCGGCGACGACCAGGCCGACCTCGACGCCGTCCGCACCGCCGCGCTCGCCGCGCTCGCGGACCTCGCCTCCGGCGAGACCTGGCTCGACCCGGTTCCGCTCGGCTCGCACGGCGCCCTGCCCACGTTCCCCGTCCGTGCCCTGCCCGGGTGGGTGGGCGCGTACGTGGAGGCGGTGGCGGAGTTCACCCAGACCCCGGCCGACATGGCCGCCACCATGTCCCTGGCCGCGCTGTCCACCGCCGCCGGCGGCCGGGTGGGCGTGGAGATCCGGCCCGGCTGGCGCGAGCAGTCCAACCTCTACCTGGTCTGCGCGATGCCGCCCGCCAGCCGCAAGTCCGACGTGTTCGCGTTCATGACCGGCCCCGTCTACCGGGTCGAGGACGAGCTGCGGGCTGAGGCCCGGGCCCGGATCATCGAGGCCGAGACCGCCAAGGAGACCGCGCTGGCCGAGGTCGAGGCGCTCATGGCCAAGGCCCGCAAGAACCCCGACCTCGACCGCGCGCACCTGGTCGCCGAGATCTCCGGCGCCCGGATGCTGGCCGACGAGATCGTCGTCCCGCCGAGCCCGCGGCTGACCCTGTCCGGGGACATCACCCCCGAGACCGTCACCCACCAACTCGGCGTCCACCGCTGCCTGGCCGCGCTCTCGCCCGAGGGCGACCTCTTCGACAGCATCGTCGGCCGCTACAGCAGCAAGCCCAACCTCGGAGTCTTCCTCCAGGCCCACAAGGGCGAGCGGCTCCAGGCCGACCGGATCACCCGCGAGCAGCCCACCGTCGACAAGCCCGCGCTCACCATCGGCGTGACCCCGCAGCCCGCCGTCCTCCAGGAGCTCGGCGCCGCCCCCGGGGCCCGCGACCGCGGCCTGCTCGCCCGATTCCTGTACTCCCTCCCGCCGTCCAACCTCGGCTACCGCAAGATCCGCACCACCCCTGTCCCCGAACCGGTCGCCACCACCTACGACCTCCGTCTGTCCGCGCTCCTCCGCGCCCTCACCGCCCTGGACGAGCCGGTCGTCGTCACGATGACCGAGGCCGCCGACCTCGCCGTCGAGAAGCTCCAGGAGAAGTTCGAGGTCCAGCTCCGCCCGGACGAACCGCTCGCTCACATCAAGGACTGGGCCGGCAAGCTCGTCGGCCACATCGCCCGCATCGCGGTCCTCCTCCACCTCGCCGACCACGTCGGCGGCGACTGGCGCGCCCCCGTCGAGGCCGCCACCGTCGACCGCGCCGCCGAGATCGCCGAGTACTACACCGCCCACACCCTCGCCGTCTTCGACCTCATCGCCGCCGACCCCGCCACCGAGGACGCCCACGCCCTCCTCCAGTGGCTCCAGCGGCCGAAGAAGGACGGCACCCACCGCAGCCACGTCAAGGCCCACGACGCCGTCGCCAGCAGCCGTCGCTTCAAGAAGGTCGCCGACGTCGATCCCGCCCTGACCCTGCTCGAACAGCACGGCTTCCTCCGCTCCGACCAGGCCGGCCCCACCGGCCAGCGAGGGCGACCGCAGGCCGTCACCTACCGTGTCCACCCCTCCATCGGAACCCCCGTAGACGGAGCGGAAACCCGGTAACCGTCAGGGATGTCAGGAGAAAGCCCTGACCAGTCAAAACGACCCCGGACAGGGCGTCAGGGATTGTCAGGGATGTCAGGGAAAGCCGCTATTCCCCTGACATCCCTGACAATCCCTGACGCCCTACCAGGAGCCAAATCCGCAGGTCAACGGTTTGCCCTGACATCCCTGACACTTTTCGGCCCCAATCGCCGTCCACGCACCGGGGCCATCACGCACCGCAACCACCATCCGTACCCGCAGACGGAGATGACTGCCATGCCCAAGCCGGAGTACCTGAGGCTCCCCGCCGTCCTCAAGGAGATCGACATGTCCCGTGCCGCGTTCTACCGGATGCGCGCCCGGGGCGAGGCCCCGAAGCTCATCAAGCTGCCGAACGGGCAGCTCCGGGTGAGCCGCGCCGACCTGGACGCCTGGTGGGCGGCGCGCGAGGTGGCCGCCTGATGGCCACCTCCTACAAGGTCAAGTTCTGGGAGCACCGCCACCGGCCCGACCGGCGAACGCCGTGGCAGGTGCGGTGGACCGTGAACGGCCTGGAGTTCTCCGAGTCTTACCTCACGAAGACCCAGGCGGACGGCCGGAAGGCCGTGCTGCTCGTCGCGGCGGCCTCGCACGAGCCCTTCGACACGGAGACGGGCCTCCCCCTCTCGGAGTTGCGCAAGCTCCGGGAGGAGGAGAACGCCGTCACCTGGTACCAGCACGGTCGGAACTACGTCGAGGCCCGTTGGGACGGTGCCCCCGCGAAGACCCGGACGACGTGGGCCGACGCGTTGGCGAGCGTCACGTTCGAGCTGGTCGCGAGCAAGGCCGGGATGCCGGACAAGCGGGTCGTGAGGCGCGCGCTGTACGGCTGGGCCTTCAACGTGAACCGCTGGGACGATGAGCCGCCGGCCGAGGTCGCCAAGGCGCTCACGTGGATCGCGCGGAACTCCGTGAACGTCTCGGCCTTGGAGGAGCCGAAGATGGTCCGGCGCCTGCTGGCCGCCATCTCGGTGAAGCTGGACGGCACCCGGGCCGCCGCTTCGACGACGCTCCGGAAGCGCCGGATTCTGGGCCACGTCGTGGACCGGGCCGTCGAGGACGGCCTGCTGACCACCAACCCGCTGCCGTCCGTGCAGTGGCAGCCGCCCCGGGCCGAGGAGGAGCTCGACCCGGAGTACGTCATGAGCCCCGAGCAGGCCGCCGCGATGCTGGAGGCGGTTGGCCGGCAGGGGCGGCGCGGGCCCCGACTGGTGGCGTTCTTCGGGTGCATGTACTACGCGGGGATGCGCCCGGGTGAGGTGGTGCACCTCCGCAAGGACCGGTGCGTGCTGCCGGCGGAGGGCTGGGGGAAGCTCAACCTCAACGGGAACAGCCCCCGGGTCGGGTCCTCCTGGACGGACAGCGGGGAGTCCCACGACCCGCGGGGCCTCAAGCACCGCGCCGAGACGGCCACCCGGCCGGTACCCATCCCGCCCGAGCTGGTGAAGCTGCTGCGGGAGCACATCGAGCAGCACGGCACCGCTCCGGACGGCCGGCTGTTCCGGACCTTCCGGGACGGCATGGTGCAGGAGAGCGGGTACGGCGTCGTCTGGGCCGCCGCCCGGGCCGAGGTGTTCAGCGAGGACGAGCGGGCCACCCCGCTCGCCAAGCGCCCGTACGACGCCCGGCACGCGGGCATCTCGCTCTGGCTGGCATCCGGGGTGGCACCGGCGGAGTGTGCCCGGCGTGCGGGGCACAGCATCGCCGTCCTGCTGCGGGTCTACGCGAAGTGCATCCACGGCGACGAGGACCACGCCAACCGGCTGATCGCCGAGCGCCTCCAGCGGCGGACCGAACGGCCGCCGGCGATCGAGGGTCCGTGACTCTGGTCCGCCCCTGGTCCGGAACCGCTGGTCAGGACTGGGATTCGGGCGAAACGAGGTGAGACAAACCACGCAAAACGACCATCCGGCGTGACCGGTGTTCGAATACAACGAAACAGCCCCTGGTCTGCGTTTCCGCAGATCAGGGGCTGTTTTCTATCCTGTGGCTGGTGCAGGGTTCGAACCTGCGTAGCTTGCGCGACAGATTTACAGTCTGCTCCCTTTGGCCGCTCGGGCAACCAGCCAGGATTTTCGTTTCCCGGGGTGTTCGCCCCGTTCGACTTGGTAAACCATACCCGATGCCGGGGGGTGTTCCGCCACTCGATAGATCACACGATGATCAAGGAGTCTCGGGCGCCTGCTACGGGCGGGGCCGGTGTGGCGCTGGATAGGCTGGGCCTGCGGGCGCCCCTGCGGGGCGGACCCGTGCCAGTGAAGACCAGAGCATCAAGGAGACCAATACCCATGGCCGACTCCAGTTTCGACATCGTCTCGAAGGTCGAGTGGCAGGAGGTCGACAACGCGATCAACCAGACCTCCCGCGAGATCGCGACGCGCTTCGACTTCAAGAACGTGGGCGCCGAGATCAGCCGCTCCGGCGAGAAGATCGAGATGAAGGCGAACGGCGAGGAGCGCGTGCGCGCCGTCCTCGACATCCTCCAGACCAAGTTCGTCAAGCGCGGCCTGTCGCTGAAGGCTCTGGACGCCAACGAGCCCCAGCTCTCCGGCAAGGAGTACAAGATCTTCGCCAACGTCAAGGAGGGCATCACCACGGAGGACGCGAAGAAGGTCGCGAAGATCATCCGTGACGAGGGCCCGAAGGGCGTCAAGGCGCAGGTCCAGGGCGACGAGCTGCGCGTCAGCTCGAAGAGCCGCGACGACCTCCAGGCCGTGCAGGCCCTGCTCAAGGGCAAGGACCTGGACTTCGCGATCCAGTACGTGAACTACCGCTGACCCTCCGGTCGGCCGGTCCGACGGACGACGGCGCGGCCCCGCTCCCGGGTTCGGGAGCGGGGCCGTTCGCGTGACCGGGGCGGTGCCGGCAGGCGGGCAGGCCGGCGGGCGGGGGCGGGTCAGGCGGTCGGCTCCGCCCAGCCGCCGGTGGTGCGGTGCCGGCCCAGGCCGACCGACTCGAACTCGTCCACCCGGCCCTCCTCGGTGTGCGCGCCGAGCCGTCTGAGGGCGCGGGAGATCGGGGTGCCCTCGGCCGGGGACGCCTCGAACTCGCCGATGGTGAGCGGGCCGAGGGCGACCGCGCCGTCCGCCCAGACGGCGGCGCGCTGGGTGCCGCTGCCGCCGAAGTAGTCCGCCTCGACGCAGGCGATCGGGCCGGCCTTCGACCAGGCGGCCAGCCGGAGCTCGAAGCCGCCCGAGTGCCAACCGAACCCGGCCCCGCCGGCGCGCTTGCGCGCGGTGCCGTCCCCCTGGAGCGCGGCGAGGACGGCGGGGGTGACGGGGAGCAGTGCCAGCCCCTGTGCCAACGGCACCACCCTGGCCGCAGAAACCTCCGCCGACGCCACCGTCAACAGCTCCAATGTTCCAATCAGCGCCTGGAGTTCGTAGGACATGGCGGACATGGTGTCCCACCGCACCGACAGTCGGCCCGGAATTTATGATTCCGTGCCCGGTCGGAGACCGTAGAGCAGACTGCGGGGCCGCGTGACGGCTCAAGCCGCCTCTCCGGTCACGCTGCCGGTCACCCGCTCGGGCGCCTGCGGCATGCGGTGGCCGCGACACCCGGATGGACTGGCCCGGTACGGCCTCCACCGGCCCCTCCCCGTCTCCCGTACAGCCGGGTGCTTCCGGCCGGGGCCGTACGCAGGAGGACCGCATGCATTCCACGGACACGCCCCCGCCGGACCGGACGACCACGACCGTGGCGCTCCGCACTCTGGCCCGCGCCCTTCTCCACCTCGTCCCGGCCCTTGTGCTCCTGCCCCCGCCCGCCCCCGGCCGGGTCGGCGGCGCGCCCCGCCGGGCCCCGGCGCGGCCGCCGGTGCCGCTCCGGCCCGCCGAGGAGCGGCCGGCCCGCCGTCCGGATCGCGCCGGTCCCTGCCCGAGGGCTTCGCCAACTCGGCGCGGAAGTGATGGAGTCGACCCGATGGCGACTCAGCCGAGCCCGTCCGGCCCCCGAGGAGGAACCGCCGTGCCCCGTCCCTTCACCGTCGAGGACCACACCGCCCGGATGGCCCGGGCCGCCGCCGAGGCGACCGCCGCCGGGCTGGCCGGCCTGGTCGTCGCCCCCGGACCGGACCTGGCCTACCTGTGCGGCTACACGCCCACCGCGGTCACCGAGCGGCTGACCGCCCTCGTCCTCACCGCCGGACGCGAACCCGCCCTGGTGGTCCCCAAGCTGGAGCGTCCGGACGCCGAGAAGGCGGTCGGCGCCCCGGCCGTCCGGCTGCTCGACTGGTCCGACGGCGAGGACCCGTTCGCCACCGCGGGCCCGCTGCTCGACCCGGCCGGGCGGTACGGCGTCTCCGACAACACCTGGGCGCTGCACCTGCTCGGCTTCCAGGCCGCGCTGCCCGGTGTCTCCTTCAGCTCGCTCACCGACAGCCTGCCGATGCTGCGCGCCGTCAAGGACGCCGAGGAGGTGGACCGTCTGGCCGCGGCCGGCGGCGCCGCGGACGCCGCCTACCGGGGCATTCTGGAGGTCCCCTTCGCCGGCCGCCGGGAGAACGACGTGGCCGCCGACCTCGCCGCGTTGCTCATCCAGTACGGGCACAGCCAGGTCGACTTCACCGTGGTCGGCTCCGGCCCGAACGGCGCCAACCCGCACCACGAGGCCGGTGACCGGGTCATCCGTACGGGTGACACCGTGGTGCTGGACTTCGGCGGCCTCAAGGACGGCTACGGCTCCGACACCACCCGGACGGTGCACGTCGGCCCGGACGTCCCGGACGAGGTGCGGAAGGTGCACGAGCTGGTCCGGTCGGCCCAGCAGACCGCCTTCGAGGCGGTCCGCCCCGGGGTGCCGTGCCAGGAGATCGACCGGATCGCCCGCCGGGTGATCACCGAGGGCGGGTACGGCGAGTACTTCATCCACCGCACCGGCCACGGCATCGGCACCACCACGCACGAGCCTCCGTACCTGGTCGAGGGCGAGGAGCGGCCACTGGTGCCCGGTATGTGCTTCTCGATCGAGCCCGGGATCTACCTGCCCGGCCGGTTCGGGGTGCGGATCGAGGACATCGTCACCGTCACCCCGTCGGGCGGGCGCCGCTTCAACAACACCCCGCACGAGTTGGGCATCGTGGCCTGAGCGCCCCTGACCACCTCTGACCGTTCCCCACCGTGCCTGACCCGATTTCGGACCGGGCACCCGACCGACCGTCGAACCATCTGTCGAACCGACTGTCGGACCACCCGTCGAACCGGGTGTCGACCGGATCGGACGTTCTTACGAACCGGTCATATTTCACCCAGAGACCTCCAAGTTTGGGTTGCTAGTTTCGGTGCGCATGACCAAGACCCTCCCCCCGGCCCCGCACGACGTGCGGGCCGGGCAGCCGCGCCCGGTGCCTCCGCCCCGCCCACGCGTGACGGGCTGGTCGAGACTCCGGTGGCTCGCCTGGCCGCTCTACCTGACGTGCTTCCTCTGGTTCCTGCGCACCGAGGGCATCCCCGCGGCCAACGACGTGCTGTTCCTCTGGCTGATCGCCGCCCTGCTGACCGCCGCCGTGCACAGCGGGCACGGCCCCCGCGGCTTCCTCCTGGTCCTGCGCGACTGGGTCCCGGTCATGGCCGTGGTGTGGACGTACTCGCTGCTGCGCGGCTACGGCGCGCACACCCCGTGGGCCCCGCACTGGCTGCCGCAGCTGCGCTTCGACGAGGTGCTCGGCTTCGGCGAGACCTGGACCGTCCGGCTCCAGCACGCCCTCTACACCCCCGGCTCGCCGCACTGGTACGACTACGCCGCGGTGGCCGTCTACCTCTCGCACTTCTTCGTCGTCTTCCTGCTGCTCGCGGTGCTCTGGCGGCGCGCCCACCACCGCTTCCGGCAGCTGCTCGCCGCCTACCTGACGCTCACCTTCGCGGGCTTCGCCACGTACCTCCTCTACCCGGCCGACCCGCCGTGGCTGGTCTCCCAGGAGGGCAACCTGCCGCACCTGTCCCGGGTGGTCTGGGAGGTGATCTCGGTGAGCGGGCTGCCGCAGGCCGACTCGCTGCTGGAGAACGGCAGTCAGTTCGCCAACGACGTCGCGGCGATGCCCTCGCTGCACTCCGCCTACCCGGCGATGCTGCTGTTCTTCTTCTGGCCCACCGCCAAGCGCTGGCTGCGGGCGGTGCTGGTCGCCTACCCGCTCGCGATGACCTTCACCCTGGTCTACGGCGCGGAGCACTTCATCATCGACGTCTTCGTCGGCTGGGCCTACGCGGCCGCGGTGGTGTTCGGCCTGCGCCGGCTGCACAACCGCCGGGCGGCCACTGCGGCTTCGGCCCCGGCTGCGGTTTCGGATCCAACGTCGACTCCGGCTGCGGCTCCGGCTCCGGCCACGGCGGAGAGCACGGCCAAGGACAGGGCAGACTTGGCCGGGTGACCCCGAGCGCACCGACGAAGCCCACCGCCGAGCAGCTGCTGGCCGCCAAGGACGGCACCATCCCGGACGTCTCCGGGCCCGGGCTGCGGGTGCTGTTCTGCGGCATCAACCCGGGCCTGTGGTCCGGCGCCACCGGGCACCACTTCGCCCGCCCGGGCAACCGCTTCTGGCCCGCCCTGCACCGCTCCGGCTTCACCGCGCGCCAGTACCGCCCGGACGAGCAGCAGGAGTTGCTCGCACTCGGCCTGGGCATCACCAACGTCGCCCCGCGCACCACCGCCAAGGCGGACGAACTGACCGCCGAGGAGCTGCGCGAGGGCGGCGCCGCACTGCGCGAACGGGTGCTGCGGCTGCGCCCGCGCGTCCTCGCCGTGCTCGGCATCGGCGCCTACCGGACGGCCTTCGGGCAGCGCCGGGCCGTGCTCGGGCGGCAGCCGGAGGGCATCGGGGACACCGAGGTGTGGGTGCTGCCGAACCCCAGCGGCCTCAACGCCCACTACACCCTGGACGGGCTGGCCGAGGAGTTCCGCAGGCTCCGCGAGGCCGTCGACGGCTGAGCCCCGGACAGCCGGGCCGCGGCGGCCCGAGCCGCTGACGGCTGAGCCGTCGAGGCCCGACCGGTCGGGGGAAGGGCCGCCGACAGCCCTTCCGGCAAGGGCAGTTCGCGCAGCTCGCGAATCAGTGCCCGGACGGCGGCCGTCCCGGCGAGCTCGGGCGTGGTGACGTACCCGACGGAGCGGCTCGGCGGCCGCGGCCCGAGGTCGGTGACGGCGAGGGCGGCCGGAGCGCCCAGCAGGGCGGTCCGGGGCATGATCGCCATGCCGAGGCCCTGGGCGACCAGTGAGAGGGCCACCGTGTCGTCCTCCACGTCCACCGTCGCGGGCGGGATCCAGTCCTGCCGCCGCCACCAGTCCCGGGTGTACGAACCGCAGTTCTCGTCCCAGTCGACCAGCGGGAGCTCGCGCGGCGCCGGGTGGCCCAGCGGGTGCGCGAGCGCGTACGACTCCTCGTACAGCGGCACCGCGACCAGACCGGGGACGGCCGGCGGGCCGCCCGGGTCGAGCGTGGCCAGCCCCAGGTCGGCGCGCCCGTCGGCGACCTCCCCGGCGGTGCCGCGGCCGATCTCCCGGACGATCCGGACACGGGTGCCGAGCCCGGGGTGCCGCTCGGCCAGCCGGGCCAGGACGGACGGCAGCAGATGGGCGGCGGCACTGCGGAAGGCGGCGATCCGCAGCGTGCCGGTCAGCGGCCCGGCCGCTCCCGCGCCGCGCACCTCGGGGCCCATCGCGTCCAGCAGCCGCAGGATCCGGCGGGCGTACGCCACCGCCCGCGCGCCGCCCTCGGTGGGACGCGCGCCGTGGCGCCCGCGGTCGAAGAGCACCGTGCCGAGCTTCCGCTCGCAGGCGCGCACGGTGTGCGAGACGGCGGACTGGGTGGTGCCCAGGCGTGCGGCGGCCGCCGTGAAGCTCCGCTCCTCCTCGACGGCGACCAGGGTCCGCAGCTCGTGCGGGGCGAGATCGGTCATGCGCCCGAACCTATCCCGACCGTCCGGCGATCCATCGATCCCGCTCATGGATGCCGCCGTTCCATCGGCAGCGGCCTCTGCCGGGCCGCTCCCGCGCTTTCTACGGTGATCACGTCCCGCCATCACCCGCCCCCTGGAGCAGCACCCGATGTCCCGTCCCACCGTCCACGCCGTCCACCTGGTGTCCCGCCCCGACGGCGCGCCCACCGCCGCGAACTTCGCCTTCGTCGACGAGACCGTCCCGGCCCTCGCAGCGGGCGAGGCCCTGGTCGAGAACCTCTACCAGTCCGTCGACCCGTACATGCGCGAGGAGATGGAGGAGGGCGGCTGGGAGCTGCACGCCCCGCTGGAGGGACGCACCCTCGGCCGGGTGGTGGAGTCCCGGGCCGACACCCTGCCGGTCGGGACGCTGGTCCAGCACCGCCAGGCGTGGCGCACCCACTCGGTGGTCACCGTGGAGCGGGCGAGCCGGCTGCCGGAGCTCACCGGTGTCCCGCTCAGCGCCCACCTGTCGGTACTCGGCGGCACCGGCCTGTCCGCCTGGGTGGCGCTGACCAGGATCGCCCGGCTCAGGGCCGGCGAGACGCTCTTCGTCTCGGCGGCCGCCGGCGGCGTCGGTACCGCCGCCGGACAGCTCGCCCGTCTGCTCGGCGCCGGCCGGATCGTCGGCAGCACCGGCTCCGCCGCCAAGGCCGCCCGGCTCGTCGAGCGGCTCGGCTTCGACGCCGCCTTCGACTACCACGACGGCCCGATCGCGGACCGCCTGCGCGAGGCCGCCCCCGAGGGGCTGCACGTCTACCTGGACAACGTCGGCGGCGACCACCTGGAGGCCGCCATCGGCGCCCTGCGCGAGCGCGGCCGGATCGCCTGGTGCGGCGCGGTCGCCCAGTACGACCGGCTCGGGGACCCGCCGGCCGCGCCGCGCAACCTCTTCGACGTGGTCGGGAAGAGCCTGCGGCTGGAGGGCTTCCTGGTCCGTGACCACCTCGACGCCCGGCCGGAGCTCCACGACTTCCTGGTCCCGCACCTGCGCTCGGGAGCCGTCGTCCCGGACGAGACGGTCGTGGACGGCTTCGAGCGGGTGGTGGACGCCTTCCTCGGCATGCTGCGCGGCGCCAACACCGGCAAGATGCTGGTCCGGATCGCCGACTGACCCGGCTCCGGCCGGCCCGCCGTGCTCACCCCGGCGGCGCTCACCCGGGCAGGACGGCCAGTTCGAGCGCGGCGAGCCGGGCCGGGTCGGCCACCACCTCGTAGCCGGCCACCCGTCCGTCGGCGACCGCCAGCCGCAGCACCAGCCGCAGCCGCCCGCCCGGGGCGATCAGGATGCCGGGCACCCCGTCCACCAGCGCCACCGCGCCGTAGCGGGCCCGGCGGCCGAAGACCGTGGTCTCCCGGGCGACGGTCCCGGCGCCCCGCGCCACCAGGGCGCGGCCGGGTCCCAGCGCCGCCGGATCGGCCCGGCGCACCACGTCCGGGGCCAGGACGGCCAGCAGCTCCGCCAGGTCCCCGCCCCGGGCGGCGGCCAGGAAGGCCTCCACCACCCGCCGGTGCCCGGCCAGCGGCTCCGGGGGCAGCGCGGCCGTCCCGCGGACCCGCTGCCGGGCCCGGCTGGCCAGCTTCTTGGCGGCGACCGGGGTCCGCCCGACGATCGGCGCGATCTGCTCGAAGGGCACCGCGAAGCCGTCGTGCAGCACGAAGGCGACCCGCTCGGCCGGGCCCAGCCGGTCCAGCACCACGAGCAGCGCCCGGCCCACCGACTCGACCAGCAGTGCCTCCCGCTCCGGCTCCGGGCCGTCACCGACCATGTCCGGCAGCGCCTCGCCGGTCGGTTCCTCCCGGCGCGCGGCGCGGGCCCGCAGCAGGTCCAGGCAGATCCGGGAGACCACCGTCGTCAGCCAGCCGGGCAGGTTGCCGATCTCCGCCGGATCGGCGCGGACCAGCCGCAGCCAGGCCTCCTGCACGGCGTCCTCGGCCTCGCCGGTCGAGCCGAGCATCCGCTGGGCGATCGCCCGCAGCCGCCCGCGCTCGGCCTCGAAGCGCTCGGCGAAGCGTCCGGCCTCGGAGTTCCCATCCTCGAAGCGTCCGGCCTCGGAACTCCCGGCCACGACGCTCCCGTCCACGACGCTCCCGTCCTCGCCGCGCTCCGCCGCCACCCGCCCTGCCGTCGCGGCCTCCGACCTCGCGTTCCGGTCCATCGGTCACCTTTCCTCGACGCGGCTCGTCACCGCTATGACGATCCGTCCCCCACCGAGGTGACCAGGAGACCCCCATGACCGCCGCCACGCTGCTCCACCTGGACTCCAGCATCAGCCCGTCCGGCTCGGTGAGCCGCGCCCTGACCGCCCGCTTCGCCGACGCCTGGCGCGCCCGGCACGGCGCCGCCGTCCGGCACCGGCACCGCGACCTGGCCGCCGATCCGGTGCCCCCGGTGGGCGCCGCCTTCGACGCCCTCGGCCGCCGCGTCGAGCGCAAGGGCATCCTCCCGCTGGACGACATCAGCCGCCTCGCCGAGGGTCCGGACGAGGTACGCGAGTGGGGGCGAAGCCGCCCGCTGATCGAGGAACTGCGGGCCGCCGACACCCTGCTGGTCGGCAGCCCGATGTACAACTACACCGTCTCGACCGGCCTGAAGGCGTGGATCGACCGGGTCACCTTCCCCGGCGTCCACCACGACCCGGAAACCGGCGAGCCGCTGCTGCGCGAGACCCGCGTGGTGGTCGTCGCGGTCCGCGGCGGCGGCTACGGGCCGGGCACGCCGCGCGCCCACTGCGACTTCCAGGTCCCGTACCTGCGGGCGTACTTCGACCGGATCGGGATCGCACCGGAGAACCTCCACGTGGTCACCGCCGAGCTCACCAGGGCCGCGGACATCCCGGCGCTGAACGCCCTCCGGCCGCTCGCCGCCGAGTCGCTGGCGGCCGCCGAGGCCGCCCTCGACGAGTTGGCCGCGACGCTCCGGCCCCGGCGGACTACAGCGGGGTGACGGCCTTGAGCACCACCAGCAGGGCGATGGCGGCGTTGAGCGCGCACAGCGCCGACGCCGCCGTACCGATCGCCGCGACCATCGCCGCCAGGCCCGCCGGGGTCTTGGCCGGCGGCCAGTTGCGGGAGGTCGGCACCGGGCCGAGCAGGGCGGCGACCCGCCGCGGCACCGGACCGGCCGTGCCGGCCGGGGTGGCGAAGGCCGCGAAGCCGGGCGCCGGGGCGGCGTGCGAGACCAGGGCCGCCCGGGCCACCGCCCGCGCGGTGATCCGGCGGTCCCCCACGGCCTGCGCCGAGTCCTCGTCCGCCCACCGCTCCGCGCTGTACGCCACCGCGTCCTGCAGGGGCCGCAGGAACGGGTTGACGCAGGCGGCGAGCTGGGTGGCCAGCAGGTACCGGTGGTGCCGGTGGCGCAGGTGCGCCCGCTCGTGCGCGAGCAGCGCCTCGCGTTCGTCGGCGGCCAGGCCGTCCAGCATCCCGGTGGAGACCACCACCCGGCCCGGCGAGCCGGGCAGCGCGTAGGCGTACGGGCTGCGGTCCGGCAGCACCGCGAGGTCACCGGACCCGCCCGGCCCGGCGGGCAGCCCGCTCAGCGCCCGCCGGGCCCGGGTCCGCACCCGCAGGTGGCGGACGACCGTCCGGGCGCAGGCGAAGCCCACCAGGGCCAGCAGCCACATCGCGGCCGTGCCGACCGTCTCGTGGTACGGCAGCGCGGCCCGCACCTCCGGGTCGGACCAGCTGTCCGGCAGCGGGTTGCCGGGGATCTGCGCGGTGCCCACCACGCCGATCAGGCCGAGGCAGAGCACGCTGCACACCGCCATCACGGCGCTGATCACGGTCATCAACCGGGCCGCGCCGCGCGGATGCAGGTGCTGCTCGGTCAGACGCGCGATCGGGACCGCGGTGAGCGGCAGGACGAGCGGGAGGAAGACGAAGAGGCCCACGGGTCAGCTCTCACGGTCGGGCGCTGCCGGATCGGCGGACGCGGCGTCCAGCAGCGCCCGGAGCAGTTCCTCGTCGTGCGGCAGCAGCGCGCTGACGAAACTGGCCAGGACGGCGTCCCGGTCCGCCTCCCCGTCGAGCATCCGGCGCATCCGCAGCGCGGCCAGCCCGGCGGCGTCCGAGGAGGCCTGCCACAGGTAGGAGCGGCCGGAGCGGGTCCGGGTCACGGCGTTCTTGGCGTGCAACCGGGACAGGATGGTCATCACCGTGGTGTACGCCAGGTCGCCGTCCAGGCGTTCCTGGACCCACCCCGCGGCCGCCGGGCCGGGCGCCTGCTGGAGCACCGCGAGCACCTGCGCCTCCAGCTCGCCCTGGCCGCGTCGCCGGGCCGGCGCGTCCCCGGTCGTCGGGGCGTGCCTCTGGTCTGCCATGACGGCCCACTCCCTCCGGATGCCGCGCCCGGACCGACGGGCGCGGGTTCATCCTAACGAGCACGGGACCGCGCCGACCCGGTCGGAGGCGAGGGTTCGGGGGCGTACGGCGCCCGAGGCGCCCGGGCCCTACCGACCGTGGCCCGCCATCCGCTCCAGGCGGGCGATGCGCTCGGCCATCGGCGGGTGGGTGGAGAAGAGCTTCGCGCCGGCCTCGCCGGGGCGGAAGGGGCTGGCGATCATCATGTGGCTCGCGGTCTGGAGCTGCGGCTCGGGCGGGAGCGGCAGCTGCCGGGTGCCGGCGTCGAGCTTCCGCAGGGCGCTCGCGAGGGCGAGCGGGTCGCCGGTGATCCGGGCGCCGTCGGCGTCGGCCTGGTACTCGCGGGAGCGGCTGACCGCCAGCTGGATCAGCCCGGCCGCGAGCGGGCCGAGGATCATGATGGCGAGCATCCCGAACAGCCCCGGGCCGTCGTCGTCCTCGCTGCGCCCGAACGGGATCAGCCAGGCGAAGTTCACCAGGAACATCACCACCGAGGCGAGCGCCCCGGCCACCGAGGAGATCAGGATGTCCCGGTTGTAGACGTGGCTGAGCTCGTGCCCGAGCACGCCCCGCAGTTCGCGTTCGTCCAGGATCCGCAGGATGCCCTCGGTGCAGCAGACCGCCGCGTTGCGCGGGTTGCGGCCGGTGGCGAAGGCGTTCGGGGCCGGGGTCGGGGAGATGTAGAGGCGGGGCATCGGCTGGCGGGCCGAGGTGGAGAGTTCACGGACGATCCGGTACAGCCCGGGTGCCTCGAACTCGCTGACCGGCCGGGCGCGCATGGCCCGCAGCGCGAGCTTGTCGCTGTTCCAGTAGGCGTAGGCGTTGGTCCCGAGGGCGACCAGGAGGGCGATCACGAAGCCGGTCCGGCCGAAGAGGCTGCCGATCACCAGGATCAGCGCCGAGAGGCCTCCGAGCAGGACGGCGGTCCTCAGTCCGTTGTGCCTGCTGTGCACGTCAGGCCCTCCAATGGTGCGGTGGGGAAGCCCTTTCTGCCTCGTCCCTCTTGCCCGGTCAACGGGTGGGGCCGGGGACCTTGTTCCCTTGTGACCGACGCGACACCGCCGGGCCGCGCCCCCGACACCGCCGGACCGCACCCCCGACGGCGCCCCGGGACCGCCCCGCGGCACCGCGGCCCGGTCCCGGCCGGGGCTCAGAACAGCGAGCCGCCCGCCACCTGGAGGACCAGCTGCGGCGCCACCGAGAGGACCACGGCCGCCGAGGCGGTCAGCCCCAGGGTCGCGGTGAGGCTCACCGGCAGGCGGTACCCGGCGGCGGCCTCCCCGAGGGGCGCGTCACCCGCCGGGGCGAACAGCCGGGCCGTCCACAGCAGGTAGTAGTACAGGGCGACGACCACGTTGACGGCCATCACCACGGCCAGCCAGCCCAGCCCGGCGTCGACCGCCGCGCGGAACACCACGACCTTGCCGAACAGGCCGACCACGCCCGGCGGCAGCCCGGCCAGGCAGAGCAGGAAGAAGGCGAGCGCCAGCGCCGTCCAGCGGTTGCGGGAGAACAGGCCGCGGAAGTCGTCCACGCTGGTCCCGGCGCGGCGGCCGACGGCGGCGACCACCCCGAAGGCGCCGAGGTTCACCACGCCGTAGATCAGCGCGTACGCGGCGGTGGCGCCGAGCGGATCGACGCCGGTGGGCGCGTAGCCGGCGGCGGCGAGCGGCACCAGCAGGTACCCGGCCTGGCCGACCGAGGACCAGGCGAGCAGCCGCACCGCGCTGTACCGGGTGTCGAAGCGCTGCCGCAGTGCGCCGACGTTGCCGACGGTCATGGTGACGGCGGCCAGCACGGCGAGCACCAGGCCCCAGGTGTGGGCGTACGGGCGGAACGCGACGGTGGTGGCGAGGGCGAGCCCGGACAGGCCGGCCGCCTTGCCGACCACCGAGAGGTAGCCGGCCACCGGCAGCGGGGCGCCGGTGTAGGTGTCGGGCACCCAGAAGTGGAACGGGACGGCGGCGACCTTGAAGGCGAAGCCGACCAGGGTCAGCACCGCGCCCGCCTCGGCCAGCGGCTTGAGCTGCCCGGGGGCGTGCTCCAGGCCCTGGGCGACGGCGCCGAGGTGCAGGCTGCCGCTCGCCGCGTAGACGAAGCCGACGCCGAGCAGCATCACGGCGGTCGCGGTCACCGAGGAGACGAAGAACTTGAGGGCGGCCTCCGCGCCCCGGCCGTCCCGGCGCAGCGCCACCAGGGCGAAGGCGGGCAGCGAGGCGACCTCCAGGGCGATCACCATGGTGGCGAGGTCCCGGGAGGCGGGCAGCAGGGCGGCGCCGGTGGCGCTGGAGAGCAGCAGGAACCAGTACTCGCCGCGCGGCAGCTTCTCGGTCTCCACCGTGTGTGCCGACAGCAGCGCCGCGATCAGCGCGCCGCCGAGGGCGAGCAGCTGGAACACCAGGGCGAAGTGGTCGGCGACGTACGAGCAACCGCCGTTGTCAGACCCACCTGCTACGTTCTGCACACAGAAGGTCGCTCGGGGTGATCCACCGGTGAGGGGAAGGAGCGCGATGAGGGCGAGGGCGAGTCCGGCCGCGGTGAGGCGGCCGAGCCACCGCTTGTGCCGCTCGGGCAGGAACAGGTCCGTGAGCAGCACGGCGAGGGCGGCCACGGCGGCGATCAGCGGGGGCGCGATCGCCACCCAGTCCACGGACTGGATCAGGCTGCCCGGGTTGGCTACGGCGAGGGAGGTCACAGTGTGCTGCCCCGTGGAGTGAGGTCCGAGTGCGGCGGTCTGGGCTGCGAGCACGGTCAGCCACCCCCGAGGAGGTGCTTGACGGCGGGATCGGAGAGGCCGAGCAGCAGCGCGGGCCAGAGGCCGGCGAGCAGGGTGAGCGCGGCCAGGGGCGTCCAGCTGACGGCCTCGTACGGGCGCAGGTCGGCGAGCTCGGCCACCGGTGCGGGCTGCTCGGGGTCCCCCATGCAGACGCGCTTGACCACGATCAGGAGGTACGCGGCGGTGAGGAGGGTGCCGAGGCCGGCCAGGACCATGTAGGTGACGAACGCGGGGCGCGACAGGCCGTCGGCCGGGTCGAACGCGCCGAACATGGCGAGCAGCTCGCCCCAGAAGCCGGCCAGGCCGGGCAGGCCGAGGCTGGCGACGGCGGCGAAGGCGAGCAGCACGCCGAGCCGCGGGGCCCGGCCGTACAGGGCGGCGCCGGTGGCGCCGGCGAGGGTGTCGAGGTCGGCGGTGCCGTAGCGGTCCTTGAGCGCGCCGACGACGAAGAACAGCAGACCGGTGATCAGACCGTGGGCGATGTTGGCGAACAGCGCGCCGTTGACGCCCACCGGGGTGAGGGAGGCGATACCGAGCAGCACGAAGCCCATGTGGCCGACGGAGGAGTACGCGATCAGGCGCTTGAGGTCGCCCTTGGCGCCGGAATCAGAGGGCGCGGAGCGCTTCGAAAGAAGGGTGGTGGTGGGCGACGGGAGGGCAAGCGCCAGGCAGGCCAGTGAGCCGTAGACGATGCCGACGGCCGCGAAGGCGCCCAGGTAGGGGGCCAGCGTGGCGGCGCCGTCCGGCACGACCGGGAGGAGGACGCGGACCAGGCCGTAGGTGCCCATCTTCAGCAGCACGCCGGCGAGCAGCACCGAGCCCACCGTCGGGGCGGCGGTGTGGGCGTCGGGCAGCCAGCTGTGCAGCGGCCAGGCCGGGGCCTTGACCGCGAGCCCGACCAGGATGGCCAGCGCGGCGATCACCTGGGTGGTGTGGCTCAGGCCGCTGCCGTGCGCGGCGGCCAGGGCCTGCATGTCGAAGGTGCCCGCCTTGCTGCCGATCAGCAGGAAGCCGAGCAGCATCACGGCCGAGCCGAGCAGCGTGTAGAGGATGAAGCGGTTGGCGGCCGGCACCTTCGCCCCGCTCCCCCAGCGGGCGATCAGGAAGTACATCGGGATCAGCACGATCTCGAAGGCCACGAAGAAGAGCAGGAGGTCCAGCACCGCGAAGGTGGCGAGCATGCCGACTTCGAGCAGCAGGAACAGCCCGACGAAGGCCTGCGCCGACGGGACGCCCTCCCCGTTCGGCAGCCTCTTCTCCGAGTACAGCGCGCAGAGGAAGGTGAGCAGCGCGGTCAGCACGACCAGCGGCAGCGAGACGCCGTCCACCCCGAGGTGGAGGCGCACGTGCAGGGCCGGGATCCAGGACACGTCGGTGGCGGCCTGCATCCGGGCGGGTTCGTCGTGGTCGAAGCCGGCCGCGAGGGCGACGGTGAGCAGGAACACCGCGCCGGTGACGACGGTGTTCAGCCGCAGTGCCCGCCGGTCGGCCACGGCCCGGTCCCGCCCGAACACCGGCGCCAGGGTGAGTGCGGCACCGAGCAGCGGCAGCACCAGGAGGGCGATGAGGACTGCGTTCATCGGGGGCTCCCAGCAGCGGTCGAGGGGACGGAGGTGGAGGACAGCAGCACCGGCTACACCGCCACCAGGACGGTCAGCAGGACGACGGCGGCCAGCAGGGCGCTGAGGTACGTCTGGGCGTTGCCGGTCTGCGCGAGCCGGACGGCCCGGCCGAGCAGGTTGGCGCCCACCGCACTGCCGCGCACGTAGGTCTCGACGACCTCACGGTCGAGGAAGCGGACCAGCTTGGCGGCGGCGCCCACCGGGCGGACGAACAGCGCGTGGTACAGCCGGTCGACGCCGAAGCCGTGCCGGGCCGGGCCGAACAGCGGGCCGAGCAGGGTGCGCCCGGGGTCGGCGACGATCACCTCGGCGGCCGGGGCGGCGCCCTGCTCGGGTACCCGGCCGGTGACGGCCGGGGCCGGGCGGCCGGTGCCCAGTCGGGCGGTCGCCGAACGCCAGGCGCCGTACGCGGCGAGCGCGCCGACGACGGCGAGCCCGGTCCCGGTGACGGCGGTGACGGCGGAGGGCCGCAGCGAGCCGCCGTCCAGCAGCGCGGGCAGCCAGTCCGAGCGCAGGCCGGCGATGCCGAAGCCCATGGTCGGCACGGCCAGCACCCACAGCGGCCAGCGCATCGCAGGCGGCTCGGCGGCGGCCGGGTCGGCCTCGTCGAGCTCGGGCGAGTACGGCGCGTCGGCCTCGTGCTCGGCCGCGACGGTGCCCCGGTCGGCGGCGGACAGCACCCGCGGGGCGGCCGCGACGGCCCCGGCCGGGCTGTGGAACGCGACCAGGAAGAGCCTGGCCGCGTACGCGGCGGTGAGCAGCGCGGTGAGCCCGGCGGAGATCAGCACGATCCACCCGGCAGCCTGCGGCACCGCCGAGGCCGGGCCGAGCCCGTTGGTCAGCGCTTCGCCCTTGGCGGCGTGCTCGGCGGCGGTCAGCACCGCCTCCTTGCTGAAGAAGCCGGAGAACGGCGGCAGCCCGACCAGGGCGACCAGCGCGATGCCCATCGTCCAGTAGGCGTCCGGCACCCGTTTGCGCAGCCCCGGGATGCGGGACATCGCGGAGATCGAGTTGGTGTGCGCGGCGTGGATCACCACACCGGCGGCCAGGAAGAGCAGCGCCTTGAACGCGCCGTGGCTGACCAGGTGGAAGACCGAGGCCTCGCGGTCCCCGGTGGCCAGCGCGCCGGCCATGTAGCCGAGCTGGCCGACGGTGGAGTAGGCGAGCACCCGCTTGAGGTCGTCCTGGGCGAGCGCGCAGAGCGCCGAGCCGATCATCGTCACGGCGGCCATCACCGCGAGCACGACCAGCGCCGCACCCGACAGCAGGAACACCGGCAGCAGCCGGGCGACCAGGTAGATGCCGGCCGCGACCATGGTGGCGGCGTGGATCAGCGCGGAGACCGGGGTCGGGCCGGCCATCGCGTCCGGGAGCCAGGTGTGCAGCGGGAACTGCGCGCTCTTGCCGGCCACGCCGGCGAGCAGCAGCAGAGCGGTCAGCGTGGGGTGCCCGAGCCGGCCCTCCGTCGCGGCCGCCAGCACGTCCGGGACGCGGAAGCTGCCGGCGTCCGCGCCGAGCAGGAAGATCCCGAACAGGAACGGCACGTCACCGAGCTTGGTGACCAGGAAGGCCTTCAGCGAGGCCGAGCGGGCGTCCGCGGTCTCCCAGTGGTGGCCGATCAGGAAGTACGAGCACAGGCCCATGACCTCCCAGCCGACCAGCAGCACGATCAGGTCGCCCGAGTAGACCACCAGGAACATCGCCGCGGTGAACAGCGAGACCAGCGCCGCGTACGAGGGGTAGCGCGGGTCCTTCTTGAGGTACGCGGTCGAGTAGACCTGGACGCAGGTGGCGACCAGGCCGACCAGCACCGAGATCAGCGAGCTGAAGCCGTCCAGGTGGAGCGCGAGCGCGATGTCCGGGCCGCCGGTCGGGGTGAGCCGGGTGGCGGCGTCCAGCGTCTGGCCGGTGCCGAGCTGGAGGGCGACCACCAGAGCGAGCACCGCGGAGACGGCGACCGGGACGATCGCCAGCGGCCGGGCCAGCCCGGGCGCCTTCTTGCCGACGGCCAGGGTCGCGGCGGCGCCGAGCGCGGGCAGCGCCGGGACGAGTACGGGCAGGGCGAGGTTCATGCGGCGGCCTGGCCCTTCAGTGCCTCGGCTCCGACCGGCGCCTCGGCGTCGACCGGCGTCTCCTCGACGGCGAGCGCCTCGGCCGGGTCGCCGAGCGCGGTGGCCCGGTCGATGTCCGCGGTGCCCCGGGCCCGGAACAGCAGCAGGACGATGGCGAGCCCCAGCCCGATCTCGGCGGCGGCGACGGTGATGGTGAACAGGGTGAGCGCCTGCCCGGCGTGCAGCGAGTCCCGCAGCCAGGCGTCGAAGGCGACCAGGTTGAGGTTGACGGCGTTGAGCATCAGCTCGACGGACATCAGCACCAGGACGGCGTTGCGCCGGGCGAGCACGCCGTACACGCCGACGCTGAACAGCAGCGCGGCGAGGACGGCGGGGTAGGCGAGGTGCATCAGCCCTCCTGCTCAGAGGTCGACGGCTCGGCGGTCGGCTGCTCGGCGGTCGACGGCTCGGCGGCCGCCGGAACCGGCTTCGGCGCCGTCGCGGCGACCGTCCCGTTGGACCCGACCGGCCGCCCGGCACGCAGCTTGCCCGCCCGGGGCGCCGGCACCCGCCGCTTGGCGCCGCAGGACAGCACGATCGCGCCGACCAGCGCCGCCAGCAGCAGCACGGACAGCGCCTCGAAGGGCAGCACCCAGTGCCGGAACAGGCTGGCCCCGGTGACGGCGGCCGAGCCGCCGCCCTGGCCGAGGTCGATCCAGGAGGTCCGGAAGGCGTCGACCACCAGCGTGACCAGCGTCCCGGCCGAGGCCAGTGCCACGACCAGCGCCACCCAGCGGTTCTTGGAGTCGGCGTCCGGCGAGCGCCCGATCGGCGCCTTGGTGAGCATCAGCCCGAACAGCACCAGGACGACCACCGAGCCGAGGTAGATCAGCACCTGCACCCAGGCGATGAACTCGGCCGTGAGCAGCAGGAACTCCACCGCCAGCCCGCCGAGCGCGACCACCAGCCAGAGCGCGGCGTGCACCAGCTGCCTGGTGGTCACCGAGACCACGGCCGAGCCGAGCACGGCGATGCCGACCAGCAGGAAGACGATCTCCTGGCCGGTCGGGGACAGGAACGAACGGGCGGCCGGCTCCAGGGAGCCGGTCGCCGCGAGAAGCGTGGTGGCACCGATCACGCGTCGTCACCCTTCTCCTCGGTAGCCGCTGCCGCGGCAGCGGCAGCGGCAGCGGCCGCCAGCTTGTCCGCCGCCTTGCGCGCGGTGGCGATCTCCTTGGGCTCCTCGGCCGCCGGGTCCAGCGCCGGCGGCGCGGGGACGGTCCACATCCACTCGCGGAGCTTCTCCCGCTCGTGGGTCAGCTCGTGGATGTCGGTCTCCGCGTACTCGAACTCCGGCGACCAGAACAGCGCGTCGAACGGGCAGACCTCGATGCAGATCCCGCAGTACATGCAGAGCGAGAAGTCGATGGCGAACCGGTCCAGCACGTTGCGGGTGCGGGCCCGGGCGTTCGGCTCGGCGGCCGGCAGCGTCTCCTTGTGGGAGTCGATGTAGATGCACCAGTCCGGGCACTCGCGCGCGCAGAGCATGCAGACCGTGCAGTTCTCCTCCAGCAGCGCGATGACGCCGCGCGAACGCGGCGGCAGCACCGGCTGCACGTCGGGGTACTGCGCGGTGACGCTCTTCCTCGTCATCGTCCGCAGCGTCACGGCCAGGCCCTTCGCGAGCCCGACACCGGGAAAACTCATGCGCCCACCTCGCTACGCTCGGCAGGGGCATTCGCCCATACGCACCTTACGATGATTCGCTCGCTTCGCTCGCTCATGAGATCGCCACCTTGATGATGCCGGTGAGGGCCAGCTGGACCAGCGCGAGCGGGATCAGCACCGTCCACGCGAAGCGCATCAGCTGGTCCTCGCGCAGACGCGGGTAGGTGACCCGCAGCCAGATGACCACGAAGGCCAGCGCGAAGGTCTTGAGGATCATCCAGAGCCAGCCGAGCTGGTCCGGCAGCGGTCCGTGCCAGCCGCCCAGGAAGAGCACCGCGGTCAGCGCGGACACCACCAGGATGCCCACGTACTCGGACAGCAGGAACAGGGCGAACCGCAGGCCGGTGTACTCGGTGTACGCGCCGAAGATGATCTCCGAGTCGGCGATCGGCATGTCGAACGGCGGCCGCTGGAGTTCGGCCAGACCGGCCGTGAAGAAGACGAACGCGCCGATGATCTGCCAGGGCAGCCAGTACCACTCCCAGGCGTCCACGATCCCGGGCAGCGACAGCGTGCCGGCGGCCATCGCCACCGAGGCCGCCGCCAGCACCATCGGCAGCTCGTACGACATCAGCTGGGCGGCCGTGCGCAGCGCGCCGAGCAGCGAGAACTTGTTCGCCGAGGCCCAGCCGGCCATCAGCTTGCCGATCACGCCGACGCCCATCACGGCCAGCACGAAGAACAGGCCGGCGTCGACCGCCTGGCCGACGAAGCCGTTCGGGCCGACCGGGATCGCCAGCAGCACGAAGAGGTACGGCAGCAGCGAGACGGCGGGAGCCAGCTGGAAGATCCGGCGGTCCGCCCCGGCCGGGACGATGTCCTCCTTCTGCGCGAACTTCACGCCGTCGGCGACGAGCTGCGCCCAGCCGTGGAAGCCGCCCGCGTACATCGGGCCGAGCCGGCCCTGCATGTGCGCCATGACCTTGTGCTCGGTCTGGCCGATCACCAGCGGGAAGACCAGGAAGACGACGAGGGTGGCGACGCAGCGCAGCACCGTGTCGAGCAGGTTCACGCGCCGTCTCCGTCCTGGTCGGCCGCTCCGGCCGAGGTCTCGTCCTGCTGCCCGGCCTGCTCGCCCGACGGCTTCTCCTCGGACGGCTTCCCGTCCGAAGGCTTCTCGTCGTGGGCGGGCACCGGGTTGTGCCAGGGCGCGTCCGCGGACCGGGGCGCGTCGGAGGACCGGGGCCGTACCGGAGCCGCGGGCTCGGCCGTCGGCTCGGCGGCCGGCTGGTCGGTCCCCTGGCCCGCCGCCTGGCTGGCCGATCCCTCGGACACCGACCTGGTCCGCCGCGGCCGGTCCGCCCGCACCGGCGGGGCGCCCTCGGCCGGAACCGCCGCAGGGGCCTCGGCGGCCGCCTGGCTCGCCGACCCCTCCGACACCGACCTGGTCCGCCGCGGCCGGTCCGCCCGCACCGGCGGGGCGCCCTCGGCGGCGGCACCGGCAGCACCGGCAGCGGCACCGGCAGCACCGGCACCCGCGGCCGCCCGGGGCGTCCGCGCCGCCGCACCCGCCGCCCGCGCACCGCGCGCGGGCCGCTCGGCGACCGGCGGCAGGGTGCCCTTGAGCGGCCCCCACTCGTTCGGGTCCGGCACACCGGCCGGCTGCATCTTGCGCCGGGCCGGCCCGCCGCCGTGGTCGGACTCGCCCGGCTCCTTGGCGCCCGGCCAGTCCTTGGCGACCCGGGCCGCGAGCACGAACTCCTTGCGCAGCGGGTGCCCCTCGAAGCCGTCCGGCAGCAGCAGGGTGACCAGGTGGGGGTGCCCTGGGAAGTCGATGCCGAACATCTCGTGGGTCTCGCGCTCGTGCCAGGCGGCACCCGCGTACACCCCGACGGCGGTCGGCAGCGCCGCCCCGTCGCGCGGCAGCCGGGTGCGCAGCGCGAGGTGCCGCACGCCAGGAGCCTCGACGGCGGCCAGGTGCGCGACCACGCAGAAGCCGTCGGCGAGCTCGTCGACGGCGCTCAGCCAGTCGAAGAAGCCCAGGCCCAGGACGTCGCGGGCGTTGGTGAGCGCCTCGATCCAGTGCTCGGCCGGGACGTCGACGGTGGTCAGCCCGTACGCCTCGGCGCCGGTCGCCCACTCCCCGACCGACGCCGCGTACTGCTCGGCGGAAGTCACGAGGCCCCTCCCTCGGTCGAAGGGCCGGCGCCCGCGGTCGGAGTGCCGGCCCCGGAACCGGCCTGCGGCCCGGCCACCAGCGGGCGGCGCAGCGCCGCCGCGGGCGTGGTGTAGCGGTCCGGCAGGGACTCGGCGGCGATCTTCTCCTGGAGCTTGAGGATGCCCTGGAGCAGCGCCTCCGGCCGCGGCGGGCAGCCGGGCACGTAGACGTCCACCGGGATGATCTGGTCCACGCCCTTGGTGACCGAGTACGAGTCCCAGTAGGGGCCGCCGGAGTTGGAGCAGGCGCCGAAGGAGATGACGTACTTCGGCTCGGGCATCTGCTCGTAGAGGCGCTTGACGGCGGGCGCCATCTTGTCGGTGACGGTCCCGGAGACGATCATCAGATCAGCCTGACGGGGGCCGGGTGCAAACGGGATGACACCCATCCGGATGAAGTCGTGCTTGGCCATGGACGCGGCGATGAACTCGATCGCGCAGCAGGCCAGCCCGAAGTTGAAGCACCAGAGGCTGTAGCGGCGCCCCCAGTTGAGCACCACCTTGACCGGGTCCGGCGCGAGCCGGGCCAGCGGGCCTATGCCGCGGCGCTCGACGGCGCCGGGGCGCGCCGGGTCCGGCAGACCGAGCGGGACGGGACCGCCCTGCGCGCCGCCGTGGGAGTGGGAGTGCGTCACGTCCATTCCAGAACACCCTTCTTCCAGGCGTACAGCAGCCCGACCGCGAGGAAGCCGATGAACAGGAACATCTCGATCAGCGTTCCGGCGCCGTACCCGGCGGAGGCGAAGACCGTCGCCCAGGGGAACAGGTAGATCGCGTCCACCGCGAAGATCACGTACAGGAAGGCGTACACGTAGTAGCGGATCTGGGTGTGCGCCCAGTCCTCGCCCACCGGGTCCACCCCGCACTCGTAGGCGAGGAGCTTCTCGGGCGAGTACACCACGGGTCGCAGCAGCCGGTTGGCGGTGAACGCCACGGCGACGAAGAGCACCCCGACGACGGCCAGCAGGCCCATCGCGGCGTACGCGTCGAAGTAGCCGCTGCCGACCGCCGGGTCGGCCGCGACGGCAGCCGCGTGCTTCCCCTCCATGCCTTCGCCTCCACCTCGGCCGTGAATCCGCCCTCAGGACAGTTCTACGACGTTTGCTCTCACGGACCCAACCATGGCCAAAGCGTGAGTCTAAGGGGACCGCCGCGCTCCGCCCGAACCCTGCCCGCTTGGCAAGACGACCGCTGGACACCCCGGCGGACCTCCGGCACCCCCGCCCGGGGTGGGGTTAACCCCCGGCCGGGAAGATGTATCACCCCCATGGCCTCCGCCGCCCGGCGTTCGGGAAGCTTGGTCCACCCGCACGACGAAGAGGGACGGTAGATCCGGATGAAGCCGCTGCACCGCGCCGTGGACGCCATCAAGGAGCAGGACGCTCGGATGGAGCGCCCGCCGCTGTACGGCACGAGGATGTGGCACCAGGTCGGCCGGCTGCTGCTGAACCTGCCGCTCGGCATCTTCGGCTTCGTGCTGGCGGTGACCACCCTGTCGGTCGGCCTGGGGCTGTCGATCACCGTGATCGGCCTGCCGCTGCTGGCCGGCGGCCTGGCCGTCTCCCGCTCCCTGGGCGCGTTGGGCCGGCAGCGGGCCCGGGTGGCGTACGGCTCCGGGATCGACGAGCCGGAGCCGGTGAAGCCGCGCCGCCCGGGGATGGTCGGTTACACCATCGCCCAGCTCACCGACCTGCTGAACTGGCGCTCGGCGCTCTACAACGTGCTGATGCTGCCGTGGGGCGTGCTCAGCTTCGCGCTGACCCTGGTCTCGGTGATCGCGCTCTGGCCGGTGCTGCCCTGGGTGGTCCGCGGGCTGGCGGCGGTCGACCGCATCCTGATCGAGTCGCTGCTCTTCCCGGGCGCCCTGGCCGAGCGGGTGCGCGAGCTGGAGGACGACCGCGGCACCGTGGTCGACACCGCCGCCGCCGACCTGCGCCGGATCGAGCGCGACCTGCACGACGGCGCCCAGGCCCGGCTGGTCGCGCTGGCGATGGACCTCGGCATGGCCAAGGAGCGGCTGCGCGAGGTGGAGAGCGAGGACGACATGGCGGCCGCCACCAGGATGGTCGACAACGCCCACGGCGAGGTGAAGCTGGCCCTCCAGGAGCTGCGCGACCTGGCCCGCGGCATCCACCCGGCGGTGCTCACCGACCGCGGCCTGGACGCCGCGCTGTCCTCGGTCGCCGCCCGCTGCACCGTCCCCGGCGGGGTCCGGGTGAACGTCGACCTGACCGGCGCGGACGGGCAGCCCGAGCGCCCGGACTCGGCGGTCGAGGGCATCGCCTACTTCACCGTCAGCGAGCTGCTGACCAACGTCTCCAAGCACGCCGGCGCCCGCTCCGCCTCGGTCGAGGTCTGGCGCTCGGACGACCAGCTGATGGTGCTGGTCCAGGACGACGGCAAGGGCGGCGCGGCCCCCTACCCGGGCAGCGGACTGGCAGGACTGGCCGAGCGGATCCGCGCGGTGGACGGGGTCTTCCTGGTGGAGAGCCCGGAGGGCGGGCCGACCACCGCCACCGTCGAGCTCCCCTGGCGCACCCGCACCGCCCGCCGCTGACCGCCCCTCCCCCGGAACACGGCAAGGCGCCGGGACCCCGTCGTGGCAGAGACGGGGTCCCGGCGCCGGTCCGGTACGGCACCCGGCCCGCTGAACCCTTGCGCGGCGTGCGGCCCGGCGTCCCCGCACCGGGGCTCAGGGCGAGGTCTGGGCGGGTGCCAGTTCGCCGAGGGTGACGTCGGCGGTCCTGGTCTCGCCGTTCCGGATGTACGTGACGGTGGTCTTGCTGCCCGGGCTGAGCGCGGCGAGCGCGGTGGTGAGCGCGTTCAGCGAGTCCACCTGGGTGTCGCCGATCTTGGTGATGACGTCCCCGACCTGGAGCCCCGCCGAGGCGGCCGCGCCGCCCGGGGTGACCGCCACGATGACCGCGCCGGT
This sequence comes from Kitasatospora sp. NPDC048286, assembly GCF_043201735.1. NCBI lineage: Bacteria > Bacillati > Actinomycetota > Actinomycetes > Kitasatosporales > Streptomycetaceae > Kitasatospora > Kitasatospora sp. NPDC048286. Next base: position 296,006 of record NZ_JBICZE010000001.1, read on the forward strand.
GGGCTGGAACTGCTGGTTGAAGCTGGTCCGGGCGGTGATGCCGAGCGCGGCCCGGCCGGAGTTGGTGACCTTGCCCTGCTTGATCAGCTGGTCGGCGATGTTGGTGATGGTGCTCGCCGGGATGGCGAAGCCGATGCCGGGGGCGGCCGCGCCGTTGGTCTGCGGCTCGGTCGCGGCGAGCGTGTTGATCCCGATCACCTTGCTGTCCAGGTCGGCCAGCGCGCCGCCGCTGTTGCCCGGGTTGATCGCCGCCGAGGTCTGCACCATGTTGCTGATCGTGGAGCCTGGCGACCCCGGCCCCTGCGGCTCGGAGACGGTCCGCCCGATGGCCGAGACGATGCCCTGGGTGACGCTGCTGGACAGGCCCAGCGGGCTGCCCATGGCGAGGGTGATCTGGCCGATCTGGACCTTGCTCGAATCGCCGAAGCTGGCCGGTTTGAGACCGCTCGGCGGGTTCTTCAGCCGGATCACCGCGAGGTCGGAGTCGGGGTAGCTGGCGACCAGGCCGGCGTCCAGCGCCGTGGTGCTGTTGGCGAGGGTCACCGTGAAGCCGGTCGCGGTGCCGACCACGTGGGCGTTGGTGACGATGTCGCCCTTGTCGTCGTAGACGATCCCGGACCCGAGGCTGTCGCCGGTGGTGATCTGCACCACGGAGGGCAGCACGTTGGCGATCACCGCCTGGTAGGCCTCCTGCAACTGGATCCCGCCGTTCGTCGAGGCGGTCTGCGGGGAGCCGGTGGCCGGGGGCGAGGCGGTGGCCGGGGGCGAGGCGGTGGCGGCGAGGGTGGACGAGGAGGACGAGCCGCTGCTGCACCCGGCCGGCGCCAGCACGGCCACCAGCGCCACCGCGACGACCCCCGGCAGCCGCCGGCCCCGCGCCCACGGCCCGATCGACCGCGGTCCGGCGGGCACGGGGCTGGCGTGTTCCTTGTGACGGCGCACCTGGCTGCCTCCGATTCGTCACCGCGCCGAGCGGGCGCAGTCATGAACGCACGGAAATCCTTGTCAGCTTTTCACCGTTTTGTCCGCTTTGTTGCCCCGACTCGCCCGAACGTGGCGATCGAATCCGAGCGCCTAGGATTCGGGCCATGACTTGGTTGATCACCGGCGGTGCCGGATACATCGGCGGACACGTCGTCCGACAGCTGCTCGACGCCGGGGAGCGCGTCGCGGTCCTGGACGACCTCAGCACCGGCGACGCCTCCCGGCTCCCGGCCGGCGTCCCCCTGATCGAGGGCTCCACCCTGGACCGCGCCGCCCTGGACGCCGCGATCCGCGAGCACGGCGTCGAGGGCATCCTGCACTTCGCCGCCAAGAAGCAGGTCGGCGAGTCCGTCGAGCAGCCGTTCCTGTACTACCGCGAGAACATGATCGGCCTCCAGACCGTCCTGGAGGCCGCCGCCGAGGGCGGGGTGAAGCGTTTCCTCTTCTCCTCCTCCGCCGCGGTCTACGGCATGCCGGACGTCGACCTGGTCACCGAGTCCACGCCCTGCGCCCCGATGAGCCCGTACGGCGAGACCAAGCTGGCCGGCGAGTGGCTGGTCGCCGCGGCCGGCAAGGCCCACGGCATGTCCACCGTGGCCCTGCGCTACTTCAACGTGGCCGGCGCCGCCTCCCCCGAGCTCTCCGACGCCGGGGTGTTCAACCTGATCCCGATGGTCTTCGAGCGGCTCACCGCCGGCGAGGCCCCGCGGATCTTCGGCGACGACTACCGGACCCCGGACGGCACCTGCGTCCGCGACTTCATCCACGTCTCCGACATCGCCTCGGCGCACGTGGCGGCCGCCAAGCGGATGGCCGCCGACCCGGCCGGCGCGACCTCCCTGGTGCTGAACATCGGCCGCGGCGAGGGCGTCAGCGTCAAGGAGATGCTGGCGGTGATCGGCAAGGTCACCGGCTACGACACCGCCGCCGAGGTGACCCCGCGCCGCCCCGGCGACCCGGCCCGGGTGGTGGCCTCCGCCGACCTGATCCACCGCGAGCTGGGCTGGACCGCCCGTCACGACGTGACGGAGATGGTCTCCTCCGCGTGGGACGGCTGGTGCAGCCGCCACCCCGGGGCCCGCAAGGCCTGATCCGGCCCGACCCGGCCGACCGGCGGTGTCCGCCCCGCGCTTCAGCGGGCGGGCACCGCCGTGCCGTAGAAGGCGTCCAGCGCGTACACGCAGCGGTCCTTGGAGCCGACGAAGACCCGGCCGCCGACCGCCACCGGCGAGCCGGTGAGCTCGCCCTTGGTGCCGAGCTCCCAGCGCAGCTGACCGCTCGCCAGGTCCAGGGTGTGCAGCGAGTGGTCCCGGCTGCCCAGGTGGACCAGGCCGTCGGCCACCGCCGGGGAGCCGACGATCTCGCCGCGGGCGGTGTAGCGCCAGCGCTCACGGCCGGTGGCCGCCTCGAAGGCGTACAGCACCTCGCCGTTGCCGACCAGCACCATGCCGTCCGAGACCACCACCGGGTCGGCGCCCTGGCGGCGGCCGGTGACCCCGCGCCAGCGGTCCAGGCCGGTGGCCGCGTCCAGCGCGTAGACCGTGCCCAGGTAGTCGGCCACGTAGACCGCGTCGGCGTCCAGGGCGGGCGGGGTGAACAGCACCACCGGGGCCTCGAAGCGCCAGCGCTCGGCCCCGCTGGCCGCGTCCAGCGCGTACACCCGGGTGCCGGCCGACACGTACAGCACGCCGCCGCGCTCGACCGGGTGCGAGGGCACGTCCTCGCCGACCTGGAAGGACCAGCGCAGGCCCGCGCCCCGCGGGTCGACGCAGCGCAGCCGACCGCCGCCGTAGTAGTAGGCGGCGCCGCCCACCAGGACCGGTCCCGACTGGGGGTTCTCGTAGTCCTGCTGGGCGTCGTCGGCGCGCCACAGCTCGGCGCCGTTGGCGGCCGAGCGGAGCTGGACGCCGCCGCCCCTGATCCCGCAGCAGAGCACGCCCTCGGCGGCGGAGAGCGAGTACACCCAGCCGTCCAGCGAGGTGCGCCAGCGCTCGGTGCCGTCCGCGGCGTCCACCGTGTACAGGTGCGGGCCGTCCGCGGCGTGCACCCGACCGGCGTCCACCGCGAGCGCCCAGGCGACGTCCCGGGTCTTGTAGCGGCGCTCGCCGGAGGCGATGTCCAGCGCGTGCACCTCGAAGCTGGAGACGAAGAGCGTGCCGTCGGCGACCACCGGGGTGCCCCAGACGTCGTTGGACATCCGGAACCGCCAGGGACGCCAGCGGGCGACCGGCGGGGGCGGCGGGGTGGGGGCCCGGCGGACCCAGTCCGTCGTGGCCGGGGCGGTGTTCGGGCCCGGCTGCTCGTACTCGGCCCGGGGCCCCGGACCTATCCGCACCGAGGCGCCGGACAGCTGCACCTCGACGGAGCCGCCGGTCGGCGCCCGGTGCCGGTTCGGGTAGGCGACCTTCGCGGTCGGGATCTCGGCCTCGGAGGCCTGGCCCGGCCGCGGCGGGCTGTGCACCGGCCCGGCCGGCGGCTGCGCGTGCCGCCCGCCCGGGTTGGTGCGCGGGTCGGCCGGTGCCGGGTGCTGCGGCGGGACGTGCGGGGGCGGCACCTGCGGGTGCGGGGGCGGCTGGGGCGGCGCGGCCGGCGGGCGCGGCGGCGGGGCGGCCGGGCGGCGGCCCCGCTTGCGCTCGATCAGCTCCAGCGCGTCGACCGGCAGCCAGTCCCCGGCCTCGCCGGAGGCGTCGTCCCGGGAGAAGAGGTGCGGGGCCAGCTCGGTCTGGATCTGCGCCGGCGTGGGCCGGCGCTCGGGGGCCTGCTGCATGCACGCGCGGACCAGGTCCATCAGCTCGGGCGGCATGCCGGTCAGGTCCGGCTCCTCGCGCAGCAGCTGGAACACCGTCTCGACCGGGTTGGTGCCCCGGAAGGGCGGGTGCCCGGTGGCGCAGAAGACCATCAGCGAGCCCAGCGAGAAGACGTCGCTGGCGCCCCGGACGGTCCGGCTGTCCCTGGCCTGCTCGGGGGACATGTAGGCGGGCGTGCCGACCGCGACGTTGGTCATGGTGAGCCGGGTGCTGGACACGCCGGCGGCGATGCCGAAGTCGATCACCTTCGGGCCGTCCTCGACCACCAGGACGTTGGAGGGCTTGAGGTCGCGGTGGATCAGCCCGGCCGCGTGGATGGACTGGAGGGCCTCCGCGATGCCGGCGACCAGCCAGCGGGTGGCCTCCACCGGCAGCGGGCCGCACTCCTCGACCAGGTCCTCCAGCGAGGGGGCCGGGATGTACGCGGTGGCCAGCCAGGGCACCCGGGCGTCCGCGTCGGCGTCCACCACGGCCGCGGTGTAGAAGCCGCCGACCGTCTTGGCCGCCTCGATCTCACGGGCGAAGCGGACCCGGAACAGCTCGTCCTCGGCCAGCTCACCCCGCACGGTCTTGATGGCGACCCGCCGCCCCGACGCGGAACGCGCCAGGTAGACCAGCCCCATCCCACCCGCGCCGAGCCGCCCCAGCACCTCGAAGGGCCCGATCCGCCTCGGATCGTGCGCCGTCAGCTGGTCCACTCCGCTGCCACCTCCCCGTTGTCCGCACCCGCCGCGTGGTGCCGGACCCGATTCTCCAATGCCGCCCCACGCATATCCAACCTCCCCCACCCGCCGGAACGCGCCGTTCGGGCCCGGACGGCGCCCCGGACAGGCCCCTGACCAGCGAGGACGGAACGGCCGGATCCTGACGCCCGCTCCGGGGCGGCTTGCGCGCGGAGCCGCGGACCGTCCACTTCCGGACGACACCGCGATCCTCGGCCATCGTCACGCTCTGTCACCCGACCACCCCTCAGCGGACTCGCCGTCACGCTGTGAGGTCAAAAGCACACGGGGGGGCTTCAAGAGGGGCTTCGAGGCCCGGTGAATATCCGTCCGAAGCGGTTCATGACGCTATAACCGACCCCCCGTGCGGAGTAATAGTCGCATCACCGAATCGCGCCAAGATCTTGCCACGGTAAGCTGACGGCATGACAGGACAAGTTCGCACCGTCGACGGTCGCGTCGCCGGGCGACGCGGACAGGAGACGCGGCAGAAGCTGCTCGATTGCCTCCGCGAGATGCTCAGCACGTCGCCCTATCGGGACGTCAAGGTCATCGACGTCGCCCGTATGGCGGGTACCTCCCCCGCGACCTTCTACCAGTACTTCCCGGATGTCGAGGGCGCTGTCCTCGAAATCGCCGAGGAAATGGCCAAGGACGCCGACCAGCTCAAAGAGCTCGTGGCCGGAAAGTCCTGGGCAGGGAAGTCCGGACCGACCACTTCGGAAGAACTGGTCGACGGATTCCTCGCCTTCTGGCGCAAGAACGACGCCATTCTCCGAGTGGTCACGCTCGGTGCCGCCGAAGGGGACAAGCGGTTCTTCAAGATCCGCATGACGGTCCTCAACGCGGTCGCCAAGCCACTCGCCGAGGCCGTCAGGGAACTCCAGGCGAAGGGCCAGGCCGACAAGTCGCTCGACCCGAACGCCGTGGCCGGGGCCCTGGTCTCGCTGCTCGCCTCGGCGGCCGAGCACCAGAAGGCCTTCACCTCCTGGGGCGTCAAGGTCAAGGATCTCAAGCCCAACCTCGCTCCCCTGGTGTACCTGGGCGTCACCGGCAAGAAGGCGCCCAAGTAGGACCGTCCTCCGATCCACCATCCGCTCCGCGCGCAGCCCCGGCCTCCTGTCCGGGGTACGGCGGACGACGGCCGTGTCCTCGGGGGAGGTCCGCCGACGTACCGCACGCGCGCCAGACATGCCGGTGGGCGGGCACCCTCGACAGGGTGCCCGCCCACGGCGTGTTCGGGTCCGGACGGCGCCGCGGCGCCTCCGGGCGGCCTCACGGGGCCGCCCGGGGCCATGGCGTCAGGGGCAGCGCACCACCTGGCCGGCGTAGGCCAGGCCGCCGCCGAAGCCGAAGAGCAGGACCGGGTCGCCGGGCGAGAGCTCGCCACGCTCGACCAGCTTGGAGAAGGCGAGCGGGATCGAGGCGGCCGAGGTGTTGCCGGAGTGGACCACGTCCCGGGCCACCACCGCGTCCTCGCCGAGGCCCAGCTTGCCGGCGATCGCGTCGATGATCCGCAGGTTGGCCTGGTGCGGGACGAAGCCCTTCAGCTCGGACGGGGCGATCCCGGCCCGCTCGCAGGCCTGGCGGGCCAGCGGGGCGAGCTGCGTGGTGGCCCAGCGGAAGACCGACTGGCCCTGCTGGCTGATCACCGGGTCCCAGCCGGTGATCACCACGGCGTCGCCCCGCTCCGGCTCCGAGCCCCAGACCACCGGCCCGATGCCGGGCTCGGCACCGTCCTCCTGGGCCTCGACCACCGCGGCGCCCGCGCCGTCGCCGAAGATCACGCAGGTGGAGCGGTCGGTCCAGTCGAGGGTGTCGGACATCCGCTCGGCGCCGATCACCACGGCGCGGCGGGCCGCGCCGGCCCGGATCGCGTGGTCGGCGGTGGCCAGGGCGTACGAGAAGCCGGAGCAGACCGTGTTGATGTCGTACGCGGCGGGCGAGCGCACGCCCAGCCGGGCGGCGACGGCCGCGGCGGTGTTGGGGCTGCGCTCGATCGCGGTGCAGGTGGCGACCACGACGAGGTCGATCTCCGCCGCCGTCCGGCCGCTGTTGGCGAGCGCCTTCTGGGCGGCCTCGGTGGCGAGGTCGACCAGGGTCTCGTCCTCGGCGACGTGCCGGGTGCGGATGCCCACGCGGGTGCGGATCCACTCGTCGTCCGTGTCGACCAGCGCCGCCAGGTCGTCGTTGGTGAGGACCTTGGGGGGCTGGTAGTGGCCGAGTGCCACAATGCGCGAACCGCTCATACTGCCATGGAACCGGGTTACCCGCTGGTCAGCGGGGCATGACCGGTGACAGGATCCGCCCTCTCGATCTGTAGGAGGTCGACAAGGGCCCTTGCGGCGCCCGGGTTCCGCGTACTCCGAGGTCAGGCGGCCAGAGTGGGTGCGTCGCCCATCACGATGACCGGGTGGGCCGCCGGGTCCAGGGTGCGGATCAACTGGGCCATCTTGTCCTCGGGGATCGACACGCAGCCGTGGGTCGGGCCGTCGTGGTCCACGTGGAGCCAGATGCCGCCGCCCTTCTTGGGGCCCATCGGGCGGCGCGGGTCGAGCGGGGACTTGCCGGCGACGCGGTTGTAGTTGATCGCGACCACGTAGTCGAAGGAGCCCTCCAGCTGGTCGCCGAAGAAGCCCGTGCCGGAGACCACGAAGCTCGGGTCCTTGTCGTACGGGATCTTGCTGCCCGGGTCCGCCTTGCGGCCGCCCGCGTCGGTGAGGCCGAAGACTCCGATCGGGCTGCGCAGGTCGCCCTCGTTGTGGTCGGCGGTCCAGCCGTTCTTGCCGTTGTGGCCCTGCCAGGTCTCGCCGGCCAGCCAGCGGCCCTCGGGGGTGCGGGTCCAGAGGGTGACGGTGTTCTTGTCGGTGTTCTTGTCCTGGCCGGAGGCGACCACGACCTGGGTGGTCTCGGCGGGGATCTTCGCGGTGAAGGTCGCGCCGAGGCCGGGTATCGCGGCGACCGAGCCGTCCGCGCGGGTCTGGCTGCGGTCCGCGGCCGGGGCGGCGGCCTGCCGGTCGGAGGCGGCCTGGACGGCCGCGGGGGCCGGGGCGGGCTGGTCGGGCTTGCTGACGCCCTCCGGTCCCGGGCCGTCGGCGGCGGCGATGCCGGGCTTGGCGTCGTCCTGGCCGACGGCGTACCAGCCGGCGGTGGCGGCGACCAGCAGCGCGGTGCCGGCCATCATGGCCTTGCCGTGACGTTTCTGCTTGGCCTTGCGCCGCCGTCCCCGGGCGGCCGCCCGGGCACCCGGCGCGGGCGCGACGGGCGCGGCGGCGAGCACGACGGGCTCGGGCTCGTAGGCGAGCGGCTCGTAGGCGACGGGCTCGTGGTGGACGGGCTCGTAGGCGACGGGCTCGTGGTGAACGGGCTCCTGGTGGACGGGCGCGGCAGCGGGCTCCGCCTCGTAGTACACGGACTCGGAGAGCGGCTCGGCGACGGGCTCGAGCTGGTACGGCTGGTACTGCGGGTACGGCTGGTCGTACGTCTCGTAGTACCCGTCGGACGCCTGGCCGTACGGCTGGTACCGGCCGTGGTCCTCCTGCCGGACCGGCTGCTGGTACGGCTGGAAGCCCTCGTACTGCTGGTGTGGCATCAGGTCGACCGGCTCCTGCGACGGCTGGTGCGGCGGGTACGCGGTGGCACGATCAGAACCGGACATGCCTTCGATCCTGCCAAACGCCGTACCCGTTGGTAAACCCGGGCCCCGTGCGGAGGCCGTGAAGACAACCGCCGCCCCGGCCTTCGATCGGCCGGGGCGGCGGGTGGATCCGCGCGGGTGGGGCGGGTCAGAGGCGCATCGCCTGCGGGGACTCACGGCGCATCGGGTCCGGGCCGTCGTACTCGCGGATGACCTCGTAGCGGGTGTTGCGCTCCACCGGGCGGAAGCCGGCGTCGCGGATCAGCCCGAGCAGGTCGTCACGGCCGAGCTTGTTCGGCGTGCCGAAGTTGTCCGCGTCGTGGGTGATCTTGTACTCGACCACCGAGCCGTCCATGTCGTCCGCGCCGTGGCTGAGCGCCAGCTGGGCGGTGGTGACGCCGTGCATCACCCAGAAGACCTTGACGTGCGGGACGTTGTCGAAGAGCAGCCGGGACACCGCGAAGGTCTTCAGCGCCTCGGCGCCGGTGGCCATCTCGGTACGGGCCATCAGCCTGTTGCGCACGACGCCGTCCTTGGAGTCGTGGAAGTCGTGCTGGTAGCGCAGCGGGATGAAGACCTGGAAGCCGCCGGTCTCGTCCTGGAGCTCGCGCAGCCGCAGCACGTGGTCCACCCGGTGGCGGGGCTCCTCGATGTGGCCGTACAGCATGGTGGCGGGCGTCTTGAGGCCCTTGCTGTGCGCGAGGCGGTGGATCCGCGACCAGTCCTCCCAGTGGGTGTCGTGGTCGACGATGTGCTGGCGGACCTCCCAGTCGAAGATCTCCGCGCCGCCGCCGGTCAGCGACTCCAGGCCGGCGTCGATCAGCTCGTCCATGATCTCGTCGGCGGACAGGCCGCTGATCTTCTCGAACCAGTGGATCTCGGTGGCGGTGAAGGCCTTCAGCGAGACGTTCGGCAGTGCCGCCTTCAGCTCCCGCAGCGAGCGCGGGTAGTAGCGCCACGGCAGGGTCGGGTGCAGGCCGTTCACGATGTGCAGCTCGGTGAGGGACTCGCTCTCCATCGCCTTGGCGAGGCGGACGGCCTCCTCGATGCGCATCGTGTACGCGTCCTTCTCGCCCGGCTTGCGCTGGAACGAGCAGTACGCGCAGGACGCGTTGCACACGTTGGTCATGTTGAGGTGGCGGTTGACGTTGAAGTGGACGACGTCGCCGTTCTTCCGCGTCCGCACGTGGTGGGCCAGCCCGCCCAGCCAGGCCAGGTCGTCGCTCTCGTAGAGCGCGATCCCGTCCTCGCGGGTCAGCCGCTCACCCGCGTAGACCTTCGCCTCCAGCTCGCGCTTGAGCCCTGCGTCCATGCGGTGCCCCGCCTCCTCCGACATTCGGTTCCTTGCCGGAACGAGGTTACGCCTATGCCCGGAGCAGTTCGGCGAGCAGTGTCGGGTCGACGTTGCCGCCGCTGACCACGGCCGCCACCACCTGGCCCCCGGTCTCGGCGGCGCGGTGGAAGTAGGCGGCCGGGGCGACCGCCCCGGAGGGCTCGGCGACCAGCCGGCCGCGGCGGGCCAGCACGGCCACGGTGGCGCGGATCTCGTCCTCGGTGACGGTGACGATGTCGTCCACGTAGGCGGTGACGTGCTCGAACGGCAGCACGCCGAGCGACGGGGTGCGCAGCCCGTCCGCGATGGTCCGGTAGGTGTCGGCGACCGGCCACTCGACCAGGCGGCCGGCCCGCAGGCTGGCCCGGGCGTCGGCGGCCAGCTCGGGCTCCACGCCGATCACCCGGATGCCGGGGCGGGTGAGCTTGAGCGCGGCCGCCGTGCCGCCGATCAGGCCGCCGCCGCTGACCGGCACCAGGACGGTGTCCAGCTCGGCGGGGGCGTCCTCGGCGATCTCCAGGCCGACCGTGCCCTGCCCCGCGATGATGAACGGGTCGTCGTACGGGGGGACCCAGACGTAGCCGTGCCGCTCGGCCAACTCGGCGGGCAGGGTGTCCCGCTCCTGCGGCGCGACCAGGATCACCTCGGCGCCGAACGAGCGAGTGGCCTCGACCTTCACCGCGGGCGAGGTGTCCGGCATCACGATCACGGCCTTGATGCCGAGCGTCCGGGCCGCGTACGCCACCGCCTGCGCGTGGTTGCCGCTGGACTGGGCGACCACGCCCCGGGCACGCTCGTCCTCGGTGAGCGCGGCGAGCCGGTTGTAGGCGCCGCGGGTCTTGAAGGCCCCGGTCGGCTGGAGGTTCTCGGGCTTCAGCCAGAGCCGCCGCTCCCCCTCGGCCGCCCAGGGGGCGGGAACCAGCGGGGTGCGCACGGCGACCCCCGCGATCCGCTGCCGAGCCGCACGCAGCTCCTCCAGTCCGACCAGTGCCATGCGTCACTCTCCTACAGGAGGAAGTTCACTCACCCGGTTCTCCCACTTCGTGGAGAGTACGACGGTGGTGCGGGTTCTGGCCACGCCCTTCGTGCCCGAGATCCGCTTGACCACCGACTCCAGGCCGGCCACGTCGGCCACCCTGACCTTGAGCATGTAGGAGTCGTCGCCGGCGATGAACCAGCAGTCCTCGACCTCGTTGAGGTCCTTCAGCCGGAACGCGACGTCCTCGTGGTCCGCCGCGTCGGTGAGTTGAAGGCCGATCAGGGCCGTGACACCGAAGCCGAGCGAGGCCGGGTTGACCGTCGCCCGGTAGCCGGTGATGACCCCGGCCTGCTCCAGGCGGTTGATCCGGTCCGTGACGCTCGGGCCGGAGAGCCCGACCAGGCGGCCCAACTCGGCGTAGGACGCGCGGCCGTTCTCCCGGAGCGCCTGGATGAGCTGTCTGTCCACCGTGTCCATATACCGTCCGCGTCCTTCCGAACCTCTCCAGACCCACAGATCATTATCCGGATTCAAAGGCGCCTCGCGCCGAACGACCCGGATATCGCAGAGAAGATACTCTCCCGCCCTCGGTCTCCTTACTCCCCCTCAGCCGCAGCGCCCTCGCCGTCGGCCGTCTTGCGGGCGGCCGCCCCCAACTCCCCTTCCCAGCGCAGGTACAGGGAATGCGGCACGTCGACGGCGTCCAGCACCCGTCCGGCCACGAAATCCACGAGTTCGCGCACGGTGGAGCCGCCGGCGTAGAAACCGGGTGCGGCGGGCAGCACGACCGCCCCCTGTGCGTCGAGCTCCACCAAGTGCTTCAACGTCACCCCGTTGAGTGGTGTCTCGCGCACGCAGACGACGAGCGGGCGGCGCTCCTTGAGGGTGACGCTGGCGACGCGCTGCAGCAGGTCCTTGCTCAGGCCGAGCGCGATCCCGGCCACCGCGCCGGTGGTCGCGGGCACCACGAGCATGCCCTTGGCCGGGTACGAGCCGCTGGACGGGCCGGCCGCGAAGTCCCCGGCGGGCCAGTAGCGGACGTCGTCCAGCCCCCGGTCGCTCCCGAGCCAGGCGGCGAGGTCGGCGCGCCAGTGGGCGTCCCGGAAGGAGATGCCGGTCTCGTCCAGGATGGTGAGCCGGGCGGCGCGGCTGACGATCAGGTCCACCGCCTCGCCGGCGGCCAGCAGCGCGCGGATCACCGAGGCCGCGTACGGCGTTCCCGACGCCCCCGAGACCCCGACCACCCACGGCTGACGTTTCGCAGTTCCCATGGGGCATTTCTATCCGGCTCCGTCCGCTCCGCTCACCAGGGCCCTCGCGGCGGGCCGGGTGGCGCCGGGAACCGGGGGGGTCCACGGGGTGGACGGGGGCTGGGAGGATGGGCGCATGGCAGCGACCCTCGTCGACCTCACCCATCAGGTGACCACCGCGATGCCGGTCTACCCCGGCGATCCGGCCGTCCTGCTGGAGCCCGCGCTCACCACGGCCACCGCCGGGGTGAACGTGCTGGCCCTGCACCTCGGCTCGCAGTCCGGGACGCACGTGGACGCGCCGTACCACGTGGACGTCACCTGGCCGACCCTGGACGGGCTGCCGCTGGAGCGGTTCACCGGCCCGGCCGTGGTCGCCGACCTGCGCGGGCTGGAGCCCCGGACGGCCGTCACCCCCGAGCTGCTGGCGCCCGCGCTGGAGCGGGCCGCCGAGGGCACCGTCCTGCTGCTGGCCACCGGCTGGGCCCGGCACTGGGGCACCGACACCTACCTCGCCCACCCGAGCCTGACCCCGGCCGCCGCCGAGGCGATCGTCGCCGCCGGGGTGCGGACGGTCGGGGTGGACGCGCTCAGCGTCGACCCGACCCCCGACCCGGGCCCGGGCGATCCCGCGGTGGCCGCCCTGCTCGCCGACCTCACCGACGAGCACGACCACGGCACCGCCGACGAGCCCTCGCTCGCCGCGCACCGGGTGCTGCTGGGGGCGTCCGGCGGCGGGGTGATCGCCGAGAACCTGACCGACCTGCGGCCGCTGCTGGCCGCCCAGGAGGCCGGTCTGCCGGTGGAGGTCTCGCTGTTCCCGCTGCGGCTGGTCGCGGCGGACGGCGCGCCGGTGCGGGCGGTGGCCCGGCTGGGCTGACCGGGCGGTAACCCTTGCGGTACTTGGTCTAGACCATCCCCCGTCAACGCCAGTACGCTGTCCGGCCATGGCTGAGATCATCGGAGTGATCGAGCGACTCTGGCGCTACCCCGTGAAATCCGCCGGCGGCGAGCGGCTCGACTCCGTCGAGGTGGACGAGCGCGGCCTGGCCGGCGACCGCCTCTACGCCGTCCGCGACGCGGCCGGCAAGCTCGGCTCGGGCAAGAACACCCGCCGCTTCCGCCGGATGGACGGACTGCTCCGCCTCTCCGCCCGGCTTGGCCACCGGATCGACGGACCCGAACTGTTCGACCCGCTCGGCCGCCCGGTCGACCGTCCGAACGCCTTCCTGCGCGCCTACCTCCAGCGCGAGGACGTCGAACTCGCCCGCGAGGACGCCGTCTCCCACTTCGACCGGCTGCCGGTCAGCGTGCTCAGCACCGCCACCCTGGACTGGGTCCGCGAGGCCGTCCCGTTCGCCGTGATCGACGAGCGCCGGTTCCGCCCCAACATCGTGCTGCGCACCCCACCCGGCACCCCGCCGTTCGTCGAGGACGCCTGGCTCGGCCGCCAGGCCTCCGGCGAGGCCCCCGGCAGCGCCCGGCTCTCCTTCGTCGCGTCCAGCGAGCGCTGCGCGATGACCGGCGCCCCGCAGCCCGGGCTGCCGCACGCGCCGGAGATCCTCAAGGCCGTCGTGCACGCCCACGACGGCCTGCTCGACGCCCTCGCCGAGGTCGCCGCCCCGGGCCGCCTGCGGGTCGGCGACCGGCTGCTCCTGATGGGCTGACGGGCGCCGGCCGACCCGTCGTCGCGTCCCCTTCCGGAGTCAGCCCCGAGGGGAGCGGACCAGGCAGAGGAAGTGCCCGGCCGGGTCGGCGTAGACCCGCCACCCGCCGGCGTCGTGCAGCCGGACGGCGCCGAGGGCGAGCACCTGCCGCTCGGCGGCGTCGAGGTCCGCCACGTCGACGTCCAGGTGCGCCTGCTGGGGGTGCTCGGGGTCGCCCCAGCGCGGCGGCCGGTGGTCGGCGGCGCGCTGGAAGCAGAGCACCGAGCCGTCGTCGAGGTGCAGCGTGGACCAGTCCCGGTCCAGCTCCCAGCGCCGGTCCGGGCGGTCCACCTCACCGCCGAGCACACCGGCGTAGAAGCGGGCCAGCACCGCCGGGTCCGGGCAGTCGAGCACCAGGCACTGCAGTCTGCCGATCACGGTCCTCCTCGGGGCGCGTTGCCGTCGCCCCCGGATTCTGCCGCTCCCGCCTCCGGGAGGGCGACCGCGCGCAGGTAGGCGCCGACGAAGATCTCGACGGTCTCGTCCGTCGAGGGCAGCCCGGCGCCCGGCAGGGGCTCCAGCACCGGCCGGATCAGGACGTGGTTGAGCAGCGGGCCGAGCAGCAGCTGGACCAGCACCGCAGTGGGCAGCGGCCTCAGTCGGCCGGCCCGGACGTGCGGCTGCAGCAGCCGGTCGAGGCCGGCGAGCAGCCGCGGCAGGTTGGCGGCCATCACCCGGGCGGCGGGGCCGTCCGGCCGTCCGAGCAGGTCGGCGAAGACCGCCGGGACGATCCGCGGCTGGTGCGTGAAGGCGGCGGCGAAGACGGCGTGCAGCGCCCGGACGGTACCCTCCAGGTCCTCCGGCGGGTCCGCGGCGAGGGCTTCCAGGTCGGGCAGCGCGGAGTGCCGCTCGAAGACGGCGGCGAGCAGGCCGTCGCGGCCCTCGAAGACGGTGTGGAGGCTGGGCAGCGAGCAGTCGGCCCGGTCCGCCACCGCGTCCAGGGTGACCCCGGCCAGGCCGCGCTCGGCGACCAGCAGCGCCGCCGCCTCGATCGCGCGCTCGCGCACCGGCGGCCGCCCGCCCGGATCGGTCCCCGACTCCCGGACCGCCTCGTCCAGCGCCGCCCGGGAGCCGCCGAGCCTGCGCAGCAGCGTGCTGCGGGAGATCCCGGCCGTCGCGGCGATCGCCGTCAGCGGGACGTCGGCGACGTCCTGGCCCCGTTCCTTCGCCGCCGTGAGGGCGGCCGCCACCAGCTCCTTCATGTGAGGCATCGTACTACTTGACACCTGGGACGGTTCCAGAGATTCTATATATACAGGTTCCACGCGGACAGTGATCATTCGAGCACTGAAAGGGGAGAGCCATGAGCGTCGTGATCTCCGGAGGCGGGCCCGCCGGAATGATGCTGGGCCTGATGCTGGCGCGCGCCGGCGTCGAGGTGACCGTGCTGGAGAAGCACGGGGACTTCCTGCGCGACTTCCGCGGCGACACCGTCCACGCCTCCACCGTGCGGCTGATGGACGAGCTCGGCCTCGGCGAGAAGTTCGCCGCCCTGCCGCAGAGCCGCCTCGGCAACCTGGTGGTGCAACCCCGCGGCGGCGCCCCCGTCGCACTGAGCGCCTACGAACGGCTGCGGCCCCCGTACAACTACATCGCCATGATCCCGCAGTGGGACCTGCTGAACTTCCTGGTCGCCGAGGCCCGGCAGGAACCCACCTTCACCCTGCGGATGAACACCGAGGCGACCGGACTGCTCAAGGACGGCGCCCGGGTGGTCGGCGTCCGGTACCGCACCCGGGACGGCGAGGAGGGCGAGCTGCGCGCCGACCTCACCGTCGCCGCCGACGGCCGGCACTCCACCCTGCGCCGGGCGGCCGGCCTGACGCCCCGGGAGTTCCCGGTGCCCTTCGACGTCTGGTGGTTCCGGCTGCCCCGGCACCCCCACGAGCGCTCCGCGCCGCCCAACCTCGTCCCCGGCTTCGGACACGGCGACATCGCCCTGAGCCTCACCCGGGACGACTACTTCCAGATCGGCTACTTCCGGGCCAAGGGCTCCGACCCGCAGCTGCGCGCCGAGGGCATCGAGCGCTTCCGCGCCCGGATCGCCGACCTGCTGCCCCAGTACGCCGACCGGGTCGACCAGCTCGCCGACCTGGACGACGTCCACATGCTCGACGCCCGGCTCAACCGGCTGCACCGCTGGTACGCCGACGGGCTGCTGCTGATCGGCGACGCCGCCCACGCGATGTCCCCGGCCGGCGGGGTGGGCATCAACCTCGCCATCCAGGACGCCGTCGCCACCGCCACCCTGCTCGCCGAACCGCTGCGCCACGGCCGCCCGACCACCGCCGCGCTCGCCCGGGTGCAGCGGCGCCGGTGGCGGCCGACGGTGATCATGCAGCGGATGCAGCGGGTCCTGCACGGCATCATGTTCGAGCCGGTGCTCAGCGGGCGCCGGATCGGCCCGCCGCAGCGGCTGGTGCTGCTGGCCCGCTTCGCCCCCGGCTTCCGACAGGCGCTGTCCCGCCTGATCGCCCTCGGCCCGCTCCCCGAGCACGCCCCGGCCTTCGCCCGGCGCGACGCCTGATTTCACTCGATCGGGTGAGCTTGGCGGCGCAGGGGCGGCGCCTGTAGCAGGCTCCTCCTCGGACCTGGCGACCCGTCAGCTCCGATGCCGACTCCCCGGAGGCCGCCATGAGCACCATCCCGACGAACCTCAAGTACACCGACGACCACGAGTGGGTGGAGACGGTGGGGAAGGACCGGGCCCGCGTCGGCATCACCGACTACGCCCAGAAGCAGCTCGGCGACATCGTCTTCGTCGAACTCCCCAAGGTGGGCGACAAGCTCGAAGCCCGCCAGGCGTTCGGCACGGTGGAATCCGTCAAGTCGGTGAGCGAGCTCTACGCGCCGCTGTCCGGGACGGTCGCCGCGATCAACACGGACCTGAGCGACGATCCCGAGTCGATCAACTCCGACCCGTACGGCGACGGCTGGATCATCGAGCTCGCCGTGACCAAGGCCGACGAGCTGAAGGGCCTGCTCTCGGCCACCCAGTACCAGGCCGTCATCGACGAGCAGTAGCCGCCGCCCGCTCCCCGCGAACCGTCCGTTCGGGCGGGCGGATCGCGGGGAACGACCGTTGGCATGACGATCCCTCACCACCTGGTCGGCACCGGCGACCACCACGTCCTGGTCCTGCACGACTGGTTCGGCACCAGCGCGGGCTGGGGCCCGTTCCTCGACTACCTCGACGGCGACGCGTTCGGCTACGCGTTCCTCGACTACCGCGGCTACGGGCGGCGCAAGGACGTCCCCGGCGCGTACACGCTCGCCGAGATCGCCGCCGACGCGCTCGCCCTGGCCGACCAGCTCGGCTGGGACCGCTTCTCGCTGGTCGGCCACTCGATGGGCGGCAAGGCGGCCCAGCAGGTGCTCGCCGAGGCGCCGCTGCGGGTGCGCAAGCTCGTCGGCCTGGCCCCGGTGCCCGCCGGGCCGTACCAGCTGGACGAGGCCGGCGAGGCGCTGTTCCACGGCGCCGCCGAGGACCGGGAGAAGCGCTTCGCGATCCTGGACCTGGTGACCGGCCAGCGGGCCGGCCGGGTCTGGCTCGACCGCATGGTCGACCAGTCCCTGCGGCTGTCCACCCCCGAGGCCTTCGGCGGCTACGTCCGCGACTGGACGACGGCCGACCTGCGGCCCCGGATCGACGGCAACCCGGTGCCGGTCAAGGTGATCGTCGGCGAGCACGACCTCGCCCTCACCGCCGAGGTGATGCGCGGCACCTTCCTCGACCACTACCCCAACGCCGAGTTGGAGGAGCTCGCCGGCAGCGGGCACTACCCGATGTACGAGGCCCCGGTGGCCCTGGCGGTGTCGCTGGAGGGCTTCCTGCACGGCTGAGGCCGCCCCGGACGGGACGCGCGCCGCCCCGGACGACCGAGCGGCCTCCGGGATCAGATCCCGAGCCCGCGGACGACCAGGTCCACCAGGGCGAAGAAGAAGAGCGAGATCCCCACGAAGCCGTTCGTCTGGAAGAACGCCCGGTTGAGCTTCGAGAGGTCGTTCGGCTTCACGATGGTGTGCTCGTAGACGAACGCGCCCGCGACGACCGCCAGGCCGATCCAGAACGCCGCCCCGGCGTCCGTCAGGACCGCGAACCAGCCCAGCAGGAGCGTCGTCAGGACGTGGCACACGCGCGCGCCCCGGATCGCCGCCGGCACTCCGAACCGCGCCGGCACCGAGCGCACGCTGTGCTCGCGGTCGGACTCGACGTCCTGGCAGGCGTAGATCAGGTCGAACCCGCCGATCCAGATGCCGACGGCCACGCCCAGCACCACCGCGTCCCAGGACCAGCTGCCCGTCACCGCGAGCCAGGCGCCGACCGGGCCCATCGCCTGGGCCAGGCCGAGGATCGCCTGCGGGAAGTCGGTGAACCGCTTGCCGTACGGGTAGACGACCATCGGCACCACGGCCACCGGCGCGAGCGCCAGGCAGAGCGGGTTGAGCATCGCGGCCGCGCCGAGGAAGACCACCAGCGCGACGGCCGAGCCGACGTACGCGGTCCTCAACGAGACCGCACCGGTGACGAGTTCGCGCGTGGCGGTCCGCGCGTTCCGGGCGTCGATCTCGCGGTCGATGATCCGGTTCGCGGCCATCGCGAAGGTGCGCAGCCCGACCATGCAGACCGTGACGACGAACAGTTCGCCCCAGTGCACCCGCCTGTCCGCGAGGAACATCGCCGTCAGCGCGGCGATGTAGGCGAAGGGCAGGGCGAAGACCGAGTGCTCGATCATCACCAGGCGCAGGAAGGCCTTCGTGCGCCCGGGGGTCTCGACGGCGGCCGTGCTCACAGTCCGTACTCCTTCCAGCGGCGCGACACCAGGGCGGCCGTGGCCGGGTCCGAGGACACCATCTCGGGCCAGCCGCCGTCCCGGGTGTAGCCCTCCTCGGGCAGCTTGCGGGTCGCGTCGATGCCGGCCTTGCCGCCCCAGAACTGCTGGTACGAGGCGTGGTCGAGGTGGTCGACCGGGCCCTCTACGACGGTGAGGTCGCGGCTGTAGTCGACGTTGCCGAAGGCCCGCCAGGCGACTTCCTGGTAGTCGTGCACGTCGCAGTCGGAGTCCACCACGATGATCAGCTTGGTCAGCGACATCATGTGCGCGCCCCAGATCGCGTGCATCGTCTTCTGGGCGTGCTTGGGGTACTTCTTGTCGATCGAGACGATCACGCAGTTGTGGAAGCCGCCGGCCTCGGGCAGGTCGTAGTCGACGATGTCCGGGATGATGATCTTCAGCAGCGGCAGGAAGAAGCGCTCGGTGAACTTGCCCAGCGGGCCGTCCTCCGTCGGCGGGCGGCCGACCACGATGGACTGGAGGATCGGCCGGCGGCGCATCGTCACGCAGTCGATCTTCAGCGCCGGGAACGGCTCCTGCGGGGTGTAGAAGCCGGTGTGGTCGCCGAACGGGCCCTCGGGCAGCATCTCGCCGGGCTCCAGCCAGCCCTCCAGGACCACCTCGGCGTCGGCCGGGACCTGGAGCGGCACGGTCTTGCAGTCGACCATCCGGACCCGCTCCCCGGCGATGAAGCCGGCGAAGAGGTACTCGTCGATGTCCCCGGGCAGCGGAGCGGTGGCCGCGTAGGTGACGGCGGGCGGGCAGCCGAAGGCGATCGCGACCGGGAGGCGCTCGCCGCGCCTGGCCGCGACGGCGTAGTGGTTGCGGCTGTCCTTGTGGATCTGCCAGTGCATGCCGATGGTGCGGCGGTCGTGCCGCTGGAGCCGGTAGAGGCCCAGGTTGCGGATGCCGCTGTCCGGGTCCTTGGTGTGGGTCAGGCCCAGGTTGAAGAAGGAGCCGCCGTCCAGCGGCCAGGTGAAGAGGGCGGGCAGCTCGTCCAGGTTGACGTCGTCACCGGTGAGCACGACCTCCTGCACGGGGGCGTCGCCGGACTTCACGTGCCGGGGTGGGACGTGCGCCATCGAGGCGAGCTTGCCGAAGGCGTCCCTGAAGCCGGTGAAGCCCTGCGGCAGCTCGGGCTTGAGCAGGCCGGCGATCTTCTCGGAGATGTCGTCCGGGCCCTTGAGGCCGAGCGCCTTGGCCAGCCGCCGCTCGGTGCCGAAGACGTTCATCGCCAGCGGCATCGACGAACCCTTGACGTTCTCGAAGAGCAGCGCCGGGCCCTTGGCCTTCTGCACCCGGTCGACGATCTCGCCGATCTCCAGGTGCGGGTCCACCTCGGCCTTGATGCGCTTGAGGTCACCCTCGCGGTCGAGGGCGCGGAGAAACGAGCGGAGATCGTCGTATGCCATGCCTGTCAGTATCCGCCACCCGATAGCCTGGCCCGGTCAAGGGCCCCTGGTAGGCGCCCGCCGCCGTCGTCGCCCGGGGGGAGATCCCAGCCGTGCCGAGGATTCTTCTGACCATCATCCTTCCGCTCGCGCTCTGGGTCTGGGCGTTCGTGGACTGCCTGACCACCCCCGAGGACGAGGTGAAGCACCTGCCCAAGGTGGTCTGGGTGCTGATCGTGCTGCTCTTCCCGCCGCTGGGCCCGATCGCCTGGCTGATCGCCGGCAAGCAGCGCGGCTTCCTGCGGGCCGCGTCCGCCGGGGCCCGCAGCGGATACCCGGCCGACGACCGCCCCGGCCGCCCCGGCGGACGCCCGCCGGCCCCCGACGACGACCCCGAGTTCCTCGCCTCGTTGAAGAAGAACGACAAAGACCACGAGGACATGCTCAAGCAGTGGGAGGCCGATCTCCGTCGCCGCGAGCGGGATCTGCGCGACCGCGACGAACCCGAGGACGGCAGGAAGAGCTGATCACGGCAGGTCCGCACGCTCGCCCGGACAGCCCACCCCCAGCACACGGGGTGGGCTGCGGTGTTTTTGGCGCTTCCCTACGACTCGCGACCCCCTCACCCCGGCGGCGGGCCCCCGGCAGCCGGGCTTGAGCGGACCTTGAGCGCGCCACAAGAGGACCGGCTTACAGTACCGGGAGACGGCCCTGACCTGCGCTTTTATTCATGCTCAGATCATCGGACCATCATCTGTTCGACAACCCCCGGTATCCAAGCGAACACCGAGCGCTCAGTGACCGAACCGACCGCTTCTGTGCAGGCCTGACAGCTAAACGAACCCGACCTTGTACGGAATCGACGCCGAAACCAGCGCACGGCCCCTCGTACAGTCATAAGTGAAGAAAGTGATTCGCAGCCGGGGGCACAGCAGACGTTGGCTGTCGGACAGTTCCCTCACCCTTGGAGTGGTTCGAGATGACGGTTGTGCATGAGGCGCCGGTCGACGGCGAGGTTCCCGAGATTCCGGCCGACGCCCGCGGACGGGTCGCCGAGCTGCACGAGCTGCGCGAGAAGGTCCGCCGCGGCCCCAGCGAGAAGGCCACCGAGGCCCAGCACGCCAAGGGCAAGCTGACCGCCCGCGAGCGCATCGAGCTGCTGCTGGACGAGGGCTCCTTCCAGGAGGTCGAGCCGCTGCGCCGGCACCGCGCCCAGGGCTTCGGCCTGGAGGCCAAGAAGCCGCACACCGACGGCGTGATCGTCGGCTGGGGCACCGTGCACGGGCGCACCGTGTTCACCTACGCGCACGACTTCCGGATCTTCGGCGGCGCGCTGGGCGAGGCCCACGCGCAGAAGATCCACAAGATCATGGACATGGCCATCGCGGCCGGCGCCCCGCTGGTCTCGCTGAACGACGGCGCCGGCGCCCGCATCCAGGAGGGCGTCACCGCCCTGGCCGGTTACGGCGGCATCTTCCAGCGCAACACCAAGGCCTCCGGCGTCATCCCGCAGATCTCGGTGATGCTCGGCCCGTGCGCCGGCGGCGCCGCGTACTCCCCCGCGCTGACCGACTTCGTCTTCATGGTCCGCGAGACCTCGCAGATGTTCATCACCGGCCCCGACGTCGTCCAGGCCGTGACCGGCGAGAAGATCACCCAGAACGGCCTCGGCGGCGCGGACGTCCACGCCGGCGTCTCCGGCGTCTCCCACTTCGTCTACGACGACGAGCAGTCCTGCATCGAGGAGGTCCGCTACCTCCTGTCGCTGCTCCCGCAGAACAACCGCGAGATGCCGCCCTCCGTCGTCACCGACGACCCGGTCGAGCGCCGCAACGACGGCCTGCTGGACCTGGTGCCCGCCGACGGCAACCGCCCGTACGACATGCGCAAGGTCATCGAGGAGATCGTCGACCACGGCGAGTACCTGGAGGTCCACGAGCGCTGGGCCACCAACGTCCTGTGCGTGCTCGCCCGCGTCGACGGCCACGTCGTCGGCATCATCGCCAACCAGCCGCAGTCGCTGGCCGGCGTCCTGGACATCAACGCCAGCGAGAAGGCCGCCCGCTTCGTGCAGATGTGCGACGCCTTCAACATCCCGCTGGTCACCCTCCTCGACGTCCCCGGCTTCCTGCCCGGCGTCGACCAGGAGCACGGCGGCATCATCCGCCACGGCGCCAAGCTGCTCTACGCGTACTGCAACGCCACCGTGCCGCGCATCTCGCTCATCCTGCGCAAGGCCTACGGCGGCGCCTACATCGTGATGGACTCCCGCTCCATCGGCGCCGACCTGTCCTACGCCTGGCCGACCAACGAGATCGCCGTGATGGGTGCCGAGGGCGCCGCCAACGTCATCTTCCGCCGCGAGATCAACGCCGCCGAGGACCCGGACGCCATGCGCGCCCAGAAGATCAAGGAATACAAGAACGAGCTGATGCACCCGTACTACGCGGCCGAGCGCGGCCTCGTGGACGACGTCATCGACCCCGCCGAGACCCGCCAGGTGATCGCCTCCGCCCTGGCCATGCTCCGCACCAAGCACGCCGACCTGCCCAGCCGCAAGCACGGCAACCCGCCGATGTAGCGGCGCGCTCCACCGAACGCGCACCGCAGCCTTCCGTACCGGCACCCACCTCAGACCACAGCAACCGGGGGAGAAACCAGGACATGACCGCTTCCGCCGAACCCCTCGTCCGCATCGTCCGCGGCAGTCTCACCGACGAGGAACTCGCCGCCCTGACCGCCGTCCTCGCCGCGCGCGCGGCCGTCGCGCAGCAGGCCGCAGCCGCCGCGCCGGTCGAGCCGATCGCCAGCTGGCAGCGCCTGGAGCGCCGCCCGGCGTACTACTCGCCGTTCAGCTGGCAGCAGGCCGCCTGACGGCCCACGGCCCGAGCCGACGGCCGGTCACCCCACCCGGGTGGCCGGCCGTCGGCGTTCGCCCGGGCCGGACCGGCGGCGCCACCGCGTGGCCGGCCGGGGCCGGAAGGGCCCGCGGCGGGCTCGGTA
Source organism: Kitasatospora sp. NPDC048286 (assembly GCF_043201735.1). Taxonomy (NCBI): domain Bacteria; kingdom Bacillati; phylum Actinomycetota; class Actinomycetes; order Kitasatosporales; family Streptomycetaceae; genus Kitasatospora; species Kitasatospora sp. NPDC048286. The sequence goes on from NZ_JBICZE010000001.1 coordinate 318,653, forward strand.
GGATGCGTACTGGACGGTATGCGTCCGCCACCAGGTCCGCCCCCGTAGGATCGGCCGCTGCCGAGATCAGAACTTTCCAGGGAGGCTGCGATGGCCAGGCAGGCCCGCGCGCTGGCGACCCGCCAGGCGGTACTCCTCGCGGCGGCCGAGGTGTTCGACGAGCGGGGCTACGCCGCCGCCACCATGTCCGAGATCCTGGACCGCGCCGGCGTCACCAAGGGCGCGCTGTACTTCCACTTCCGCTCCAAGGAGGAGCTGGCGCTCGCCGTCATCGAGGGACAGGGCATCTTCATCTCCGGCTGGTCACCGGCCTCGGACAGCCCGGTGCAGAACCTGATCGACCTCGCGTACGCCTTCGCCCGCGCGCTCCAGACCGACCCGCTGGTGCGCGGCAGCATCCGGCTGACCATCGAGCACGGCAGCTTCACCCAGCCGCAGCTCGCGGCCTACCAGGGCTGGATGGACATGGTCCGCGAGCTGCTGGCGCGCGCCCAGGAGGCCGGCGAGCTCCACCCGGGGATCGACCTGACCGCGGCCTCCGGGGTGGTCACCGGGGCTGTCACCGGCATCCAGCTGAGCTCCCAGGTGCTGACCGACCGGCAGGACCTGATCCAGCGGCTGGCCGACCTCTGGACGCTGCTGCTGCCCGGCCTGGTCCAGCCGCACGCGCTCGCCCGGCTGAGCATCGCCGAGCGCGGCTGAGCATCGCCGGGCTACCGGCTCCGATCGTCGGCCCGGGCCGGCGATCGGAGCCGGTAGCCCGCCCGCCGTTCCGACGGCACCAGGGCCGGCAGCGCGGCCGTCCAGAGCCGGCTCACGTCCTCCGGCCCGGGCCGACCGGCCTCCTCGCCCGCGAGCAGCACCTGGCCCGCCGCCACCGCGGTGAGCAGTTCCGCGGCGGTCCGCCGGTCCACCCCGGGGCACAGCTCCCCGGCGTCCGCGGCGCGGTCCAGCAGCCGGTGGACGACGGCGGCGAGGCCGCGCCAGGCGACCTCCGGGGCCACCGGAGCGGACCCGTCCGCCCCCTCCTGGGCGCCGCCCCGGCTCGCGCCCGAGCGGCCCAGCCGGACGCCGGCCCGCACCACCACGTCCTCGCGCAGCAGCCGGGCCAGCTCGTGCGAGAAGTCGATCAGGCCCTGGAGCGCCGGGCCGTCGGCCCGCAGCGCGCGCAGCGCGGCCGAGCCGACCTCCCGCCCGGAGGCGCGCCGCACCCCGTCGGCGAGCGCCTGCTTGGAGACGAAGTGGAAGTACAGGGCGCCCTTGCTCACCCCGGCCCGGCGGCTGATGTCGACCAGGCTGGCGGCCTCGAAGCCCACCCGCGCGAAGGTCTCGGCGGCGGCGAGCAGTACGGCCTGCCGGGTCCGCCCAGCCCGTTCCTGCTTGACCACTGGCCCCCTCCGGACTCGACCGGGCGCGATCCCCGCCCCACCCGGCAGCTGTCGGCGCGGCCCCTGCGGGAGCGGCGCTCGCATGCGGACGGCATCTTCCGAAACCGCATGGTTGGTATCTAATCTAGCGCCTGCAGCGCGCTCGCCGTCCCCGCCGTCCAGCGGGTACGGGCCCCCACCGATGGTCCGAGACCCTCCGAACGGGCATTCCCCCAGTCCACGGGGCGGGTAGCGTGATCAGGCCGGCGAGTGCGGCCCGGGCACCCCCAGTCGCCGAACACAAACCGGGTGGTATGTATGTTTTGCTCGGACGGCCGTAGCGGCCGCTCCGACCGACACCCTGAAGCGGGGGCCCGTCATGCCATCGATCGTAGAGCCGGACCCGCTCGGCCCGTGCGCCCACCCCGGCCCGGGCAGCGGCGGCGGCTTCGACCTCTTCCACGACGGCCCCGCGACCGGCTACGACTTCCACGACCGGACCGTCTCCCGGCACCTGGTGCACCGCGCCTCGGTGTCCGAGGTCTTCCTCACCGGCTGGCAGGCCACCGGCCCGTACGACTTCCTGCTCGGCGCCCAGTGGCCCCGGCTGCACGGCTTCTACCGGCTGCCCGGGGACCGCTACCACGACCCGGTGCTGCTGGCCGAAACGATCCGCCAGGCGGGGCTGCTGATCGGCCACGCCGGGTTCGGGGTGCCGCGCGGCCACCACTTCGTGCTGGAGGACCTCTCCTACGCGCTCGACGGGCCCGGGCTGCCGGGCCTGGCCGTCAGCGCCGGCCCCGCCTCGCTGATGCTGGCCGTCGGCTGCGAGGACGTCCGGATCCGGCACGGCGAACTGGCCTCGCTGCGGGTGTGCGTCGACGTCACCCGGGACGGCCGGCCGGTCGGCCACGGCAGCGGCCGGCTGCGGGTGCTCTCCCCCGCCGCGTACGCCCGGCTGCGCGGCCCCGAGCGGCGCGCCGCCCCGCCGCGGCCGCCGGCGCCGGCCGCACCCCAGCTGGTCGGCCGCGCGCAGCCCGAGGACGTGGTGCTCAGCCCGACCCTCGCCCCGGACACCTGGCTGCTGCGGGCCGACGCCACCCACCCGGTGCTGTTCGACCACGAGCTGGACCACGTGCCCGGGATGCTGGTGCTGGAGGCCGCCCGGCAGGCCGCCCAGCGGCTGCGCCACCCCGAGCCGGTGGTGCCGGTCGAGCTGGTGACCTCCTTCGAGCACCACATCGAACTGGACCGGCCCTGCTTCGTCCGGGCGGTCCCCGAGCCGGCCTCCGGGGCGACCGGGGCGGGCGGACGGCTGCCGGTACGGGTCCTGCTGGTCCAGGACGGCCGGACGGCGGCCGAGTGCGTGCTGCTCACCGCGCCGTTGGACGGGCCGGCCGAGAGCCCGACGGCACCGGCCCGGCGGGACGCCTGCGAGGGCCGCCCCGCCGCTCCGGACCTCGACGGCACCCGGCTGCCGCTCGCGAGCTGACCCCCGTCAGGCGGCCACCAGGGCCGCCGGCCGGCCCGCGTGCATCACGCTGAGGTTGGTCGCCAGCCGGACCGGGTCCTGGGCCAGCCAGAGCCGCAGCGCCGCGCCCAGGGCGGCACTGGCGGACTCGATCCGGACGTCGGTGATCTGGGCGATCCGGGCCGCGCCGGGCACCAGCAGGTCGGCCAGCGGGGTCGGCAGCCAGACCGTCAGGGCGCACGGCGCGGGCACCACCAGCGCCCCCAGCAGCCGGTAGGCGTCCCCCGGCGCGCTGAGCGTGGGGATGATGTCCAGCAGCGCGTCGGACACCACCTCGGACACGTCGCTCCGGTGCCCCTGGGCGAGCCTGCGGAGCAGCATGCGCTCGGCGGCGGTGATTCGGACGGTCAGCATGACCTCGTCGCACTCCATTGCGCGATTTCCTCCTCAATTCCCTCTCGCGCCGACCGGCGGCCGGCACGCACTACCCCTGTCGCACCTCGGCCCGGCTACCTGTGGGAGAGAGCCGGGCCGGTGGGTGATCGTGTGCCCCGGTCAGATCCCCGCGTAGGAGTGCTTTCCGGTGACGAAGATGTTCACGCCGTAGTAGTTGAAGAGCCAGCAGGCGAACGCCGCCAGCGCCAGGTAGGCGGCCTTGCGGCCCTTCCAGCCGGCCGTCGCACGGGCGTGCAGGTAGCAGGCGTAGGCGACCCAGGTGATGAACGACCAGGTCTCCTTCGGGTCCCACTCCCAGTACTTGCCCCAGGCCGCCTCGGCCCAGATCGCGCCCGCGATGATGGTGAAGGTCCACAGCGGGAAGACCAGGGCGTTGATCCGGTAGGACAGCTTGTCGAAGGTGGACGCGGCGGGCAGCCGGCGCCAGATCGAGGCCGAGGTGCCCAGCGGACCGGTGGTGAGGCCGGCCGCCATGCGCTTGTCGAAGGAGTCCTTGCCGAGGTACAGCAGCGTCGCGATGAACGCCGCGTAGAAGGCACCGCCGCAGAAGATCGCGGTGGAGACGTGGATCGCCAGCCACGGCGAGTGCAGCGCCGGGACGAGCTGCTCGGAGTCCGTGTACAGCACCGTGGTGGCGATGCCGAGGGTCAGCAGCCCCGCGAGGACGACCGGCAGGCCGAGCCAGCGGACGTTCTTCTTCGTGGCCAGCAGCACCAGGTACGCCGCCGTCATGGCGAAGGCGAACGCGCACGAGAACTCGTACATGTTGCCCCACGGCCAGCGGGAGACCGACAGGCCGCGGGTGACGATCCCACCCACGTGCAGCAGGGCCGCGAGCACGGTGAGCGAGATGGCGATCCGGCCGGCCAGGTCGGCCTTCTCGTTGGTGCCGGCCGCGCCCGGGCCGTCCACCTCGTCGGCGCCGCGCCCGCTGGTGACCACCGTCGCGCCCTCGCCCGCGACCGCGGTGCGGGTGAGCGTGGTGGTGCCGCCGCCGGCTCCCGCCACGGTGACCGTGACCTTCTTCGCGGCCTTGTCCGCGGCCTGCTGCCCGGCCGCGGCGACGGTCTCGGCGAGGCTGCCCGCCTGCTCCTTCGAGCGGACGGCGACGCCGCCCCTGCTGCCGAAGGTCCACTCGATCATGTGGGCGAACATGGCGAGGGTGTAGACCACCATCGCCGAATAGATCAGCTTGTTGGAGAGGTCGGCCAGCTGTGGGTCGACCGCCGAGGCGAGGTGCACCGTCTACTCCTTGGAGTTCTGGTCGGCAGGGGCTGCGGGGTCCGGGGAGGCCTTCGGGGCGGTGGGGTCCCCGGGCTCCTCGGGTACGTCCGTTTCGGTGGTGTCGTCCTCGTCCTCGTCCTCGGAGGCCGGGGCGTCGTCCTGGAGGTCGACCGCGAGCTCCGCCAGCTCCTCGGCGATCTTCGCCGACTCGCTGCGGGCCAGGCCGGCCAGCTCCACCTGGGTGCCGCCGCCGGGCAGGGCGACCGCCCGCACCCAGATCCGGCGGCGCTGGATGAACAGCGAGCCGATCAGGCCGAGGATCGCGAGCACTCCGCCGGCCAGGGCGATCTCGTTGCCCGGGCGGTGCGTGATGTTGAAGCTGGCCCACTGCTTGTAGCCCTCGAAGGTCACCGAGCCGTAGCCGTCGGGCAGCGCCCAGGCCTGGCCGGGCTTGAGCCTGGCCTTGGCCGGCTGGCCGTCCTGGGTCAGCTGGGTGAGCTTGCGGGTGTTGAGCTGGTAGACGTTCTGCGGCAGGCCGGAGTCGGTGCCGAGGTCGCCCGCGAAGGCGTTCAGCACCAGCTCGGGGGCGGCGTCGCCGGGGAACAGCGAGACCGGGCCGGTGCCCTCGAAGCTCAGCGGGGCGGTCGGCAGGAAGAAGCCGGAGAAGCCCATCTGGGTCTTGTTGCCGTCGGGGCCCGCGCCGTAGTCGGAGACCTTCACGACGCCGGTGGAGGTCAGGTTGCCGTCCTGCGGCAGGAACGGGACGGCGCCCTGGTAGACGACCTCGCCCTTGCCGTTCTTGACGGTGACGAACGGGGCGTAGCCGTGGCCGATCAGGTAGACCTTGCTGCCGCCGACCTCCAGCGGGTGGTTGACCTCGATGGTCGACTTCTTCAGCTTGGACTCGTCGCTGCCCTCGTAGTACTCGACGTTCGCGGTGAACTGCCGGGCGGCGCCGATCTGGTCGCCCTTCTCCTGGAACTTCGAGGTGAAGCCGTTCAGCTTCAGGTAGAAGGGGTCGAGGTCCTGGCTGCCGTAGAAGCGGGTGCCGGTGAAGTCGTCGAGCTGGGTGATGGTGTTGGAGTAACCCTCGCCCTCGATCATCAGCTTGCCGCCGGTGCCGGCGGCCAGGCTGGACCAGGCGAAGCCGCCGAGCAGCGCGAACAGCGACAGGTGGAACAGCAGGTTGCCGACCTCGCGCAGGTACCCCTTCTCGGCGGACACCGCGCCGCCGGACAGGTGGGCGCGGAAGCCGCGCTTGCGCAGCAGCCGGTGCGCGGCGGCGTTCACCTTCTCGGCGTCCGCCGAGGTGCGCCAGGCCGCGTGCACCGGCATCCGGGTCAGGTTGCGCGGGGCGGCCGGCGGCTGGGCGCGCAGCACGCCGACGAACTGCCAGGTGCGCGGGACGATGCAGCCGGCCAGCGAGACGAACAGCAGGATGTAGATCGCGGAGAACCAGACCGAGCTGTAGACGTCGAACAGCTGGAGCTTCTCGTAGATCGGCGCGACCGTGGTGTGCTGCGCCTTCCAGGTCTGCACCTTGAACTGGTTCTGCCCGTTCTGCGGGATCAGCGAGCCGGGGATGGCGGCCAGCGACAGCAGGAAGAGCAGGATCAGGGCGACCCGCATCGAGGTCAGCTGGCGCCACATCCAGCGCGCCCAGCCGAACGCCCCCATGCCGGTCGGGCCCTCGGACTCGACCGGTGCGGTGCTGAGCCGCTCGGCGGCGCTGTCGTCCGGCGCCGGGGGCTGCTCGGTCTCGGTCGTGGTGTCGCTCACGGTCAGATTCCGATCTGGAAGTCGGCGGTCCAGGACTGCAGCTGGCTCATCATCGAGTCCCAGATCCCGGTGACGAGCAGCAGACCGACCGCGACGAGCATGCCGCCGCCGATCCTCATGACGAGCGGGTAGTGCCGCTTGACCCAGCCGAAGGCGCCCAGCGCCCGGCGGAACGCCACGGCGGCCAGGATGAACGGTACGCCGAGGCCCAGGCAGTAGAAGGTGGTCAGTAGCGCGCCACGCTGGGCGTCGGCCTGGTTGAGCGCCAGGTTCTGGACGGCGGTCAGGGTCGGGCCCATGCACGGGGTCCAGCCGACGCCGAAGACCACCCCGAGCATCGGGGCGCCCAGCAGGCCGACGGCCGGACGGCGGTGCGAGCGGACCTCGCGCATGCTCAGCCCGGGCACCAGGCCCATGAACGCCAGGCCCATCACCACGGTGAGCGAGCCCAGCACGATGCTGATGATCCGCTTGTAGTCCTGGAGCTCCTGGCCGAAGTAGCCGAACAGGGCGCCGGTGGAGACGAACACCGCGGTGAAGCCGAGGATGAACAGCACGACGCCGAGCAGCATCCGGCCGCGCCGCGAGCCGCGGGCGTCCGCGAGGTCGGCGGCGGAGAAGCCGGTCACGTACGACAGGTAGCCCGGGACCAGCGGCAGCACGCACGGCGAGAAGAACGACGCCAGCCCCGCCACCAGCGCGACCGGGGCGGCGGCCAGCAGCGCGCCGCTCTGGACGGTCGAGGTGGCGTCGGCGAGGTGCAGCGGCGGCAGGCTCACTGCTTCTGCTCCGCGACCACCGGCTGGAGGATCGACTCCAGCGCGTCCTCGGTGGTGCCGCCGACGGCGCGGGCGGCCAGCTTGCCGTCCCGGTCGACGACCAGGGTGGTCGGGATGGACTGGGGGTTGAGGCTGCCCTTGGGGAACTTGAGCAGCTGGGTGCCGGCCGGGTCGAACAGGCTCGGGTAGGTGACGCCCTGCTCCTGCTCGAAGCGGAGGGCGTTCTGCTTCTCGGTGTCCCGGGTGTTGATGCCGAGGAACTGGACGCCCTGGTCCTTGTACTTCTCCGAGACGGTCTGGAGGCTCTTGGCCTCGGCCCGGCACGGGCCGCACCAGGAGCCCCAGACGTTCAGCACGACGACCTTGCCCCGGTAGTCGGAGAGCTTGGCCGCGGTGCCCTCCAGGGTCTCCCCGGTGATGTCCGGCGCGTCCCCGCGCTTGCCCGCCTCCGCCTTCGACAGGTTGGTGCCCTTGACCGTGACGAAGCCGACCTGGCCCTCGCCGCTGCCCGACGAGCCCGAGGAGGTACAGCCGGTGAGGGCGAGCGCAGCGGCGGCGACGGTGGCGGCGGCTGCTGCGGCGACACGGGGACGGGGGCGCGTCATGGCAGACATGTGAAAAGTTTCGCATGGAGTTCCGGGCGGGTTCGCCGGGGTCCTGCCTTGCGCGTCGCACCCCCTCTGACCTGCGACGAAATCGGGTCACCCGGCGTTCGCCAGGTGACCCGAAGTCATACTTACACGCCGCTTACGGAGGCTAGGCGCCGAAGCTCTTGCCCACCGGCTTGTCGCCCTTGCGGCCCTTGCCCACCAGGTGCGCGGGCAGCAGGTCGCGGGCCGGCTCGCGGTAGCCGACCGAGACGATCTTGTCGCCCTCGAAGGTGAAGCTGGTCAGCGAGGCCAGCGAGCACTGCCGGTTGCGCGGGTCGTGCCACAGCCGGCGGCGCTCGACGAAGGAGCGCAGGATCCAGATCGGCAGCTGGTGGCTGACGCAGACCGCCTCGTGCCCGCGGGCGGCGTCCCGGGCGGCGCCGAGCGCACCCATCATCCGCACCACCTGGTCGAGGTACGGCTCGCCCCAGGAGGGCTTGAACGGGTTGGTGAGGTACTTCCAGTAGCCCGGGTTCCGCAGCGAACCGTCGCCGACCCCGAAGGTCTTGCCCTCGAAGACGTTCTCCGCCTCGATCAGCCGCTCGTCCACCGCGACGGCCAGGCCGTGCGCCTCGGCGATCGGCGCGGCGGTCTCCTGGGCCCGCTCCAGCGGGGAGGCCACCACGTGGGTGACGTCCCGGTCGGCCAGGTCCTCGGCGACCCGCTCGGCCATCTTCCGGCCCAGCTCGGACAGGTGGTAGTCCGGCAGGCGCCCGTACAGGACGCCCTCCGGGTTGTGCACCTCGCCGTGCCGCATCACGTGGACGACGGTGATCTCTTTGGCGCTCACTTCTCGACTACTCCTGGGAATCGGGTACGGGCCGCGGCGGTCAGGCCGTGGCGGCGGCAGCGGCGCGCGCGGCGGCCGGCAGGGCGGCGGCGATCCGCTCGATCGCCCGCTCGTCGTGGGACGCCGAGACGAACCAGGACTCGAAGGCGGACGGCGGCAGGTAGACGCCCTCGGCCAGCATGGCGTGGAAGAAGGCGGTGAAACGGTACGCCTCCTGGGTCTTCGCCTCGTCGTAGTTCGTGACGGCGGCCTCGGTGAAGAACACCGAGAACATGTTCCCGGCGGTCTGCAGCCGGTGCGCCACGCCCTCCTTGGTGAGCGCGTCGGCGACCAGGCCGGAGACCTCGGCGGCGACCTTGTCCACCGTCGCGTACACCTCGTCGGTGCAGCCGCGCAGCTGGGCCAGGCCGGCCGCGGTGGCGATCGGGTTCCCGGACAGGGTGCCCGCCTGGTAGACCGGGCCGGCCGGGGCCAGGTGCGCCATCACGTCGGCGCGCCCGCCGAAGGCCGCGGCCGGGAAGCCGCCGCCCATGACCTTGCCGAAGGTCAGCAGGTCCGGTGCCCAGCCCTCGTTCGCCGCCTCCAGGCCGTACCAGCCGGCCTTGGAGACGCGGAAGCCGGTCATCACCTCGTCGGAGATGAACAGCGCGCCGTTCTCCCGGCAGAGCCGGGCCAGGCCGCCGTTGAAGCCGGGCAGCGGCGGGACGACGCCCATGTTGCCGGGCGAGGCCTCGGTGATCACGCAGGCGATCTCGCCCGGGTGGGCGGCGAAGGCCCGCTCGACGGCGGCGAGGTCGTTGTAGGGCAGCACGATGGTGTCGCCGGCCTGGGCGCCGGTGACGCCCGGGGTGTCCGGCAGGCCGAAGGTGGCGACGCCGGAACCGGCGGCGGCCAGCAGCGCGTCCACGTGACCGTGGTAGCAGCCGGCGAACTTGACCACCTTCGCCCGGCCGGTGAAGCCGCGGGCCAGCCGGATCGCGGACATGGTGGCCTCGGTGCCGGAGGAGACCAGCCGGACCTGCTCGACCGGGGCGACCCGGGCGACGATCTCCTCGGCCAGCTCGACCTCGCCCTGGCCGGGGGTGCCGAAGGAGGTGCCCTTGGAGACGGCCTGCCGGACGGCGTCGATCACCGCGGGGTGCGCGTGGCCGAGGATCATCGGACCCCACGAGCACACCAGGTCGACGTACTCGCGGCCGTCGGCGTCGGTGAGGTAGGGGCCGGTGCCGGACACCATGAAGCGCGGCGTGCCGCCGACCGCGCGGAAGGCGCGCACCGGGGAGTTGACGCCGCCGGGCGTCACCACGGAGGCGCGGTCGAACAGCGACTGGGACTGGGGGGCTTCGTAGGGGTAGCTCACAAAAGACATGGTCTCAAATCGTGTCCTCACGCTCTGCATGTCCGACCCGATCATCTGGAACGATGATCCGGGCACCGTTGTCTGTACGGTTGTCCGTACAGCAGGGGCCGCTGACTGCACCGGACCGGGGACCAGTCAGACTGTGTACACAGAGTGCGCAGGGGCTCCGGTTTGTGTGCAGGGGTGTGGAGAGGACTGCCGCGTACCGCGAATGGGTACGGCGGCGCATGACGGGTAAGGAGCACGTCCGGTGGGCGCCGGATGTGCGGGGGTCTGTCGATTCCGGCGAATTCCGGTGAGGATGGTCCGAGTGTCCGAGGCGCAGGACGGCTACGACGAGGCCGCGGGGGGCTCCCGACGGCCCGCCGAGGCCGCACGCGGGGGTACGGGTCGCGGTCGGCGCGGGGGTGAGAGGCGGAGTGAGGGACGCGTGGGGGTGACCTACAAGTACTTCGGAGCCCCGGACCGCGCGACCGCCGCCAGGGTTCCCACCGCCCTCGGCCCGGGCGGGCTCGGCCTGGACGCCGGCGAGCTCGGCGCGCTGGGGCGGCTCGGCGACCTGATGGAGACCAGCGGCTCCCCCACCGGCCACCTCTCCACCAAGATCAAGCCGGAGACGATGAGCGCCATGGTGCTCACCGGTATCCAGGGCGTCCCGCTGCACCAGGTGCCGCCGCTGGAGCTGGTCGTGCTGCACCCCGACTACGCCGTCGTCCAGCTCCCCCACAACGTCGTCGAACCGCTGCGCAAGGCCGACGAGACCGAACTCGGCGCCGCCGCCTTCATCTGGTCCACCGTGCCGGACCGGCGCGGGCCGCGGGACGCCTTCGTGATCTACAGCATGCTGCACGAGTGGCAGGACTTCGCCAACCGCCTCCACGAGGCCGGGCACCAGCTGTACTGCCTGGTCTGGCCGTGACGTCCCGCCTCGACCCGCCGCTCGAACACGGGTCGGGGCCAGGCGAGTTGACCGCTCGCCAGTTCTGACGCCCGGTAGGCCCCGCTCGGGGGCCTACCCCCGGGCGCGACGGGCGCGGCGGACGGTGCGTTCGACCTCGACCGGCTCCGCGAGGTGGCCGTCCACCAGGTGGGCCAGGGCCGAGACGAACACCTCGCGCTCGGGCGCCGGCAGCGACTCCAGCAGCTCGCGGTGCACCCGGTCGGCGATCGCGGTGCCCCGCGCCACGGCCCGCTCGCCCGCCTCGGTGACGGACACGATCCGGGCCCGCCGGTCGGTCGCGGACGGGTGGCGCTCGGCCAGGCCCGCCTTCTCCAGCTCGTCGACGGTGACCACCATGGTCGTCTTGTCCAGGTCCGCCAGCTCGGCCAGCTGGATCTGGGTGCGCTCGGCCTCCCGCGCGTGGAACAGCACGCAGTAGGCGCGCGGGGTGATCCCGAGCTCGGTGAAGGCGGCCGCCATCCGGGTGGCCAGCACGTGGCTCGCGTGGTCCATCAGCCCGGAGATGTCGCGGATCTGGCGCACGGGCGGCGGGGTCGTCGTCATGCGTCCGAGGTTAGCAACGGCCCATCTGCTGCCGGATGATCCCGTTGCCAACCAACGCCGGGTCTACGGGATGCCCAACTCGAACAGCGCATACCCGGCGTACCAGCCCGCCGCGAGGACCGGCATCGCGAGCAGCCCGGCCAGCGAGGAGGTCCGCACCCGGCGCAGCGCCACCGCCAGGCCGATGCAGAGCGGGAAGGCGGGCAGCAGGTAGCGCGAGATGTTGCCGAAGATCTGGTTGCTGCTCAGCGCGGTGGCGATGGTGAGCGCGGTGTAGACCCACAGCACCAGCGGCGGCCGGGTGCGCCAGAGCAGCACCAGCAGTCCGGGCAGGGCCATCAGCAGGGCGATCGCGATCAGGTCCGGGACGGGGTTGGACTGCCAGAAGGTCCAGTGGCCGGTGATCACGTCCATGATCGTGCGCAGGGTGGAGGCGCCGCCGTCGAAGTAGCGGTTCCAGGCGCCCTGCTGGAGCTTGAAGTAGCCTCCCCAGTCGCCCATCCGCCAGCCGACCCAGGCGATGTAGCCGATCAGGCCCCAGGGGGTGATCAGCATCGCGGTCAGCGGGCGGGCCACCCCGTCGGTGCGGCGGACCAGCGCGACCAGCGCGGCGATCGAGACGGCGGCGATCAGCGCGGCGGCGGTCGGCCGGTTGAGGCCCGCCACCAGCGCCAGCAGGCCGGCCGCGAGCCAGCGGCGGGTCATCACGCAGTAGCAGGCCCAGGCGGACAGCGCCACGAACAGCGAGTCCGAGTAGACCGCCCACTCCACGCCGGAGCCCGGGAACAGGCCCCAGAGCACCGCGGCGATCACGCCCGCCCGGCGGCCGCCGAGCCGCTCGGCGACCGCGAAGATCCCGGCCGCGGCGACCAGCGAGGCGAGCACCGAGACCACGATCCCGGAGCCGTACGGGCCGAGCCCGGTGACGGCTCCGACCAGCCGCATCAGCCAGGGGTAGAGCGGGAAGAAGGCGGCGGAGTTCTCGTAGTAGGTGGCCAGCGGGAAGCCGTGCAGCGGGATCAGCTGCGGGTCGTACCCGTTCTCGGCGATCCGCTGGTACCAGACGCCGTCCCAGGTGCCCAGCACGTCCCAGGCGTTGGCGCCGCCGCCGCGGCCCGGCTGCTTCTTCAGGTAGTCGCCGGTGTGCGAGAGCAGCAGCATGAAGACGGTCAGGCCGATGGCCTTGACCACCGCGTACGCGCCCAGCGCGGGCGCGAAGCGGTCCACCAGCGCCCCGAACCGCCCGGGCGCCCGGCCCGCGCGCTCCTCGGAGGCCTCCGCGCGCGCCGTCTCGGACGCCGTCTCGGGCACGTCGGGCTGGGTGCTGGACGACTCGGTGCTCGATGCCGTGCTCATCTGGTCTGGGTACTCCCCGCCCCGCTCGTGGTCCGCGCGGCTCCGGCGCAACGATTTTCCCGTGAGCCTACGGCACGCCTCCGGACCGGGAACCCCCTGGAGCCCCGGACCCGGGCGGGAACGGGGCCGCCGCCGCCCCGGGCGGGGACGGCGGCGGCCGGAGGACCCGGGGTGGATCAGCCGTGGACGTAGACGATGCCGAGCTTGGTCAGCTGCCAGAGCTGGCCGGCGGCGCCGGTGTCGGTGGCGAGCTCGACGTAGGGGTTGCCCTTGGCGTCGAGGGTGCTGCCGACCGCCAGGACCTTGCCCTGGTCCTGGGAGTCGGCGATCTTGTAGCGGCCGTCGCCGGCCGGCTTGAACACCCAGCGCTGGTTGCCGCCGCCGTTGCAGCCCCACTGCTGGATCCGGGTGCCGGGGGCGGTGGAGGCGGCGTTGGCGTCCAGGCACATGTCGCGGTTGCCGCTGAAGTCGACCTCGTAGCTGCCGCCGGCCTTGGCCTCCAGGACGAAGGACTGGTTGAGCCCGCCGGTGGCCGGGTAGCTGATCGCGGCCCGCCCGTTGGTGGAGTCGCCGTAGCTGCCGCCGCCGGTGAGGTCGAGCGCGTTGCCGGTGGCCGCGTTGGTCAGCTGGTACCAGGAGCCGTCCTCGGGGACGTCGCCGAACGGCTGTCCGGGGCTGAGCGGCTGGATCGAGGTGGCGTTCTGTTGGTTGAGCGTGCAGTACGTCTGCGCCAGCTCGGGGCGGGAGTAGAACTGGCCGAGGCAGACGCCCTCACCGCGGTAGCCCGCCACCCGCAGGTGGTACGACTGGCGGATCATGTTCATGCACAGCCCGGGGATGCCGATCTGCGAGTCGCAGCCGTTGCGCACCCACTCGGAGAGGTTGATGACGTCCCCGTTGGTGTACTCGTACGGGGAGCTCGTCCACTCCGCGCAGACCTCGTGCCCGAAGGCGACCCGCCGCTGGTCCAGGTAGCGGACGCCGGGCACCTGCTCGGCCGCGCCGCGCAGCGCGTCGCTGAGGGTCGGCACCACCCAGTTGTGGCCCCAGGCGAGGTCCTCGGGGAAGGCCGGGCAGCCGTCGGCGACCTTGCCGACGTAGTCGTTGCGCCGGATGTCCGGGGTGATCGGGTTGAAGTACGACTGGTAGACCAGCTGGTACGAGGAGTCGGCGTAGCCGGCCCTGCGCATGGTCTGACGGATGTTCTGGAGCGCCGCGATCACCTTGGGCTGGACGCCCTTGGCGCGCCGGCGGATCTCGTCGCTGCCGATGGTGTCCCGGCAGCCCTGGTCCTTGGGGATCGGGAAGTACTGCGCCAGGCAGTGCATCATGATGCCGCTGAAGTCGAAGTCGTCGTTGGCGCCGATGGTGACGACGACCATCTTGACGTCGTACTTCGCCGCCGTGTCGGCCAGCTTGACGTCCTGCTTGGGCTCGCCGAAGTCGCCGCTGCCCTGGCCGGTGATCTTCGCCAGCTCCGGGTCGCTGACCAGGTCGCCGGTCTGGGCGCCGGAGCAGGCGAGGTCGATCGGGGTGACCCCGGGGATGTCGGTGACGAAGATCTCCGACTTGGGGTGGCGGTGGCAGTAGTTGGTGGGGCTGTCCGTCTCCGGGAAGTAGCCGTCGTTGGTGTCGGTGCCGGCGCCCTCCCCGGAGATGGCGCTGTCGCCGAGGGCGACGATCGCGGCCGGACGGGTGGCCTCGGGCGCGGCCGGGGCGGGGTCGGCCAGGGCGGCGGGGGCGCCGGCCAGGCCGAGGGTGGCGAGGAGGGCTCCGGTGGCGAGCAGCGCGGCGCACCGGGACGCGCCCGTGCGCGTTCGCCGCGCCGCCGACAGTGGGGACCTGGTCACACGCGACTCCTTGCGGGGGTGGGGGACCGCCCTGGCGGGGAGCCGAGCGGTGCGGAGCAAGAGAGGAGCAGGAAAGGTGAGCAGGTCTCGCATTCTAGGAACTGACAAGTAACACAACAAGACTCGCGACATCGCCGGGAACTGACGGACCGCCGGATTCCGGGCAAGCGAAGAGCCGCCGCCCCGCGCCCCAGGAGGGAGGCGCGGAACGGCGGCTCGTACCGGCCGAACCGGGTGCGGGCTCAGCCCACGTTGGCGCACTTGTTGCCGAACGCCGGGTTCAGCAGGCCGACGACGTCGATGGTGTTGCCGCACAGGTTCACCGGGAGGTGCACCGGGACCTGGATCTGGTTGCCGGAGACGACACCGGGGGAACCGGCGGCGACACCCTGCGCGCCGGAGCTGGCCATCGCGGTACCGGCGCCGGTGGCCACGATGCCCACCACGGCCGCGCCGACGGCGGCGGTCTTCTTGATGCTCATACGAGCCTCCTGACTGTTCGACAGATATGCACGGGGAGTGCGACATCAAGAACGAGACCCCACCAGACCGGTTGCGACGGGCCCCGCACTGTCACCCATCCGGCGCAATCGGGTCGCCGGCAGCGGCATTCGGGTGATGGGCGGATCGGACCGTTTCCCCTCGGGCGGCGTCTCGTTCTCCCTCACGGAACCCGGTCTCCACGGCCCCCACGCGGCGGGCCTCCCAAACCCGGCGTCCGGCAACCCGTGCCGGAACGCCCGACCGGAATTCCACCTGGTCGCGCCTTTATCCGAGCTTTTCCCGGCCGTGCGGGAATCGTTTCGGGAGGCAATGCGACCGCGCAGCCGCGGCCGCGCCCGAGCCATGGGCGAAACACGCCGGCGTGCGCCGACCGAGTGACAATCACGGCAATCCCTGAAGCCTTCGGGTGAGTATTCGTGCTCGCCCGGCTCCCGACATTCCCCTTCCGTCGGGCAGAAATCGGAGGAATGACATGCGTAACCTCAGGAAGGCCGCGGCCCTGTCGCTGGCCGTCGGCGGCCTGGTGCTCGGTGGCGCCGGTGGCGCGGTCGCCAGCTCGGGCGCCGAGGGCGTCGCCGCCGGCTCCCCGGGTGTGCTCTCGGGCAACCAGATCCAGGTGCCGATCCACCTGCCGATCAACCTGTGCGGCAACAGCATCGACATCATCGCCCTGCTGAACCCGGCCTTCGGCACCGAGTGCGCCAACATCGGCTGAACCCGCGGTCGCCGCACCGGCGACAGCTGATTCACCCGAGCCCGTGCCGCGCCCCGCAGCGCCGGGGCGCGGCACGCTCAACCCGTGTGTGATCGAGGAGATCAACCCCCATGCAGAACATGAAGAAGGCCGCCGTCCTCTCCGCCGCCGCCGCCGGCCTGGTGCTGGGCGTGGCCGGATCCGCCGCCGCCAACTCGTCCGCCGAGGGCGTCGCCGCCGGCTCCCCCGGTGTCGTCTCCGGCAACCAGATCCAGGTGCCGCTCGACGTCCCGATCAACCTGTGCGGCAACACCATCGACATCGTCGGCCTGCTGAACCCGGCGTTCGGCGGCAAGTGCGCCAACGTGGAGCTGCCGCCGCACGCCGACGACGACTGCTGATCCCCGATCGGCACGCGTTCCGGCCGTCCTGCCCCCCGACCAGCCGGCCGGGGGGCAGTTCGGCATCCCCGGACAGCCGTCCGGGCTCCCCGATCCACCGAAGGGTGATCACGATGGTTTCGAAGAAGAGCGCGGCCGCCCTGGCCGCCGCCGCGGGTGCCGCGGTGCTGCTCGGCGCCGGTTCGGCGCAGGCCGCCACCGCGCCGGGCGAGGCCACCCCCGGCTCGGCCACGCTGGCCAAGACCGACGTCGGCCAGGCCCTGAACGGAACGACCACCGGCCTCGGCTACGGCATCGCGCCGATCAAGAGTCTGCGGCTGGACCCGTGGGCGAACTCCGCGGCCGACTTCCTCAACAACGGCGCGGCCCTCCAGCCGGACCAGGGCCTGCCCTCGGTCGGCACCGGGACGCTGACCGGCCCGCTGAGCGCCGGCGGCGGCGTCAAGGACCTCCCGCTGGTCGGCGGGCTGACCGGCCTCCTCCCCGGCTGAGCCCCCTCCCGGGCGTACGAGAAGCCCGGCATCCCGCCGCGCGGTCGGGGTGCCGGGCTCCCGTACGCCCGCGGGCTAGGACCGGGTGAGGTCGGTCAGGCCGGTCTGCTCCACCACGCCGCCGGTCATCACGGTGGTGGTCCCGGCCAGGGCGCCCGCCGCGTCGGTGAGGGAGAGCCGGCTGTCCTCGCCGCCCAGGCTGGCCTTGGCCCCGGGGACCACCTGCACCGCGCCGGCGATCAGGCGGGGGTCGATCTCGTCCACCTTCAGCCGGCCGTCGGCGAGCTGTCCGGCGCCGTCCTGGGCGAGGGCGAGCGGCTGGCCGAGGGTGAGCCCGGGGGTCTTGGCGTGCAGCGGCGCGGCCGGGGCGTCCAGCAGCACCTTGCCGAGGTCGGCGCTCTGGTCGACCAGCGGGAGCGGCAGCTCGGCGTCGGCGCTCGGGCCGACCTTGCCGGTGCCCAGCTGGGGGACGATCTGCTCCGGGAGCAGTTGGCCGCCGGTGCTGGTGGTCGGGCCCGGCACCGGCGGCATCAGCAGCGAGGTCGGGATGCCGGCCGTGAGGTGACTGCCCAGCGGGGCGAGCGGGACGTCCGCCGGGACCTGCTGGGTGGCCAGCGCGTCCTCCAGCGCGCCGACCTGGTCGAGAGCGGCGGGGGCGGCGGCGGAAGCCGCTCCCTGGGAGGCGAGCACACCGGCACCGACCGCCAGCAGCATCGCGCCGGCCCGCTTGGAGAACTTCATGCTTTTCACCGTTCTGCTGTCCGTACTGGAGATCACTGGAACGGCTGCGGGGGGCCGCAGCCGGAAAGCGATCTGCTCAACGAGTGAGCGGGAGCACGGATTGCACCGGTTAACCGGTTCGGGTTAATAATCCGACCGGATTCCCGTCGGCGCCGCGCCTCCGGGACTCTTTTCAAGAATCCCCGTAACCTTCCGTGCCGTCGTTCTTTGATCTGGACGTCAGTGACTGCAGACCGGGTCTGAGCGTTCTCAGCGTTGTACGCACGGAATCCAAAGAGCATTTTCAGAGAGGGATCTCGCCATGATCCAGAAGTCCTTCGCCGCCGCCGGCCTGGCCGTCGCCGCGCTGGCCGGTGCCGCCGCGCCCGCCTACGCCATCGGCGACGCGGACGGCGCCGCCGCCTCGATCGAGGGCAACGGCGGCACCAACTTCACCGGCACGGTCGGGAACAACAGCCCGAACTTCCACTTCCTGGACAACCCGAACATCTGCCTGCCGGAGATCCACAACATCGCCGTCGGCGTGCTCGGCGTGGCCGTCCCGGTCGAGGTCCCGGTCGCCAACACCGGTGGCAAGCAGTACTGCACCATCGGCCAGGGCACCCAGAGCCAGGGCGACGGCGGCGTGTCCCACCTGATCGGCTGACGGCTCCCCGCTCTGCTCTCCCTGTACCACCCCACGAATCGCTCCCCGATTCACCCCGAGAGGAAAACCGGAAATGATCAAGAAGACCCTCACCGCGGCCGGCCTGGCCGCCGCCGCGCTCGCGATGTCCGCGGGCTCGGCCTCCGCCATCGTCGACTCGGACGGCGCCGCCACCTCCGTCCAGGGCAACGGCGGCACCAACCACACCGGCACCACGGGCAACGGCAGCCCGAACAGCCACGTTCTGGACAACCCGAACATCTGCCTGCCGGAGATCCACAACATCGCCGTCGCCGTCGTCGGCGTCGCGGTCCCGGTCGAGGTGCCGATCCTGAACAGCACCCCGAAGCAGATCTGCGACGTGGGCCAGAACACCCAGTCCTCGGGCGACGCGGGTGTCTCGCACCTGATCGGCTGATCACGGGGCATGGCACGGACGGAGGGCCCGGGGAGGAACGTCTCCCCGGGCCCTCCGGGCTGTGCGGACGAAGTGTCCGGCCGGCCGCGGCAGCGCGGTCCGGACGGGTGAACGCGTCCCGGCCCGGCGCACGGGGCGCCGGGCCGGGACGCCGGATGTGATCACGTGTCAGAGCGCCCGCGGGGGCGCTCCGAGAGAGAGGGCAGTTCCATGAAGAGCAAGCTGGCCAAGGCCGCCCTGACCGCCGCCGCCGCTCTGGCGCTCGCGGGTGCCGCCACCCCGGCCTTCGCCCACGTCGGCCTGGCCGGTGGCGGCGAGTTCGTCGCCTCCGCCGACCAGCCGTTCGCGGCCGCCGAGGGCTTCGGTGTCGCCCACGCCGGCGACGTCGTGGCCGGCGGCTTCGGTGGTGGCGCGGCCACCGCCACCGACCTGATCGGCGGCGGCGCGGGCTTCGCGCACGCCGGAGACGTCGGCATCTAGGCGACGCCGGCATTCGGCCGGAGACCCGGAAGGCCGGGCCGCTCCCCCACGGGGGCGACCCGGCCTTCCGTCGTGCGGAGTCCGCTACTTCAGCATCGCGGCGGCTTCGAGGGCCCAGTAGGTGAGGATCTGCTCGGCGCCCGCGCGGCGGATCGAGGTGAGCGTCTCCATGATCATCCGCTCCCGGTCGATCCAGCCGTTCGCGGCGGCCGCCTCGACCATCGCGTACTCGCCGGACACCTGGTACGCGGAGACCGGCACCGGGGAGGCGTCGGCGATCTGGCGCACGATGTCCAGGTAGGACATGGCCGGCTTGACCATCACCATGTCCGCGCCCTCGGCGATGTCCTGCGCCAGCTCGCGCAGCGACTCGCGGGCGTTGGCCGGGTCCTGCTGGTAGGCCTTGCGGTCGCCCTTGAGCGAGGAGCCGACGGCCTCGCGGAACGGGCCGAAGAAGGCCGAGGCGTACTTGGCGGTGTAGGCGAGGATACCCACGTCCTGGTGCCCGGCCTCGTCCAGCGCCCGCCGGATCACGCCGATCTGGCCGTCCATCATGCCGGACGGGCCGACCAGGTGGACGCCGGCGTCGGCCTGCACCCGGGCCATCTCGGCGTAGCGCTCCAGGGTGGCGTCGTTGTCGACGCTGCCGTCGGCGGCCAGCACGCCGCAGTGGCCGTGGTCGGTGTACTCGTCCAGGCAGAGGTCCGACATGATCACCAGGGAGTCGCCGACCTCGGAGACCACGTCCCGGATCGCCTGCTGGAGGATGCCGTCCGGGTTGGTGCCCTCGCTGCCGATCGCGTCCTGCACCTCGGGGACGCCGAACAGCATGAGGCCGCCCAGACCCGCCTCGGCCGCGTCCACCGCGGCCTTGCGCAGGGTGTCGCGGGTGTGCTGGACCACGCCCGGCATCGAGGTCACCGGGACGGGCTCGCTGACGCCCTCGCGGACGAACAGCGGCAGGATCAGCTCCGCCGGGTGCAGCCGGGTCTCGGCCACCAGGCGGCGCATCGCCGGGCTCTGTCGCAGCCGGCGCGGACGTACGTACGGGAATTCAGCGGACACGGCTTCTCTCTCCGAACGGTTGTGCAGTACCGGGGGCGACGGTCGGCCGCCCCCGGCCGTGAGGGATGTCAGCGGGCCTTGCGGCGGGAGCCGGGACGGCGCTCGCTGGGCCGGTAGACCGGCTCACCTGCGGCCGTCGCGGTGTCGCGCCGCTTGGCCCCGAAGTCTGCCAGCGCCTGGGCCAGCGCGGCCGCCGACGGCGCCGGGGCCATCACGTCGACCCGCAGGCCGTGCTCCTCGGCGGTCTTGGCGGTGGCCGGGCCGATGCAGGCGATGACGGTGACGTTGTGCGGCTTGCCCGCGATGCCGACCAGGTTCCGGACGGTCGAGGACGAGGTGAACAGCACCGCGTCGAAGCCGCCGCCCTTGATCGCCTCGCGGGTCTCGGCCGGCGGCGGCGAGGCGCGCACCGTCCGGTACGCCGTCACGTCGTCGACCTCCCAGCCCAGCTCGACCAGGCCGGCCACCAGGGTCTCGGTGGCGATGTCGGCGCGCGGCAGCAGCACCCGGTCGATCGGGTCGAAGACCGGGTCGTACGGCGGCCAGTCCTCCAGCAGGCCGGCCGCGGACTGCTCGCCGGAGGGCACCAGGTCCGGCTTCACGCCGAAGTCCACCAGCGCCTGCGCGGTGGTCTCGCCGACCGCCGCGACCTTGATCCCGGCGAACGCGCGGGCGTCCAGGCCGTACTCCTCGAACTTCTCCCGGACGGCGCGCACCGCGTTCACCGAGGTGAAGGCGATCCACTCGTAGCGGCCGGTGACCAGGCCCTTGATGGCCCGCTCCATCTGCTGCGGGGTGCGCGGCGGCTCGACCGCGATGGTCGGCACCTCCTGCGGCACCGCGCCGTACGAGCGCAGCTGCTCCGACAGGCCGGTGGCCTGCTCCTTGGTGCGCGGCACGAGGACGTTCCAGCCGAACAGCGGCTTGGTCTCGAACCACGAGTGCGAGGCCCGGTGGGCGACCTGCTCGCCCACCACGGCTATCACCGAGGTGGCCGGGTCGACCGGGGCGGAGACCGGCGAGGGCAGCACCCGGGCGGCCTTCAGGTCGGCCGCGATGCCGGACAGCGTGGAGGTGAAGGTCCGCTGGCGGGTGGTGGTGCCGGAGAGCGTGGCGCTCAGCGCCGACTCCGGCTTGCGGCCGCCCGCAACCAGGGCCGCGGCGGTGGCGGGCAGCTGACCCAGGGTGGTGCGGACCACCAGGGTGGTCTCCGGCACCCCCAGGTCCACCGGGCCGCCGGCCAGCAGCGCGGCGCCGTCCACGAAGCGCACGTCGGTGCCGGAGCCGGCCCGCAGCGGGACGCCCGCGTACGCCGGGACGCCGACCGACTGGGCGACGCCCGGGATCACCTCGAACGGGATCCCGTCGCCCGCACAGCTGAGCATCTCCTCGGCGGCGCAGCCGTCCAGGCCGGGGTCGCCGTCGACGGTGCGGACCACGTGCTTGCCGGAGCGGACGGCCTCGGCGACCAGCTTGGCCAGGTCGAAGTCGGCGCCCTCGGCGACCGGGGCGTGCACCAGCACGCCGGCCGGACAGTGGCTGCGTACGGCGGCGGCGGTCAGCGGGTCCGCGACCAGCACGTCGGCGGTGGACAGCACCTCGACCGCGCGCAGGGTCAGCAGGCCCGGGTCCCCGGGGCCCGCGCCCAGGAAGGTGCACCGTCCGGTGGCGGGCTGTCCCGCCGGGAACAGGGCGTCGGTGGCGGCGGTGGGGCTCATCGGGCTCGCTCCCCCATCAGGGCGGCCGCGCCCGCGGCGAGCAGCCGGTCAGCCAGCGCGCGGCCGAGGGCCGCCGCCTGCTGCTCGGCGTTCTCGTCGAGGACGATCGGACCGTTGGCGGACATCTTCAGCAGGGCGGTTCCGTCGGGGTCGCCGACCACGCCGTCCAGCCGCAGTTCGTTCTCCCGGCCCCAGGTGGCCAGCGCGGCCACCGGTGCCGAGCAGCCGGCCTCCAGGGTGGCCAGCAGGGCGCGCTCGGCGGCCACGGCGACCCGAGTGGGGGCGTGGTCCAGCGCCGCGAGCGCGGCGGTCAGCGCGGTGTCGGCGGCGGTGCACTCGATCGCGAGCGCGCCCTGGCCGGGAGCCGGGATCATCACCTCGGTGTCGAGGTGCTGGGATATCTCGGCGCTGCGGCCGAGCCGGTTCAGGCCGGCCGTGGCCAGCACCACCGCGTCCAGCTCGCCGTTGGTCACGAAGCCGATCCGGGTGTCCACGTTGCCGCGGATCGCGACGGTCTCCAGCTGGACGCCGCGGGCGGCGGCCCAGGCGTTCAGCTGCGCCATCCGGCGGGGCGAGCCGGTGCCGATCCGGGCCGGACGGCCGGCGCCGGCCAGCTTCTCCACCAGCTCGTCCAGGGCCAGGCCCTCGACCGCGACCAGGGCGTCCCGGACGTCCTCCCGCTCGGGGACGGCGGCCAGCGCCAGGCCCTCGGGGGCGGCGGTGGGCAGGTCCTTGAGCGAGTGCACGGCGAAGTCGATCCGGCCCTCCAGCAGCGCGTCGCGCAGCGCGGAGACGAACACCCCGGTGCCGCCGATCTGCGCCAGCGACTCCCGGGAGGTGTCGCCGTAGGTGGTGATCTCGACCAGCTCGACGGGGCGCCCGGTGACCCTGGTCACCTCGCGGGCCACCATGCCCGACTGCGCCATGGCGAGGGCGCTGCGCCGGGTGCCGAGCCGCAGGGCCGCGGTGGCCGAGGGCTGCTCCGTGATCGGTTGACCATTCATGAGGTGATCGTCCCGGTGGTACTCGTGGGATGGCTGACGGTTCATCTGGTGCCCCCGGCCGAGGGCTGGGGCGCGCCGCCGACGGGCGTGCCCGACACGGCGTGCACGGCCGCCGGGTCGAGGTCGAACAGTTCCCGCAGCGCCTCCGCGTAGGAGGCGCCGCCGGGCTCGGCGGCCAGCTGCTTCACCCGGACGGTCGGGGCGTGCAGCAGCTTGTCGACGACGCGGCGGACGGTCTGGGTGATCTCGGCGCGCGAGCGCTCGTCCAGGTCGGGCAGCCGGGAGTCCAGCCGGCCCAGCTCGGCGGCGACCACGTCGGAGGCCATCGAGCGCAGCGCGACCACGGTCGGCGCGATCCGGGCGGCCCGCTGGGCGGCGCCGAAGGCGGTCACCTCGTCGGAGACGATCCGGGTGACCTGGTCGACGTCGCCGGCGCCGGGGCTGGCGGCGTGCGCGTGGGAGAGGCTCTCCAGGTCGACCAGCAGGGCGCCGGGCAGCTCGTGCACGGTGTGGTCGACGTCGCGCGGCATGGCCAGGTCGAGCAGGGCGAGCGGCTCGGGCGACCGGCGGGAGGCGACCGCGGCGGCCACGTCCTCGGCCCTGATCACCACGCCGGCCGCGCCGGTGCAGGAGATCACCAGGTCCACGTCGGCGAGCGCCTCCGGCACCTTGGCGAGGTCCAGCACCCGGGCCACGTCCGGGCCGAGGATCTCGACCAGCCGCTCGGCGCGGGCCGGGGTCCGGTTGGCGATCAGCAGGTCGGTCACGCCGGAGCGGACCAGGGTGGCGGCGGCCAGCGAGCTCATCGAGCCGGCGCCGACCACCAGCGCGCGCTTGCCGGCGATCTCGCCCGCGCCCGCCGCGACCTGCTCCAGGCCGAAGGTGACCAGCGACTGGCCGGCCTTGTCGATGCCGGTCTCGCTGTGCGCCCGCTTGCCGACCCGCAGCGCCTGCTGGAACAGCTCGTTCAGGCCGCGCCCGGCGGTGTGCTCGTCCTGGGCCTTGGCCAGCGCGTCGCGCAGCTGGCCGAGGATCTGGCCCTCGCCGACCACCATCGAGTCCAGGCCGCAGGCCACCGAGAACAGGTGGTGGACGGCGCGGTCCTCGTAGTGGACGTACAGGTGGGAGGTCAGCTCCTCCAGGTCCACCCCGCTGTGGTGGGCCAGCAGCAGCGACAGTTCGGCGACGCCGGCGTGGAACTTGTCCACGTCCGCGTACAGCTCGATCCGGTTGCAGGTGTTCAGCAGCGCGGCCTCGCCCACCGTCGCGGTGGCGGCCGCGTCGTGCAGCAGCCGGGTCGGTACGTCACCCGTCAGCGCGGCGCGCTCCAGCACCCCGACCGGGGCCGTGCGATGGCTCAGCCCTACGACGAGAAGGCTCATGCCCGCCCCCCACAGCTCTCGGTGTTCATGCGGGCATCACCGCGGAGAGATCCCCGTCGCCGCCCTTGGCGGACTTTCCCTCGGCCTGCTCGGCCTGGTCCTTGGCCGTCGGCTCGGCGGCACCCCGGGCCTTGCCGCTGCCGCCGGCCGCGCGGCGCAGCTTGGCGGCGGCCGCCCGGACCGGACCGGGGGCGCGGTCCAGCACCGACTCGGCGCGGTCGTCCGGCTCCTCGCCGGCCTTGCGCTGCTCGTGGAAGGCGAGGATCTGGAGCTCGATGGAGAGGTCCACCTTGCGCACGTCCACGCCGTCCGGGACGGTCAGCACGGTCGGGGCGAAGTTCAGGATGCTGGTGACGCCGGCCTCCACCAGCCGGTCGCACACCTGCTGGGCGGCGCCGGGCGGGGTGGTGATCACGCCGATGGAGACGTGCTGGCTCTCGACGATCGACTCCAGCTCGTCCATGTGCCGCACCGGAAGTCCGGCCGCGGTGGAACCGACCACGTGGGGATCGGCGTCCAACAGGGCGGCCACCCGGAAACCGCGGGAGGCGAACCCGCCGTAGTTGGCGAGCGCGTGGCCGAGGTTCCCGATGCCGACGATGACGACCGGCCAGTCCTGGGTCAGGCCGAGTTCGCGGGAGATCTGGTAGACGAGGTACTCGACGTCGTAGCCGACGCCGCGGGTGCCGTAGGAGCCGAGGTAGGAGAAGTCCTTGCGCAGCTTGGCCGAGTTCACGCCGGCCGCGGCGGCCAGCTCCTCGGAGGAGACGGTCGGCACCGAGCGCTCGGAGAGCGCGGTGAGGGCCCGCAGATAGAGGGGCAGGCGGGCGACCGTCGCCTCCGGGATTCCCCGGGCACGCGAGGGTCGGCGCGCGGCGCCCTGGTCGGGCGTCTGCGAACTGCTCTGTGGTGATCGGCCGATTGCCACGGTGCTCCTGTGGGTGAAGCTGGGCTTTGACAGCCAGGCTATGCGTTTGTGAACGTGTGCACAAAGATGGTGTCCGTTTTGTCCCCGCACAGTGATGCGCATCACGCCATCGAACCCATAGCACCGGAGTGGGTCAGCAGCACCTCCGGGGCCTCGGAATCCGGCAGCCAGGGGCCGTACGGAGCCTCCCGGCGCAGCAGCGGGACAGCGGCCGCGGACGGGCGGGAGCGGGCCCGTCCCAGCCGGGGCCAGGGCACCCGGGCGGCCTCGCGCAGCGGGCCGGTCCAGTCGTCCGGCGGGCAGGACGGCGCGTCCAGGCAGTGCAGCAGCAGCTCGGCGGTCACCCGGGCGTCGCCCAGCGCGGTGTGCGCCGGGTACCAGCCGAGGCCGGCCGCCTCCGCGCAGGCCGCCAGGCCGTGGCCGCGGGCCTGAGGCAGGTGGGCGCGGGCCAGCCGCATCGTGCACAGCAGCGGGACGGGCGGCAGCGGCACCCCGATCCGGGCGAACTCGCGATCGAGGAAGGCGTGGTCACAGCTGACGTGGTGGCCGACCAGCACCCGGCCGGCCAGCAGCTCCAGCAGCCGCGGGGCGATCTCGCGGAACCGCGGGGCGCCCTCGACGTCGCACTGCCTTATCCGGTGCACATGGGTCGGGCCGACCGGGCCCAGCGGATCCAGCAGGGTGGCGAACTCCCCCTCGGGGCGCAGCCGCTCGTCGAGCAGCACCACCGCGACCTCGACCACCCGGTGCCGCCACGGGCTGCGGCCGGTCGCCTCCACGTCCACCACGGCGAAGCCCCGGGGGCTCCCGGACGGGACTCCGGGCGTGCCTGGGACAGGGCCGGGAAGCATGGCGCACTCCTCGTGTGCTCAGCCCCCCACGGGCGCAAACGCGTTCGATCGTAAGCCGACCAACCCGCCCCGCCCCAGGCCGCAGCGGCGTGTCATCGGCAACGATTCGGCGAACCGACCCCGCCGTCCGGCGGGGGTCGGCGTACGGACGAACGCCGGGTCAGAAGCCGCTCAGCCACCCAGCGCGGTGCGCAGCCGGCGCTCGTCGACCCGCCAGAAGTCGTGCTGGCGACCGTCGATCAGGGTGACCGGAATCTGCTCCCAGTAGCGGCGGTACAGCTCCTCGTCCTGGGTGATGTCCCGCTCCTCGAAGGACGCGCCCAGCTCCCCCGTCACCCGGAGGATCACCTCGCGCGCCTCGTCGCACAGGTGGCAGCCGGGCTTGCCGACCAGGGTCACGGTCCGGTCCGCGGGCCGGGGGCTCTTACGTCTCAGCAGTGGGCTCACCGTCCCATTCTCCGCCATCGCCCCCACCCGCCCCGGGGGCCGGCACCCGGTGGAGCTGTTCACCTCGCGGGCACGGCTCCGTCACGGTCGCCAGGCGGCCGGCTGGCTATCCTCGATGACATGGCCGTGCTCAGAAGGCTCACCCAGGCAAGGCGTTCCAGCAGCGAGCGGAGCGCCCTGGCCGGCGAAGCCGCGGCCGAGGCGGCCGAGGCCGCGCTGCGGGCCGAGCCCGGGCCGGCACCCGCCCCGGGGCCGGAGGGCGACGCCGGAACGGCCGGCGCCGGGACGGAAGACACCGGGACGGAAGGCGCCGGGACGGAAGCGCCGACCGCGGGCAAGTCCGGCAAGGCCCCCAAGGCCCCGGCCGGGAACCACACCCCGGACCAGGACGACCCCCGCGCCGCCGCCTTCTTCGACTGCGACAACACCATCCTGCGCGGCGCCGCGATCTTCTACCTCGGCGTCGGCCTCTACCGCCGCGGCTTCCTCACCCACCGCGACATCGCCCGCTTCGCCTGGCAGCAGGCCTGGTTCCGGCTGCACGGCGCCGAGGACCCGGAGCACATCTCGGACGCCAAGCAGTCCGCCCTCGGCATCGTGGCCGGCAAGCCCACCGCCGACCTGGAGGCGATCTGCGAGGAGATCTTCGAGGACGTCGTGGCGGACAAGATCTGGCCGGGCACCCGCGCCCTGGTCCAGATGCACCTGGACGCCGGCCAGCGGGTCTGGCTGGTCACCGCCGCCCCGCTGGAGGTGGCCCGGATCATCGCCCGGCGGCTCGGCATGACCGGCGCGCTGGGCACCGTCGCCGAGGCCACGGACGGCCACTACACCGGCCGGCTGGTCGGCGACCTGCTGCACGGTCCGGCCAAGGCCGCCGCCGTCCGCGCGCTGGCCCGGCGCGAGCGCCTCGACCTCGACCGCTGCGCCGCCTACAGCGACTCGGCCAACGACATCCCGATGCTCTCGCTGGTCGGCCACCCGTACGTGGTGAACCCGGACGGCGCGCTGCGGCGCCACGCCCGCGCCCAGGGGTGGCGGGTGCGGGACTTCCGGACCGGGCGCAAGGCGGCCCGGGTGGGGCTGCCGGCGGCGGCCGCGCTCGGGGTGCTGGCCGGCGCGGCGGCGGCCGGGGTGGCGCTGAACCGACGGCGACGGCGCGGCTGAGACCGCCCGGGAGGCCATCCGAAGGCCGCCCAGGAGCTGTCCGGGCGGCCTCGCCCTGACGAGTGAGCGGGCGTCAACAGGGCCTCTGACCTGGCCCCTCTTACGGGCGAACTCCCCCGCACCGCACGGCAGTCCGGGCCGCCTGCACGAACCTGTCGCCGGGTGACCGGTTCTGATCGTTCGCCAGTCCGGGAAAGTCGGGGATTGCCGAGCCCCAAGGCTGGGAAACCGCCCCCCAGGCCGCCGAATTGGTCACCCTGGGCGCCCGTTCGATCACGTTGAGCCGGATGAACGATGACAGCTCCGGTCGGTATCAGCCGAATATGCACAACAAATGGATCCCAAACGACCACTTCGACCACACGGTGTAGCTGTCATTGCACAAAGCGTTATTCTCTCCTGGATGCACGCCACCACGCGTCCCGCTCGAACGGACGCCGCGGGGGTGCTCTCCGCGCAGGCGGAGGTGATCCGTCCACAGTTCTGCCTCTGGGAGTCCCGTGTACCCACCCGTCCGGAACGACGCGCCTGCACCCTCCCGCCCGTCGTCCGCGCCCCTGCGCCCCCGCACCGGCCTGCGCGGCCGGCCGACCGTCGAGCGGCAGATCTCCACCGGCCTGGACCTGTTGCGCACCCTGCTCCGCACCCAGCTCCCCACCTCGCCCCAACTGGCGCTCGCCGGAGGATCGTTCGGCCAGCCCGCGGCATCCGGCCCGGCGCTGCGCACCACCGCCGCCGGCTCGGCCGGCACCGGCTCACGCGGCCGCACCGGCAGCGCGGGCACCGGCCGGGGCCGCACCCGGACCGCGCCCAGCCCCGGCTACGAGACCGAGCACAACCCGATCATGGAGCTGGTCGAGCGGGCCCAGGCCGGCGAGAGCGAGGCCTTCGGCCGGCTCTACGACCACTACGCGGACACCGTCTACCGGTACATCTACTACCGGGTCGGCAGCCGGGCCACCGCCGAGGACCTCACCAGCGAGACCTTCCTGCGCGCCCTGCGCCGGATCGGCACCTTCACCTGGCAGGGCCGGGACTTCGGCGCCTGGTTGGTCACCATCGCCCGCAACCTGGTCGCCGACCACTTCAAGTCCAGCCGCTTCCGGCTGGAGGTCACCACCGGCGAGATGCTCGACTCCAACGAGTGCGAGCGCAGCCCGGAGGAGTCGGTGCTGGAGTCGCTCTCCAACGCCGCCCTGCTGGACGCGGTGCGCCGGCTCAACCCGCAGCAGCAGGAGTGCGTCACCCTGCGCTTCCTGCAGGGGCTCTCGGTGGCCGAGACGGCCCGGATCATGGGCAAGAACGAGGGTGCCATCAAGACCCTCCAGTACCGCGCCGTCCGCACCCTGGCCCGGTTGCTCCCGCCCGACGCGCGATGAGCCGCGCCGAGGACGGCACCGGCGCCATACGCCCTACCGGGCCGTCATCGTTCGCGCCCGGCCGACACGTCAGGGTGAACGGTCGATCCGATGATCAGCCGTGCGTAACCGACCGCCCGCACCGCTCGTTTTCCAGCGTGCAAGCCCCCACCAGGCGGACGGTCAAGTCGAATTGCGGCCTATCACCCGATGGAGTGGCTTTGGCCAGCCGGGGCAACCGTCCGGCAGGCCGGGGTGTCGACAACGACGAAGGGAGGTGTGGCCCGTGACGGCAAACGTGCTTGAGCACCGGCGGGCGAAGGCCTTCGCCGAGGCGCTGGAGGCCCACCAGGCGGAGCAACGCGCTGCGGCCAACACCGAATCGGACAGCGCCGCTGTCACCGGCGCCGGTCCGGTCGCGATGGCCGAACTGGTCGGTCTGACCGATGCGCTGGGGGCGCTGCCCGGGCCGGTGCTGGACCGGGAGGTCCGCACGGTCCAACGCGCCCAGCTGATGGCCGCGTTCGAGCAGGCCTTCGCCGGCGGGACGGGCACCGCGGTGCCCCGCCAGCGCCGCCACCGGGCGATCCGGACGGCGCCGCGCGGCCGCTGGAGCCGCCGGTTCGCGATCGGCGGGCTGGTCGCCGGGCTCGCCGTCGGCAGCCTGGCCGGCGCCGCCGCGGCCAGCTCCAACGCCCTCCCCGGGGACACGCTGTACGGCCTCAAACGCGGACTGGAAGGGCTCCGGCTCGACCTCGCGGGCTCCGACTCCGAACGCGGCGAACTGCTGCTCGACAACGCGGCCACCCGGCTCGGCGAGGCCAAGACGCTGGTCGGCCGCACCGGCCCGGCCGGCGCCCTCAGCCCGGCCACCGTCGAACAGGTCCGCCGCGCCCTGGACGACATGCACGCCGACGCCCTCAAGGGCCGCGAGCTGCTGCGCTCGGTCTACCGCAGCAACGGCTCCCTCGACCCGATGCGGGCCCTGGCCGGCTTCGCCCACGACGAGGACGGCCGGTGGAGCGAGCTGCAGGGCAAGCTGCCCGTCCAGCTCACCCGGCAGGCCGACCTGGTGAACCGGCTCTTCGACGACATAAGCGAGGACGTCGCGCCCCTGCGCCTGGTCCTGCCCCCCGCCCAGGGCGGCGGCGCGACCGGCACCGGAGCGGGCGACGGCTCGGCCCACTCGACCGGTGGCTCCCCGGCCGGCTCCCCGGCGGCCGGCTCCGGCACCACGGCCGGCACCGACCAGGCCCCGGGCTCCGGCGCCGCCGGCAACCGCCCCGGCGCCACCGAGCACCCCCCGGCCTACCCCGGCTCCGGAGCCTCCGGCAACGGCGGCAAGGGCGGCGTCCTGCCGGACACCCTGCCCAGCAGCGCCCCGGACGCCGTCAACGGCCTGGTCGGCGGCCTCACCAACGGCCTCACCGGCACCAGGCCCTCACCGAGCGCCGACGCGGCCCCGCCGCAGGCGCCGCAGCAGGCCACGCCCAGCGCCCCGAACGCGGCCCAGCCGCAGGGCGTCGAGGTGCCGCCGCTGCTCCCCGACCTGCTGCCCGGTCTGCGGATCCTGGGCGGCTGACAGCAGGGCGGTGGGGGCCCGGCGGAGTGCGATATCCGCCGGGCCCTCGCCGTGTCCGGGGCCGGTCCGGGCGACGCCGCTCGGCGGGGTCCGTCAGAAGAACACCGAGCGCCGCTGCACCAGCAGCTGGTAGAGGCTGTGCTGGATGGTCTCGCGCACCTCGTCGGCCAGGTCGAAGACCAGCATCGGGTCGTCCGCCGCCTCCGCCGGGTAGGCGTCGGTGGCGATCGGCTCGCCGAAGCGGATCGTCCACTTGGCCGGCAGCGGCAGCATCCCGAGCGGGCCCAGCCAGGGGAAGGTCGGGGTGATCGGCACGTACGGCAGGCCCAGCAGCCGGGCCAGCGTCTTCACGTTGCCGATCATCGGGTAGGTCTCCTCGGCCCCGACGATCGAGCAGGGCACGATCGGCACCCGCGCCCGCAGCGCGGAGGCGACGAAACCGCCGCGGCCGAACCTCTGGAGCTTGTAGCGCTCGGAGAACGGCTTGCCGATCCCCTTGAAGCCCTCCGGCCAGACCCCGACCACCTCGCCGCGCTCCAGCAGGGCCTGGGCGTCCTCGTTGCAGGCCAGCGTGTGGCCGGCCTTGCGGGCCAGCTCGTTGATGCCGGGCAGTACGAAGACCAGGTCGGCGGCGAGCATCCGCAGGTGCCGCCGGGCGGGGTGGTGGTCGTGGATGACCACCTGGGTCATCAGGGCGTCCAGCGGGATCGTCCCGGAGTGGTTGGCGACGACCAGCGCACCGCCCTCGGCCGGGATGTTCTCCACGCCCTGGACGTCGATCCGGAAGTACTTCTCGGCCAGCGGGCGCAGCAGCGAGAGCAGCACCTCCTCGGTGAGCTCCCGGTCGAAGCCGAACTCGTCCACCTCGTAGTCGCCGGTCACCCGGCGGCGCAGGAAGGCCAGCCCCTCGGCGGCGCGGCCCTCCCAGCCCTTGCCGAACAGCCGGGTGGCGGCCTGGCCGAGCGGCCCGGACAGCGCCCCGCCGACGGCCTCGGCGAGCCGGTCGGCCGGTTTCGGCCCCTCGGGTGAGGTCCAGCTGGGGGCGGACTCGATCGGGATGACCCTGGCCTCGCCCGGCGCGTTCTCGGCTGCGGCACTCATCGCGGGTTCAGCTCCTCGGTCGGCGGGGGCGGTTCGGCAGGGCGTCCGGTCCGGTGGCGGGCCCAGCGGCGCGCTCCGGGCCGAGCAGGGCGGTCAGCCGGTCGGCGACGGCGGCCAGCCGCTCGGGCGGCAGCAGGCCCGGGCCGCGGGCGGCGGCGAAGTCGGCGAAGGCCTCCGGCGTGCTGAACGCCGGACGGTAGCCGAAGGTGTCGCGCAGCCGCGCGGTGTCCACCACCCGGCCGTGGGTGAGCAGCCGCAGCTGCTCGGGCGAGACGTCCACCAGCCGGCTCTGCCGGGCGAGCACGGCCATCCAGCTGACGGCGGGCAGCAGCAGCGGCAGGGTGGGCCGGCCGAGCCGGCGGGCGCACTGGGAGAGCAGCAGGACGCCCTCCCCCGCCACGTTGAAGGTCCCGGTGTTGACGGTGCCCGGCGCGGGTTCGTCGGCGGCCCGGCAGAGCACCGCGACGGCGTCGTCCTCGTGGACGAACTGCAGCCGCGGGTCGTAGCCGAGGACGGTCGGCAGCACGGGCAGGGCGAAGTACTCGCTGAGCGGGGTGTCCGCGTCGGGGCCGACGATGTTGGCGAAGCGCAGCACCGTCACCGCGACGTCCGGGCGGCGGCGGGCGAAGCCGCGCACGTAGCCCTCGACCTCCGACGCGTCCTTGGCGAAGCCGCCGCCGGGCGGGTCCTTGGGCTGCATCCGCTCGCTGAACACCGCCGGGTCGCGGGGCGCGGAGCCGTAGACCCCGGTGGTGGACTTCACCACCAGCCGGCGCACCCCGGGGGCCTTCTGGCAGGCGCCGAGCAGCTGCATGGTGCCGATCACGTTGGACTCCTTCACCGCGGAGCGGTTGGTGGAGCCCAGGCCGGTGGCGCTGACGCTGAGGTGCACCACGGTGTCCACCCGGTGCTCGGCGAGCACCCGGGAGAGCGCCGGACGGCGCAGGTCGAGCTGGTGGAAGCGGTACGGGGCGGCCGGGCCGACCGGCTCCCCGGGCGGCAGCCGGGGCGGCTGCACGTCCACGCCGACCACCAGGTCGACGCCAGGACGGCGGCGGACCTCGGCGGCGAAGCGGGCACCGAGATGGCGTGCCACGCCGGTGACGAGCACGACCACGCCCACGGTGCTGCCCCCATTTCCCGGCCCCGGCGGCCTGCGTGCACCGTACCGCGCCGCCCCACCGGGCCGTGAAACGACACCGCCCGCCCAGGCCGTGACGGCCTGGGCGGGCGGTGGAAGCGCTGGGCGCGCCAGGCGCGGCCGGGGGCGCTTACTTCTTGTTGCGACGCTGAACGCGAGTCCTCTTCAGAAGCTTGCGGTGCTTCTTCTTGGCCATACGCTTGCGACGCTTCTTGATGACAGAGCCCACGGAACAACCCTCGCTCACTGAGACTCTCGCCCGTGAGAGACGGAGTCCATACGACTGACGTGAGGGCCTAGCCTACCTTCCGGTTGCCCGGGGCTGTAAATCGCGCCCCCGGCAGCCGGAGAACTCGGGGGAAATCCCCGGCGAACGGGTGCGGGGCCCACCGGTGTGGACCCCGCTCCCGCGCGCCCGCGCTACGCGCTCTCGAGCCGCACGTAGGACTCCTTGAGGTACTCGTGCACCGCCTGCTGGGGCACCCGGAAGGACCGTCCGACCCGGATGGCCGGCAGCTCTCCGCTGTGCACCAGCCGGTACACCGTCATCTTGGACACCCGCATGACCGCGGCGACCTCCGCCACGGTCAGGAAGACGACTTCCTGAAGGGGGCGCTCGACGGAACTCATGACCATCACCCGACCCTTACCCGTGTGCAAGGCACCGGCTTCCCCTCCGGTGACTCCACCGGCACACGTGTATCCCCAGAGTAGTTATGGGTGGTACCAGTGGGAAGAGGGGAAGTGCAGTCCTCGTACGGTGAGAGATAGGACTGTTGCAGTACGTAGCCGACCGGCGGATGGCACCGCTCGGCGTACGCACGGCCCCGCCGGGACGCGGCCCGGGCGCGGCCGGGAAGGCGGATTCAGGCCAGCAGTCCGTGCAGCGGGAACACCGCTCGCCGGGTGGCGAGGATGGCCTGATCGAGCCGGTCGGCCGGATCGTAACCCGCGTCGAAGTCGCGCCAGACCGGGCGGGCGCCGTCGGTCATCCGCAGCGGGGCCGGGCGGCGGGTGCGGCGGTAGACCTCGGCGCGCCAGGACTCCGGGGTCTCGGTGGCCGGGTCGACGGGCCGGGCGGCGGCGGTGGCGACCAGGTGGGTCCAGGTGCGCGGGACGACGTCCACCACCGCGTAGCCGCCCCCGCCGGTGGCCACCCAGCGGCCGCCGGCGTACTGGTGGGCGAGGTCGTGCAGCGTCTCGGCGATCAGCCGCTGGGCGTCCACGGTGACGGCGAGGTGGGCGAGCGGGTCCTCCAAGTGGGTGTCGGCCCCGTGCTGGGTGACCAGGACCTGCGGCCGGAAGGCGTCGAGCAGTTCGGGCACCACCGCGTGGAAGGCGCGCAGCCAGCCGGCGTCGCCGGTGCCGGCGGGCAGCGGGAGGTTGGCGGCGGAGCCGGGGGCGTCCTCGCCGCCGGTCTCGATCGACCAGCCGGTCTGCGGGAAGAGCGTGGCGGGGTGTTCGTGCAGTGAGACGGTGAGCACCCGGGGGTCGTTCCAGAAGGCCGCCTGGACGCCGTCGCCGTGGTGCACGTCCACGTCCACGTAGGCGACCCGCTCGGCGCCGAGTTCCAGCAGCCGGGCGATGGCCAGCGCCGGGTCGTTGTAGACGCAGAAGCCGGAGGCCTTGCCGGGCATCGCGTGGTGCAGCCCGCCGGTGAAGTTGACGGCGTGCGGGGTCTCGCCGCGCCAGACCGCCTCGGCGGCGGCCACGGACTGGCCGGCGATCAGCGCGGAGGCCGAGTGGATCGCCGGGAAGGACCAGTTGTCGTCGGTGCCGAGTCCGTGCAGCGGGTCGGATCGTTCGGGGTGGGCGGCGGCGTTGCGGACCGCCTCGACGTACTCCCGGGTGTGCACCAGCCGGAGGGTGGA
Source organism: Kitasatospora sp. NPDC048286 (assembly GCF_043201735.1). Classification (NCBI taxonomy): domain Bacteria; kingdom Bacillati; phylum Actinomycetota; class Actinomycetes; order Kitasatosporales; family Streptomycetaceae; genus Kitasatospora; species Kitasatospora sp. NPDC048286. The sequence goes on from NZ_JBICZE010000001.1 coordinate 353,229, forward strand.
CTCGCCGGCGGGCGGCGCGGCCCGGACGGTCACCCCGGGCCCGCTGCTCAGCCCGAGGTCCTCGACCAGGCGCATGGTGAGGGCCAGCCGGGTCGGGTCCATCGGGTGGCCGGGGCCGAAGTCGTAGGCGGTGACGGCCTCGTCCCAGAAGAGGTGCAGGCCGCAGGGGGTGTCACGCTCGGCTTCGGGCATGGCCTCCACCGTAGCGGGTGGCGGTGGCCGGACCGCTGCCAGGGCACGCCGGGCCGGTGCCCGAGGGGCGGCCGGGCAGACGGGTGCGCGATGAAACTACGGAAGTTGTGGGGCAGCTGTGGAGGCGGGTGTTGAGGCGGTACAGACAAAAGCCTTGCGACTCCATATCCTCTCCGCCATGAAGCCATTCAGCGTGCAACGCCTTGGGGTAATTCTCGCTGCAATACTGGGATTTGGCGTCTTCTTTGCCGCCCAGCCGGCCTCCGCCGCGGTCAGCGGCGCCACCTTCGCGGTCGACAAGTCGGCGGCCAAGGCGGGAGACCAGCTGACCCTGACGCTGTCGCTCACCAACAGTGAGAACAGCCCCATCTACTTCGCCTACGAGGCCGTCCAGCCGACCTGGCCGGCCAACACCCAGGCCGGAGCGTTCACCATCACCGGTTGCACCGGCGACACCTCCGACTGCGTGACCAACGGGAACAGCGCCAACTTCCACTTCAACGCGCCGATCGCGCCCGGGGCGACGAAGAGCGTCACACTCACCGTCAAGATCACCGACACCCCGGCGTGGGGCAGCGCCCCGTACACGCTGAACTGGGCGCCGTACGTCTACTACGAGTTCGGCCAGGTCGGCGGCACCACCACGGCCAAGGACCAGGGCTGGACCTTCGGGGTGCCCGAGCTCCAGACCGTGATCAGCTGACCCCACGTCCCGTCGACCGCCCCCGCCGTCACCCGACGGCGGGGGCCAGGGCGTGTCGGCGACAGTTGAAGACGGTGTGCGGGGATGCAGACAAGCCCTTCACCGCTCCCTATCCTCTCCGCCATGAAGCCATTCAGCGTGCAACGCCTTGCGGTAATTCTCGCTGCGATACTGGGACTTGGCGTGATCTTCGCCACCCAGCCGGCCTCCGCCGTCTCCCAGATCGGCGGCACCGCGTTCTCCGTCGACAAGAAGACGGCGGCGCCGGGCGATCAGCTGACCTTGACCCTGTCGCTCACCAACACCGAGCCCAACGCCATCTCCTTCGCCTACGTGTACGTCCAGCCGACCTGGCCGACCAACCAGCGGACCGACGTGGTCACCCCCACCGGCTGCGGCGGCGAGAGCGTCGACTGCTCGTACGGCGGCTTCAACAGCGCCGCCGCCTTCCACCTCACGACGCCGATCCCGCCGGGCGCCACCCGCACCGTCACGGTCACCGCGCGGATCACCTCCACACCGGCCTGGACCGGGTCGTACACACTGAACTGGGCCCCGTACGTCTACGCCGAGTACGGCTCGACCGCCCCGGACTTCACCAAGGACGGCCTCTGGGCAGGGGGACTGCCCGAGCTCCAGACCGTGATCAGCTGACCGCACGTCCCGTCCCCCGCCCCCGACGTCACCCGACGGCGGGGGCCGGGGCCGGAACCGGCACCGGGGCGAAGCGCTCGGCCAGCGGCAGGACGGCGAGCACCAGCAGCATCGGGGCGAGCAGCGCCCAGCGGTACGAGCTCGCGTCCGCGATCGCCCCGACCAGCGGCGAACCGAGCAGGAAACCCACGTAGTTGAAGAGGTTGAGCCGGGCCACCGCGGCGTCCGAGTCGGCCGGGAAGAGCCGGCCGCCGGCCGCGAACACCTGCGGGATGATCGCGCAGATGCCGAAGCCCAGCACGGTGAAGGCGGCGATGCCCGCCCAGGCGGCGGGCGCGACCACGGCCAGCCCGAAGCCGAGGGCGGCCAACGCGGCGCCGGCGCGGACCACCGGGACGGCGCCGAAACGCTGCACCGCGCGGTCGCCCAGGGCCCGGCCGAGCAGCATCGCGACCATGTAGCCCAGGTAGGAGAGCTTGGCGAGGTCCTCCCGGCTGCCCAGCCCGTCGGTCAGGTACTTGACGCTGTAGTTGGAGACCGAGGCGTCCGCGATGTACGCGAAGGCCATCGCCAGGCAGAGCGGCAGCAGCGGACGCCAGGGGACGGACCGGGCGGCGGCCTCGGCGGCCTCCCGGACGGCGTCGCCGAGTTCGGCCGGTCCCGCGAACCGCGTGCCGGTCAGCAGGGCGAGCGGGGCGATCACCGCGGCAGCCGTGCCGAACAGCACCGGCAGCCCCAGGTCGTAGTGCGAGCCGAGGCCCGCCAGGGCCGCGCCGAGAATGCCGCCGAGGCTGAACGCGGCATGGAAGCCGATCATGATCGAACGGCCGTAGCGGTGCTGGAGCCCCACCCCGAGCATGTTCATGCTGGCGTCCAGCGCACCCACCAGCAGCCCGAACGCGCCCAGCGCCAGCGCGAGTTGCCACAGCGTGCCGCCCAGCCCGGCGGCCGCCAGGCTGAGACAGACGGCGGGCTGGACCACCCGCAGCACGGCCCGCGCGCCGGTGCGCTTCACCAACTGCTCGGAGGCGATCGACCCGACTCCGGCGAGCACCGGCACCGCGGCCAGGAAGACCGGCAGCAGCCCGTCGCTCAGCCCGTACCGGTGCTGGATCTCCGGGATGCAGGTGACCAGCAGGGCGAAGACGGTGCCCTGGAGCAGGAAGCTGACGGCGAGTGCGGCCCGCCCGGCCCGCAGGCCAGGCGCCACGGGGGACGGGACGGGCCGTGCGGACGGTGCGGCACTCACGCGGACCTCCAGGCGGACTCCACACGGACCTCGCTGACGTCGCCGGCCCCACTACCGACCGGTAGGACGATGTTGGCGAGAGCGTAGGGGGTGCGCCGCGATTACGGGAGGGGTCGCGCAGCGGTCATTTTCCGCCCGAGGCCAGCTCCCGGGAGCGGTCCCTGGCCGCCTCCAGGGCGCCGAGCAGCGCGGCCCGCACCCCGTGGTTCTCCAGCTCGCGGATCGCCGCGATGGTGGTGCCGGCCGGCGAGGTGACCGCCTCGCGCAGCTTCACCGGGTGCTCGCCGGAGTCGCGCAGCATCACCGAGGCCCCGATCGCGGACTGCACGATCAGGTCGTGCGCCACCTGCCGGGGCAGGCCGAGCAGGATGCCTGCGTCGGTCATCGCCTCGACCAGGAAGTAGAAGTAGGCCGGACCGGAGCCGGACAGCGCGGTGGCCGCGTCCTGCTGGGACTCGGGCAGCCGCAGCGCCTTGCCGACCGAGCTGAAGATCTCCTCGGCGCGCGCCAGGTGCTCCTCGCCCGCGTGCGAGCCGGCCGAGATGACGCTCATCCCCTCGTCCACCAGGACCGGGGTGTTGGGCATCACCCGGACCACCGGGGTGCCGGCCGCCAGCCGCTCCTCGAACCAGGCGGTGGGGACGCCGGCCGCGGCCGAGATCACCAGCCGGTCCGCGCCGACGTGCGGGGCCAGCTCGTCCAGCAGGCTGCCCATGTCCTGCGGCTTGACCGCGAGGATCAGGGTGTCGGCGAGCTTGGCGGCCTCGGCGTTGGAGACGGCCACCACGCCGTAGCGGGCGGCGAGTTCGACCGCGCGCTCGGGGCGGCGGGCGGTCACCAGGACGTCGGCCGGGTCCTTGCCGGCCCGCAGCAGACCGGAGAGCAGGGCCTCGCCGATCTTGCCGGTGCCCAGGAAGGCGATCTTCTGTCCGTGTGCTGCGCTGCTGCCCATGGTCCGCTCCTTGCCTCGGTGCTGCGGCCTTGCCTCGGTGCTGCGGCCATCCTCGCACCGCCCGGCGGCGCACGCGGGGACCGTCCGCTCCGTGGTCGCCACGGACCGCAACGGCCCTGCCCCTAGGGTGAAAACTCCGGGGTTTCCCCTATGGCCTCCGCGCTCCGGCAGGCGCACCGTGGAGCCATGGCACACGACGAAATGTCCCGACGTGAGAACCGGCAACTCGCCGTCGCCTCGGCGACCGTGGGACCGTGGCGGACCGCCGCGGGGGTCGGTGCGGTGGTGGGGGCGACGGCCCTGGGGATCGAGGCGATCTCCGGGAACTGGTCGCTGAGCATGCTGGCCTCACCGGCCGGCTGGGGTCTGTTCTTCTTCTTCCTGGTCGGCACCGTCGGCGGCCGGCTGCGGCACGACACCACCGACCGGCGGCTGCGCCGCTGGGCGGACGAGCACCCGTGGCGGTCGGCGCTCCCGGCGGCCGGCGGACTGCTGGCGCTCAACACGCTCGCCCAGCTGTTCCTCGGTGACGAGGGGCTGTTCGGCGCCTTCTTCGTCTCGCTGCTGCCGGCCGGCCTGCTGCTGGCGATCGCCGGGGTGGTCGGCTCGGTCAAGCAGGCCCGCGGCAAGGGCTGAGCGGGACGGACCCGGGCAACGGACCGGCCCCGAGCGGCGAACGGCCCCGGGCGGCGGCGCGGTTCCGGACGAACCGGGGTGAACTGTCACCCGATCCGCACGAGTTCACCACGTGGTGTGCCCCCGATCGGCGCACCGTCACCCCCCGTCGTCATACTGGCGCGATGCCGATAGCCGAAGATCCGGAACCGCGCCCCTCCGGGGGCGACGAGCCGGGCGGGTCCGACCCGTCCGGGACGGGCAAGAAGGACCCGTTCGCCGACCTCGTCCTGGACGAGGAGTTCATCAGGGGCGCCGCCGTCCAGGAGCAGAGCGGGCGCACCCGCATGCTGTCCGCCCGGTGGAAGCACACCCCGCCGGTCGACCCGGGCGGCCGCCGCTCGGTCAACGACGGCCCGCGGGCGTCCAAGCGCCGGTTCGGCCGCAAGCCGAAGTCCGCCGCGCCCGACCCGTGGGGCAACCCGCGCCCGCGCCGCCGGCTGGAGTGGCGCGCGCCGCTGTTCGTCGCGCTGGCCGTCGCCGTGGTGCTCGCGGCGCTGAACGTCGACGCGCTGCGCGACTGGTACTCGTTCCGTTGGGGTGCGGGCGCCTCGGCCCCGCACTCGCCGGTGCCCACCGTCGCCCCGGAGACGGCCAAGCCGACGACCGCGCCGCCGAAGGCCCCCGAGGAGCAGCCGACCGTGGACCACCCGTGGGCCGGCTCCCCGGCCGAGGGCTGGCCGAACGGCGCGGAGGCCTTCGTGCTCCCCGAGGCCAAGGCCACCGGCGTCTTCTCCGCCGACCAGGTCGCCGCCCAGCTGCAGCTGGTCAAGGACTACCTGACCGCCGCCGACCTGGACCCGAAGACGGTCGGGGGCGGCCGGCCGGACGCCGCGCTCGCGCTGCTGCTGCGGGAGGAGCGCGACGGAGCGGTGGCCGCTCTGGACAACCCGTCCGAGAAGAACGACCCGACCTCCTGGTTCAGCCGCTTCGACCCGCGCGACGCCATTCCGGTGGGCGACGTGGTCAAGGTGCAGGGCCGGATGACGTACGAGGGCGACGGCGACAAGGGCGTCCTCGTCCACACCGACTTCAGCTTCGTGTACGCGCTGCGCCCCGGTCCGGACGCCGCCAAGCGGGCCATGTCGCCCAAGCCGCCGACCGGCGCCCCGCAGCCGACGAAGCCGGCCGCGCCCCAGGACGGCGCGGCCAAGCCGGCGGGCCTGCTCACGCCGAGCGGCGACGTGTCCGGGGACACCTGGACCACCCGCACCATCGTGCGCCGGGTGGAGACGTTCCGTTTCTACGACCCGGGCCGCTACCCCGTCGATCCCAGGAAGATCGCCTTCGGCGGGAGCCAGACGGACCCCGCCAACTCGGCCTGTGGCGTCTACGACGGCTACTTCCACCCGCAGTTCGACCAGTTCGCCGAGCTGCAGTCGGACGCTCCGGGCTCCCGGCCGACCGGCCCCGAGATCGACCCGTACGACCGCAGCAAGGACATCCAGCCGGCCGACGAGTGCGGATCCGTCAGCCGGACCTGACGATCAGCCCTTGCGCTTCCCGCCGGGTCGGCCACTGCGGCCGGCCCGGCGCTTCTCGTACTGCTCGACGGCCCGCTGGTGGGCGGCCCGCCGGACCGCCTCGCCCGGGGCCTCGACCAGGCTGCGGGCGAAGTAGGCGAGGAGCGAGCCGGCCCCGCCGATCATCCACACCGCGCCGAGCGACTTGTCCTCGGCCATCCAGCCGGTCAGCTTGTCCTTGCCCTCGGTGAGCACCTTCCAGGTGCGCCGCACGGCCATCATCGAACAGACCACGATGGCGGCGGTCAGCAGCCCGTTGAGGAAGCCGCCGTTGTCGGAGAGCGCGACGCCCTCGACGCCGAAGCGCAGCAGCAGCACCGCGGCGGCGGCCGCGGCCAGGGAGCCGACCGACACGGCGACCCGGCGCAGCCAGTAGCCGTTGTCCCGGTTCAGCCAGGTGGTGCCGAACCAGCGGATGGGCGCCGGCTCGGGGGCGCCGGCGGGAGTGGGGGCGGGGGTGGGGGGCTGCTCGCTCACACCGTCGATTATCACCCGGCCGCCGCACACGGCGGAGGAGCCGTCCCGGCCGGTGGGACGGCTCCTCCTCGTTGCGTGCTCCTCGTTCCGTACGAGGTGCCCCGTACGGGGCCCGTACGGGCTCAGCCCAGCTTGGAGACGTCGCGGACGGCGCCCTTGTCGGCGGAGGTGGCCATCGCGGCGTAGGCGCGCAGGGCCTGGCTGACCTGGCGGTCGCGGTTCTTCGGCCGGTAGCCGCCCGCGGCCTCCAGGGCGCTGCGGCGCTCGGCCAGGACCTCGTCCGGGACCTCCAGGGAGATCCGGCGACCCGGGATGTCGATGGCGATGGTGTCGCCGTCCTCGACCAGCGCGATGGTGCCGCCGGAGGCCGCCTCCGGGGAGGCGTGGCCGATGGACAGGCCCGAGGTGCCGCCGGAGAAGCGGCCGTCGGTGACCAGCGCGCAGGCCTTGCCCAGGCCCCGGCCCTTCAGGAAGGAGGTCGGGTAGAGCATCTCCTGCATGCCCGGGCCGCCCTTGGGGCCCTCGTAGCGGATGACGACGACGTCGCCCTCCTTGACGCGCTTGGCCAGGATCGCCTCGACCGCGTCCTCCTGGGACTCGACCACGACGGCCGGGCCGCTGAAGGTCCAGATCGACTCGTCCACGCCGGCGGTCTTCACGATGCAGCCGTCCTCGGCGAGGTTGCCGTACAGCACGGCCAGGCCGCCCTCGACCGAGTAGGCGTGCTCGACGCTGCGGATGCAGCCCCCGGCGGCGTCGGTGTCCAGCGACTCCCAGCGCTCGGACTGCGAGAAGGCCTCGGCGGAGCGGACGCAGCCGGGGGCGGCGTGCCACAGCTCGACGGCCTCGGCGGAGGACGAACCGCCGCGCACGTCCCAGGTCTTGAGCCACTCGGCGAGCGAGTCGGCGTGCACGGTGTGGACGTCCTCGTTGAGCAGCCCGCCGCGGTACAGCTCGCCGAGGATGGCCGGGATGCCGCCGGCCCGGTGCACATCCTCCATGTAGTACGAGCCGTTCGGCGCGACCTTGGACAGGCAGGGCACCTTGCGGGAGATGGCGTCGATCGCCCGCATGTCGAAGTCCAGCTCGGCCTCCTGGGCGGCGGCCAGCAGGTGCAGGATGGTGTTGGTCGAGCCGCCCATGGCGATGTCCAGGGCCATGGCGTTCTCGAAGGCGGCGCGGGTGGCGATCGCCCGGGGCAGGACGGAGGCGTCGTCCTGGCCGTAGTGGCGGTTCGCGATCTCGACCACCGTCCGCCCGGCCCGCTCGTACAGGTCCTTGCGGGCGGTGTGGGTGGCGAGCACCGAGCCGTTGCCGGGCAGCGAGAGGCCGATCGCCTCGGTCAGGCAGTTCATCGAGTTGGCGGTGAACATGCCGGAGCACGAGCCGCAGGTCGGGCAGGCGTTCTCCTCGATGATCGCGATGTCCTCGTCGGAGACGTTCTCGTTGACCGCCTGGGAGATCGCGTCGACCAGGTCGAGCTTGCGCACGGTGCCGTCGACCAGGGTGGCCTTGCCGGCCTCCATCGGGCCGCCGGAGACGAACACGGTCGGGATGTTCAGGCGCAGCGCGGCCATCAGCATGCCCGGGGTGATCTTGTCGCAGTTGGAGATGCAGATCAGGGCGTCCGCGCAGTGCGCGTTGACCATGTACTCGACCGAGTCGGCGATCAGGTCGCGCGAGGGCAGCGAGTAGAGCATGCCGCCGTGGCCCATCGCGATGCCGTCGTCCACGGCGATGGTGTTGAACTCGCGCGGGATACCACCCGCCTGCTTGATCGCCTCGGAGACGATCCGGCCGACCGGCTGGAGGTGGGTGTGGCCGGGGACGAACTCGGTGAAGGAGTTGGCGACCGCGATGATCGGCTTGCCGAAGTCCTCGCGGGCTACGCCGGCCGCCCGGAGAAGCGCCCGGGCGCCTGCCATGTTGCGACCGTGGGTGACCGTACGGGACCTCAGCTCGGGCACTGTGCTCCACTCCTTCGGGGCTCTCGCGGGCACCCCGCTGCTGGGAGGGTTCGGGGGCCGCTGTGGGTACCGAGCCTACGCCCGCCGTCCGGCCGGCGGACGGTCCGTCCGCGATGCGGGCAGGCGGCGCGGGGCGGGCCGGACAGCGGGAGCGGGCGGGCGTCGGGGCGGCGGCTCAGTGCCGCGCGACGGCCACGGTGAGGTCGAGGACGTACGGCTCGACCACCTGTCCGTCCGGGAACTCGGCCAGCAGCGCCGCGCGCTCGGCGGCGAGCAGCGGCTCGCGCCGCTCCGGGGCCAACGAGGCGAAGTAGGAGCGCGAGGTGAGGTTGTCGACCACCTGCTCGACGGACACCCGCCGCTGCCAGCGCAGCTGGGTGCGGCGGACCTCCAGCCCGGCGGCGGCGAAGGGGGCGGTCAGGTCGGCCACCCGGCCGTAGCCGTGGTAGCGGCCGGACAGCTCGGCGGACAGCCGCTCGTCCCGGGCGCGCACCCACGGGACGGTCTCGTCGAAGAGGTTCCACCAGGCGGCGAGGGCCCCGCCGGGCCGCAGCACCCGGACCGCCTCGGGGACGGACCGCCCGGGTTGCGTCCAGTGGAAGGCCTGGGCGTAGGTGATCAGGTCGGCGCAGTGGTCGTGGAAGGGCAGGTCGTCACCGCCGCCGCGAACCAGCGGGAGCTGCGGGGAGACGGCCTGGAACTGCGCGGCCATCCCGGCGGACGGCTCGACGGCGACGACGTCCGCGCCACGGGCGGCCAGCAGGCGGGTGGCGATGCCGGTGCCGGCGCCGACGTCCAGGACCCTGGCCCCCTTGAGCCCCCGGCCCCAGAACCGCTCCAGCTCGTCGAACAGTTCCTCCGGGTAGCCGGGGCGGCCGCGGTCGTACTCGGCGGCCACCGCGCCGAAGCTCCCGGCCAGCTCGCGGAAGTTGCGGAGTCCGCTGAACTCCTGGCTCCCCTTGCTCTCTTGGCCGTTCGTCACTTCTCCCCCTCGGTAGGGCGGTTGGCGGTTCGCACCCGCTCCGGCCGGACGGCTCAGCGTACGTGCGACGGGGTGGCCAGGTGCAGGCGGGTGAAGGCGAGGGCCTCGGCCAGGTCGGCCTCGCGTTCGGCGGGGGAGGCCGAGCGGCGGGTGTTGACCTCCAGCACCACGTGGCCGTCGAAGCCGGTGCGGGCGAGGTGCTCCAGCAGCTCGGCGCAGGGCTGCTTGCCGCGGCCGGGGATCAGGTGCTCGTCCTTGCCGGAGCCACTGCCGTCGGCCAGGTGGACGTGGGCGAGCCGGTCGCCCATCCGCTCGACCATGGCGAAGGTGTCGATCCGGGAGGTGGCGGCGTGCGAGAGGTCGATCGTGAAGTGCCGGTACTCCTCGTCGGTGACGTCCCAGCCGGGGGCGTAGGCGAGCATCTCGCGGTCGCGGTAGCGCCACGGGTACATGTTCTCGACGGCGAAGCGGATGTCGGTCTCGCCCGCCATCCGGTTGATGCCCTCGACGAACTCCCGGGCGTACTGGCGCTGCCAGCGGAACGGCGGGTGGACGACCACGGCGCTCGCGCCGAGCTTCTCGGCGGCCGCCCGGGCCCGGACCAGCTTGGTCCACGGGTCGGTGCTCCACACCCGCTGGGTGATCAGCAGGCAGGGCGCGTGCACGGCCAGGATGGGCAGCCGGTGGGCGTCGGAGAGCCGGCGCAGGGCGTCGATGTCCTGGCTGACCGGGTCGTTCCAGACCATCACCTCGACCCCGTCGTAGCCGAGCTTGGCGGCCAGCTCGAAGGCGACGGCGGTGCTCGCCGGGTACACGGAGGCGGTGGACAGCACCACCTTGGTGTCGGGGATGTGCAGGGCCGGGTGCCGGGGCAGCACCAGCCGGTCGGTGGTGCGCAGCAGCGGCGGTCGGGCGGCGTCGCGCTTGGCGGCCTTGACCGAGCGGACGGACTGGACGGCGGCCTTGGCGGCGCCGGTGGCCCGGGCGGTGCGGGTCTTCTTCGGGGCGGACTGCTGCGCGGCGGGGGTCCCGGCGGTGGGCTGGTGCCCGGGGGCCCGCTTCGGCCTCTTCGCGGCCTTCGCCGTCTTGGCCGCCTTCGCCGTCTTGGCCGCCTTCGCCGTCTTGGTCGTCTTCGCCTTGGCTGCGGCGGTCGTGGCGGCGGTCGTCTTCGCCGCTGCGGTCTTCGCGGTGCGCTGGGCGGCCTTGACGGCCTTCGCGGCCTGCTTGGCGGCCTGGGCGGCGGTGGCGCCCGTGACCGCCTTGCCGAGCCGGCGGCGCGGACCGTCCGGCCGCGACTGCCCGTTCCCGGGAGTGCGGCCCTCCTGCGTTCCGTCCTCGCCCGCTGGTTGCACCACGGGAGACAGCGTAAGCGGAGCACGCTGCGAACGGGACGGGATGACCGGCGCAGTGACCATCGGCACGTTGCCCCGGGCCCGGTCGGTCGGCGGCCCTCCGGGGCGCTCCCGGCCCCGGGGCGGGGCGTACGGGGGCCGGGTGGCCGCCCGGCGCGGCCGGGGGCGCGGACTACGGGGCCGCGCGCCCGGCTTACGAGGTGAGCGCCGGGCGGCGGCGGTCGGCCGAGCCGTCCATCGCGTCCAGGCGGCGCAGGATGATGCCCTCGCGCAGCGCCCACGGGCAGACGTCCAGCTCCTCCAGCCCGAACAGGTCCATCGCGGCGTCGGCGACCAACGCGCCGGCCAGCAGCTGCTTGGCCCGGCCCTCGGAGACGCCGGGGATCCGGGCGCGCTCGGCGACGGTCATCGCGGACAGCCGGGGCAGCCAGGAGGCCAGCCCGCTGCGGGTGAGCCGGCGGTCGGCGTACGGCCCGGCGTCGGCGGGGGCGGCGCCGGTCATCCGGGCCAGCTGCTTGAAGGTCTTGGAGGTGGCGACGGCGTGCCGCGGCGGGCCGAGCCGGGTGATCTCGCCGACCACCGTGGCGAGCTCGGCCCGGATGTGGCGTCTCAGCTCGCGCAGCCCGTCCGGGTCGGCGACGTCCCCGGGCAGCCAGCGGGCGGTCAGCCGGCCGGCGCCCAGCGGCAGCGAGCAGGCGACGTCCGGCTGCTCGTCCAGGCCGCAGGCGATCTCCAGCGAGCCGCCGCCGATGTCCAGGTTGAGCAGCCGGCCCGAGGACCAGCCGAACCAGCGGCGGACGGCCAGGAAGGTGAGCCGGGCCTCGTCCTGACCGGAGAGCACGCGCAGCTCGACGCCGGTCTCGGCGGTCACCCGGCGCAACACCTCCTCACCGTTGGCGGCCTCGCGCACGGCGGAGGTGGCGAACGGGAGGATGTCGACGACGCCCTTGTCCTCGGCGACCCGCAGCGAGGAGGCGACGTGGCCCACCAGCCGCTCGATGCCGGCCTCGCTTATCGCGCCGTCCGCGTCCAGCAGCTCGGCCAGGCGCAGCTCGGCCTTGTGCGAGTACGCGGGCAACGGAGCAGCGCCCGGATGGGCGTCCACCACGAGGAAGTGGACCGTGTTGGAACCTACGTCGAGCACACCGAGTCGCATAACTCTCCACGCTACGCGATCCGGGAGCCGCCGAGCGGGGGTGTGACGGTATTCGCGCTGGTCCGGGACCGGTCGGCGGGCGGCGGAGCGGGGGTCCGGCGGCCCCGGGCGTCCCTCACCGCGGGCCGCCCCTCACAGCAGGCCGTCCCACAGCTGCTCCACGATGACGGCCCACCAGTTCTCCGGGTCCGCGAAGACCGTGCCGTCCACCGCCGCCAGCGCCCGCTGCAGGGCGTCCACCGCCCCGCCGGCGGCCACCGGGTCGAGCCCGCGCAGAGCGGGCCACCAGTCGGCGAACACCTCCAGGCAGCGGACGAAGGCGCGCAGGTCGGCGTTGCAGTGGCGGGCGGTCGCGTAGTCCGGGTCCACCGCCCGGACGGCTCCGGCCACCGGGTCGAGGGCCAGCAGCGCCCAGCCGTCCGTCCCCAGCAGCAGCTGCCCGGCGAGCGCCAGGCGCTCCCGCTCGGCCACCCTGGTGCCGCGGCCCAGCTCGGCCAGGTACCCGGCGAGCGGGGGCAGGACGCCGCCCTGGCGGGTGCCGTCGGCGATCGCGTCCGGCCCGGGGTGGTGCAGGGCAAAGAACCCCGGCACGGCCACCGGGACGCCCACCGTCAGCAGCAGCGCGGCCGCGTCCCCGGGCAGCTCGGCGCGGGCGACGTCGGCCGGCTCGAAGCGCTGGACGCCCGCCGGGCCGAACCGCTCCGCGAGCCGGGCGGCGAGCGCCGCGTCGGGCTCGTCGGGTGCGGGGCGCACCGCGCGGGGGAAGGGCACCCGGTTGCGGGCCGGACCGTCCGGCGACGCGGGCAGCGCCCGTACGGCGGCGGCCCGGTGGTCGAAGCGCGGGCCGTACGGGAGCTCGAAGTCGATCCGGACGTGCGGCAGTTCGGCGGCCAGCGCGTACGACCAGTAGCCGCCGGGCAGGGCGCTCGGCCGCAGGTCGGTCCGGACGGCCAGCACGTCCCCGGCGGCGACGCCCTGCTCGCGCAGCCACCACCAGCCGCGCAGTGCCGGGTGCGGCAGACCCGCCGCGGAACGCAGCGCCAGCGACCGCTCCTCGCCGGTGCCGTCCCGGTAGGTCAGCTCGGCCCGGGCACCCCGGCCGGTCGCGGGCGGGAGGGTCGGGTCGTAGCCGCCCGCGCCGACGAAGTCCCGGTACAGCCCGACCACTTCGTCCACCGGCACCGAGGGCCACACCGTGAACCGTCCGCTCTCCCGGTCCACCACGGCGCAGGCCGCCCCCACCTCCTCGGGCGCCCGCCGCTCCCCCGTCCGCGGATCCACCACCACCCGGGCGGGCTCGGCCCACACCACCCAGCCGAGCTCGAACTCATGGGTGCACACCCGCCGCACCGCCCCGGCCCCCTGCGGCAGATCCCCGTTGATCCACCGGTGCCCCGCCTCCACCGCCTGCGCCCGCGCAATCACCCGACCACCCCGTCCGTCCACTCCCAGCCCCATCCCGACCTGACCCGCGACCCTACGCCCCCATCACCACCCCCTGCGCGAGAAGTCGGACGGGCCGACTTCCTGTGGGGGCCTCGTGGTTTCCGCCGGGGTGGGTGGCCCGGGGAGTCGGGGGGCGGCTTCCGGTGGGGGCGGGTCAGGGGGTGGGGGTGAGGGGGCGGCCTTCGGGGGTGAGGGCGATGGCCCAGAGGCCGTGGGTGGCGGGGTGGAGGGGGGTGGGGGCCTGGCGGGCGAGTTGGTGGTCGAGGTAGGTGACGGTGTCCTGGTGGTTGACGGCGTTCCAGGTGTGCGGGCGGCCGTAGGCGTCAAGGGTGAGCAGTACGGCCTGGGAGCCGTGGCCGGCGCGGCGGAGGTCGTCGGCGAGGCGGTCGAAGGCCGGGCCGCCGTCGCCCAGGTCCCGGAAGGGGGCGCCGAGTTCGCGTTCCGCGCGGTCGCGGCCGCCGCGTTCGCCGGCGTCGCCCTCGGTGGGGATGCGCGGGGCCGCGCAGGTCGGGCGGCCGGTGTAGCACTCGACCGCCGAGAGGGCGATCTCCAGGCTGTTGTTGGCCCGGCCCGGTTCGCGGTGGCCGCCGTCGTTGACGACCTCCGCCCAGCCGCCGACCGCCGGGTCGGGGTGGCGGACGGGCAGGCCGTCCTCGTCCCGGGGCACGCGGCGTTCGACCTCGGCCTGGTGCTCCGGGTCGACCGGCCCGAGCCCGCCCGGCAGGCCGTACGGTCGGCTGTCGGTGATGCTGCGCGGCCGGACCGTCGGGTCCTCCGGCTGGGCTCCGTGCCGTGCCCGCAGGGCGAGTTGGAGGGCCATCGCGTGGGCGGTCGCGACCGGGACCGCACCCCAGGCGAGGGTGGGGTCGGCGAGGCCCGCCGCGTTCTCCCGCCGCCGGGCCTCCCCCGGGTGCGGCTCGGGCCGGCCGATCACCGGGGTGGTCCCGACGATCGGGGGTGCGGCCGGAGGCGGCGGGGCGGCGTGGACCGGCGGTCCGACGACCGGGTTCGGCGCGGCGCCGGCCGGGGTCCTGGCCCCCGGAGTGCCGGGCTGCGGCCCGCCGACGGCCGTACCGCCGCCCACCACACCACCCACCACACCACCGGGGCTGCCGGACGCGCCCGCCCCGACGCCGCTGCCGAACGGAGCCGCCACGTTCACGGGCCCGCCGCCGCTGCCCGCCAGCGGCCCGGGCCCGACGGTGCCGACCGGCCCGGGCGCCGGGTACCCGCCGTGCCCGCCATACCCGCCGCCGTACGCCGGGGCCGCGAACTGCCCGGGCACCGCGACCGGCCGGACCGTCGGCGGGGCCTCCGGCGCCGGGCCGTGCGAGGGACCGCCGACGGACGGCGCCGTGACGGGCGCGACCGGCGCACTCACCGAGTCCGTCCGTACGGTCACCGGCCCGCCGCCACCGCCCCCGACCGCACTGCCATGCGAGGAGGCCGCGGGCGCCTGGAGCGGGTAGTCCCCGTCCGACCAGCCCGCCGACCCGCCGCCCTGCCGGACCGGAGCGGCACCGGACGGCACCGACGGCGCCGAGTCACCGCCACCCCCGCCGCCACCGCCACCCGCCGCCCGGTGCTGCCCCGCCGAGCCCCAGAGGCCACCCCCGCCCCCGGCCGCCACCGCACCCGAGCCCGCACCCGCACCCGCACCCGCCGAAGCGCCCGCCGCCACCGCCACATCCGGGCCGCCGACCACCGCCCCCGGGTCCGCCACCGCGACCGAGGCCACCTTCACGGCCCCCGGCACCTTCGGATCCGCCGGCCCGTCGGGCGTCCCACCCGCCGACGGCCTGTCGGCGCCGGGCTTGTCGCCACCCGGCCCGTCCGCCCCCGGCGTGAGCCCGGCGATCGGCACCCCGCGGACCGCCTTGCCGTCCTCGTCGGTGAGCACCGGCTGCCCGTGCTCGTCCAGCCGGACGGCCAGGTCCGCGACCCCGACCACCGGCTTCCCGTCCGGCCCCGGGACGACCAGCAGCCCGGCGGCGTCGGCCACCGGCGTGCCGTCGGCGCGCAGGATGACGGGCTGCCCGTCCGGGCCGAGGACCGGCTTGCCGTGCTCGTCCACCTTGACCGTCAGCCCGGGCACGCCGACCAGCGGCTTGCCGTCCTTCCCGGCGAGCAGGACCAGCCCGGAACCGTCCGCGCCGAGCACGCCGGGTTCGCCGAGGGCGGCGGGCAGTCCGGCGGCGAGCGGGTCGAACGCGCCGGCGCGGTACGAGGCGGCGGTGATCCCCGTGCCCTGCGCGGTGCCGAGCTTCAGCAGGGCGACGGCGGCGGGCTCCTTGAGCGCGCCGGACAGGCCGTCCTTCATGGCGCGGCCGAGTTCGGCGAGCAGCCCGCCGATCTTCAGCGCGGCGGCCTCGACGGCGACGGCCGCCACCCCCGCCGCGACCTGCTCGGCGGCGGCGTTCTTCAGCTTGGTGGCGAGGCCGCCGACGGCGGTCTCCAGTCCGCCGACCACCCCGCTCTTCGTCGGGTCGCCGTCGGCCGCCGCGGCTGCCCGGCCGGCCGCCTCCTTGGCCTTGGCCGCCTGCTCCTCGGCCTGCTTGAGCTCGGCGGCGAGCTGCCGCAGGGTCGCGATGATCTCGGCCTTGCAGGTGTCCACGGCCCGCGCGGCGGTGTCGAAGGCCCCGGCGACCAGCCCGACCGCGCTGTGCGCGTCGTCCAGGTGGCCCCTGCCGCCGCCGCTGAAGCCCTGCCAGTACGCGCCGAAGGCCTCGACCGCGTGGCCGGAGTTGTCGGCGGTGACCCGCCGGACGGACTCGCCGCAGCGCCGGGTGAGCCGGTCGGCCTCCTTGCCGAACTCGCGCCAGACCCCGGCGGCCTTGCGCAGGCCCTCCTCGTCGGCCTGCGGCCACTGCTGGCCGGTCCTGGCCAGCACCGGGGCCAGTTCCTCGGGCAGTTTCCTGGACACGCGCTTTCCCCCTTCGAGCCGGTCCGCCTCGAACCGGTCCGTCTCGAACCGCTCCGCCCCGGAGCCGGTCCCCCTTCGAGCCGCTCCGTCCTGGAGCCGGATCGGTCAGACCGACTTGTCCCCGGGGACGACGGGAACGGCCCCCGGGGTTGCCTCGGGCGCCGTCGAGTACACCGCGGACGTCACCACCGGCACCCCCGAACCCGCCGCCGCCCCCGAGCCAGCCGTGGCCCCGAACCCGCTCGCCGCCGAGCTGTCCGTGTCCGCCGTCCGCGCGGCCATGGTGTGCAGCCCGGCCCCGACCCCGGCCACCCGCCCGGCCAACCCCCGCAGCCCGCCGACGAGTTCGCCGCGCGCCTGCCCGTACACGGTGGCGAAGCCGCTGCCCGGCTGGTCCGCGCCCCAGGGCGCGCCGATCGCGGCGAGACCCTCCTCCAGGGCGGTGACGGCCTTCGCCAGCTCGCCGCCGAGCTTCTCGAACTCCCGCCCCTCGCCGTGCAGTTCCCACGGCCTGAGGACGAACTCCCCACCCGCGCGGCCGGACGCCCCGGTGCTGCCGCCTGCCATCCCCGTACCTCCCCGTAGCGGACCCGTAGCGGACCGGCCGCCATCCTAGGCACGCCGCCGGGCCCGCCCGCACGCCCCGCCGGACCTCTTCACCCCGCCTTCACCCCGGCGTCCCCGCGGCCGGGAGCCGCCATCCCTCCCGCCCGCGGAACCACCCCCGGAACCACCCCCGGAACCACCCGCGGAACCGCCACCGGCACCGCCATCGGCACCGCCATCGGTCCCGCCACCGCGCCACCACCCCCGAAAGCTCTACCCTTGCCGGGTGGCACCAGCAGAAACGTCCAAGAAGAAGGCCAAGGCGAAGCCCAAGGCCTCCCCCGCCCCCGTCGACCTCGCGATGCCGACCCTGCGCCGCGAGATCCCGCGCGACGAGGTCCCGCTCGACTTCCCCCGCGCCTGGGTCGAGTTCGCCGACCCCGCCGACGAGGAGCAGGTCTTCCGCTGCGACCTCACCTGGCTGACCTCCCGCTGGTCCTGCGTCTTCGGCCAGGGCTGCCACGGCATCCGCGAGGGCCGGGGCGAGTCGGACGGCTGCTGCACGCTGGGCGCGCACTACTCGGACGAGGACGACGAGCAGCGCGTCCTGGGACACGCGGCCCGGCTGACCCCCGAGCTGTGGGAGAACTTCGCCGAGGGCACCGACGCCAAGGGCCGGATCAGGTCCGACGGCGGCATCACCATGCTGGACGAGGACGGCGACCGCCAGACCCGCCGGGTCGGCGGCGCCTGCATCTTCGTGAACAGCCCGGACTTCGCGGGCGGCGCCGGCTGCGCCCTGCACGCGCTCGCGCTCAAGGAGGGCCGCGAGCCGCTGGAGACCAAGCCGGACGTCTGCTGGCAGCTGCCGATCCGCCGCACCTACGACTGGATCGACCGCCCCGACGACACCCGCTACCTCCAGGTGTCGATCGGCGAGTACGACCGCCGCGGCTGGGGCCCGGGCGGCCACGACCTGCACTGGTGGTGCACCGGCGCCCCGGCGGCCCACCAGGGCGCGGAGCCGGTGTACGTCAGCTACCGCCCCGAGCTCACCGAGCTGATGGGCAGGGCCGGCTACGAGGTGCTGGCCCGGCTGTGCGAGGAGCGGATCGCCACCAAGGGCGACCGCAAGGTGGCCCCGCACCCGGCCGACCCGGTCAAGAAGCCCAAGAAGGCCTGACCGGGGCACCAGGACGTCCGGCCCACCGGGCGTCCTGGTGGGCCGGAGCCCGGAAACCCGAGGCCGGGCCCGGGACCCTACTTGTCGATGTCCCCGACCACGAAGAACATCGACCCCAGGATCGCCACCATGTCCGCGACCAGCGTCCCCGGCAGCAGCTCGGTCAGCGCCTGGATGTTGTTGAAGGACGCCGAGCGCAGCTTGAGCCGCCACGGCGTCTTGTCGCCGCGCGAGACCAGGTAGTAGCCGTTGATCCCGAGCGGGTTCTCGGTCCACGCGTAGGTGCTGCCCTCGGGTGCCTTGAGCACCTTGGGCAGCCGCTGGTTGACCGGGCCGGGCGGCAGTGCGACGAGCTTGTCGAGGCAGGCGTCGGCGAGGGCCAGCGAGTTGAGGGTCTGCTCCAGCAGGCACTCGAAGCGGGCCAGGCAGTCGCCCTCCTCGCGGGTGACCACGGTGAGCACCTGCCGCAGTTCCTCGGAGCCGTACGCGAGGTACGGCTCGTCGCGGCGCAGGTCGAGGTCCAGGCCGCTGGCCCGGGCGATCGGGCCGCTGACGCCGTACGCCTCGGCCTGCGCCCGGGTGAGGACGCCGACGCCGGCGGTGCGGGCGCGGAAGATCTCGTTGCCGAGGACGAGGTCCTCGAAGACCGGCAGCTGCGAGCGCACGGTGGCGACGGCGGTGCGGACCCGGCCGAGCCAGCCGGCCGGCAGGTCCTCCTTGAGGCCGCCGACCCGGTTGAACATGTAGTGCATCCGGCCGCCGGAGGCCTCCTCCAGCACGTGCTGGAGGTCCTCGCGGCCGTTGAAGGCGTGGAAGACCGGGGTGATCCCGCCCAGCTCCAGCGGGTACGAGCCGAGGAACATCAGGTGGTTGAGCACCCGGTTGAGTTCGGCGAGCAGGGTGCGGATCCACACCGCCCGCTCGGGGACCTCCATGCCGAGCATCCGCTCGACGGCCATGACGACGCCGAGTTCGTTGGAGAAGGCGGAGAGCCAGTCGTGCCGGTTGGCCAGCATGATGATCTGCCGGTAGTCGCGGGCCTCGAACAGCTTCTCGGCGCCCCGGTGCATGTAGCCGATCACCGGCTCGGCGCTCACGATGCGCTCGCCGTCGAGCAGCATCCGCAGCCGCAGCACGCCGTGGGTGGCCGGGTGCTGCGGGCCGATGTTGAGCACCATGTCGGTGGTGCCCGCCGCGCCGGTGAAGTTCTCGGCTCCCGCCCCGATGCCGACCGTGGTCTCCCTCATGCTCCCAGAGTCTGCCATCCCGGCAGGCCCGCCAAGCTCACCGGTTCCGGCATGCGGACGGCCTGCACCAGCCACCCGAAGGCGCCGAGGCCGCCCGGGTCGGTCAGCTCGGCCCCCTCCCCCGCCCCACCGAGCGCCCGCAGGTAGCCGGCCGGGTCGCTGGAGGCCAGCGCGAGCGCCGGGCGCTCGCCACTCACGCCGAGCGCGCGCAACGCCTCCCGCTGGGTTGTCCACAGGCTGTGGAGACCGGGCACGGCGGCGGAGTCCAGCGCGACGTGCGCGGTGACGTCGCAGGAGCCGTCCGGCACCGGGGCCACCTCCCGGCCGTCCCGGAAGCCCGCGTACGTGCCGAACGGCGGCCGCCGCCCGGCAGTGTGCCCGTAGTCGACGGCGACGGCCAGCCCGCGCTCCAGCCCGGCCACGGCCCGCGCCCAGGCGGCGTCGCGGGGGGCGCCGAACTCCACCACCTCGCCGGGCTCCGCGGCCGGCCACCAGCGGCTGGCCCAGGCCGCGTCGGCCGCCGAGACCGGCTCGCCGAGGCGCTGCTCGCCGGTCGCGGTGTCCACCTCGAGGTAGCGCAGCACCCCGTCCTCGTCCACCTCGCCGGCGTCCAGCGGGACGTTGTCCAGCCACTCGTTGGCGAACAGCAGCCCGGTCACCCCGCGCGGCGGCTCGTCCGTCCACAGGGCTGTGGACGGCAGGCCGGCCGGACGCCCGGCGATCTCCACGCCGTACGGGCGCAGCCGCGCCAGCACCGGCGCGGGCAGTTCGGCCAGGACCCCGGTGAGCAGTTCGCCCCGCCCGGCCCCCATGTCGACCAGGGCCAGCTCCTCCGGACGGCCGAGGGCCTCGTCAACCTCCAGCAGCAGCCGGGCCACCGCACGGGCGAACCTCGGTGAGGCGTGCACGGAGGTGCGGAAGTGCCCGGCCGGGCCCTCCGGCCTGCGGTAGAACCCCTGCCCGGGGTCGTACAGGGCCTGTTCCATGGCGGGCGCCCACCGCATCCAAGTCATGGGGCCGGACGCTACCCGGCGGGGGAAGGACCCTCCCAATCGGATCAGGTGCTTCTCCGACCTACGGAGTAGGGCGGATCGCCCTACCGGCGGACCTGGGCACACCGGGCGACTGCCTACGCTGGACACGTGCATCGACTCAACGCCTGGCTCCGCCGTCACCCCATGGTGGTCGACGCCGCCTGGGCGGCGATCGTGCTGTTCTTCGGCCTGATCCCGAACGAGGCCAACGTCGACGAGGGCTGGCGCTTCGACGCCTCGATCGCGCTCGCGGTGCTACTGCCGCTGCTGATGGTCTTCCGGCGGCGCTTCCCCGACCTCACGGTGGTCGCCGCCACCTGCGTCGGCGTCGGCCAGGTGATCGCGGGCGTCACACCGGGCTTCTCCTCGGTCGCCTACCTGGTCTTCGCCTACACGGGCGCCGCCTTCGGCCACAAGTGGACCTCCCGACTGGCCCTGGCGGCCGGCCTGTCCGCCGGGCCGCTGGTGTTCTGGCAGATGAAGCCGGTGAAGACGGTCTTCGACGGGGCCGGCGACGCCCACACCCGCCCGTACGGCTTCGGCGAGGCGGCGATGATCACGCTGCTGATGAGCACGCCGTTCATCCTCTGCTGGGCCTGGGGCCGGCTGACCAGGGTCCGCCGCGCCTACCTGACCGAGCTGGAGGACCGCGCCGCCCGGCTGGAGCGCGAGCGGGACGCCCAGTCCAAGGTGGCGGTCGCCGCCGAGCGGGCCCGGATCGCCCGCGAGCTGCACGACGTGGTCGCCCACAACGTCTCGGTGATGATCGTCCAGGCCGACGGCGCCGCGTACGTCCTGGACAACTCCCCGCAGCAGGCGAAGGAGGCGCTCGGCACGATCGCCTCCACCGGCCGCCAGGCGCTGGTCGAGATGCGCCGGCTGCTGGGCGTGCTGCGCACCGCCGACACCAAGGCCGAGGAGTACGTGCCGCAGCCGGGCGTCGAGGAGCTGCCGGAGCTGCTGGAGCAGGTCCGCACGGCCGGGCTCGACGTGGACTACGCCACCTCCGGGCAGCCGCGCGAGCTGCCGCGCGGCGTCGAGCTGACCGTCTACCGGATCGTCCAGGAGGCGCTCACCAACGTCCGCAAGCACGGCGGCCCCGACGTGCACGCCCGGGTCGCGGTCGACTTCGGCGAGCGCGAGCTGGCCGTCCTGGTGGAGGACGACGGGCGCGGCAGCACCGACGAGCACCTGACCGCCGGCGGCGCGGACGGCCTCGGCCACGGCCTGATCGGCATGCGCGAACGCGTCGGCATGGTCAGCGGCAGCCTCGACGTGGGCCCCCGCCCCGGCGGCGGCTTCCGGATCCGCGCCGTCCTGCCGCTCAAGGCGGCCCACTAGCCCAGTCCGCCGTCCACCCCTCCAAGGAGTCCCACCTTGACCATCCGCGTGATGCTCGTCGACGACCAGGAACTGCTGCGCACCGGTTTCCGGATGATCCTCCAGTCACAGGGCGACATCGAGATCTCCGCCGAGGCGGGCGACGGCGCGCAGGCCCTGGAGAAGCTGCGTCACACCGAGGTGGACGTGATCCTGATGGACGTCCGGATGCCGCGGCTGGACGGCGTGCAGGCGACCCGCCGGATCTGCCTGGCCGAGGACGGCAGCCCGCTGCCGAACGCCCCGCACGTGCTCATCCTCACCACCTTCGACCTGGACGAGTACGCCTTCGCCGCGCTCAAGGCCGGCGCCAGCGGCTTCCTGCTCAAGGACGTCCCGCCGACCGAGCTGGTGGCCGCGATCCGCGCGGTGCACGGCGGGGACGCGGTGGTCGCCCCGACCACCACCCGCCGGATGATCGACCGCTTCGCCGAGGTGCTGCCCACCCCGCAGAGCGCGCCCGGCTCCGACGCCCTCGGCCCGCTGACCGAGCGCGAGCGGGAGGTGTTCCTGCTGGTCGCCCAGGGGCTGTCGAACGGCGAGATCGCGGCCCGGCTGGTGCTCTCGGAGGCCACCGTGAAGACCCACGTCGGCCGGATCCTGGCCAAGCTGGGCCTGCGCGACCGGGTCCAGGCCGTGGTCCTGGCGTACGAGGCCGGTCTGATCCGGGCCGGGGCCGCGGACTAGCCGCCTCGGGCCCGGACGGGCCGCGGCGGCGCCCGTACACTGGGGCGGTACGTCCGGTACCCGTCGCGGACTGGAACGGTCATTCAGGACAAGGGTGGACATGAGTTCGTCCGACTTCAGCGAGTTCGCCCCGTTCGGCGACCCCGGTGACCCCGGCAACCGGCCCGCCCGGCTGGCCGTCGGCGTGGTCGGCACCGGCCGGGTGGGCCCCGCGCTGGGCGCGGCGCTCCAGCTCGCCGGGCACACCGTGGTCGCCGCCTCCGGGGTGTCCGCCGTCTCCCGCCGCCGCGCCGAGGCGCTGCTGCCGGGCGTGCGGATCGTCACCCCGCCGCAGGTCCTGGCCGCCGCCGACCTGGTACTGCTGACCGTCCCGGACGACGCGCTGGCCGACCTGGTGGGCGGCCTCGCCGCCACCGGCGCCGTCCGCCCCGGGCAGCTGCTGGTGCACACCTCCGGCGCGCACGGCGTCGGCATCCTGGAGCCCGCCACCCGGGCCGGGGCGCTGCCGCTGGCCCTGCACCCGGCGATGACCTTCACCGGCACCTCGGTGGACCTGGCCAGGCTGGCCGGCTGCCCGTTCGGCGTGACCGCGCCCGAGGAGCTGCGGCCGGTCGCCGAGGCCCTGGTGGTGGAGATGGGCGGCGAGCCCGAGTGGGTGCCCGAGGAGGTCCGCCCGCTCTACCACACCGCCCTCGCCCACGGCTCGAACCACCTGGTCACCCTGGTCGCCCAGGCGATGGACCTGCTGCGCACGGCCGGCGTCGCCGAGCCGGGCCGGATGCTCGGCCCGCTGCTGGGCGCCGCCCTGGACAACAGCCTGCGCTCCGGCGACGCGGCCCTCACCGGTCCGGTCGCCCGGGGCGACTCGGGCACCGTACGGCGCCACCTGGCGCAGCTCAGTACGGTGTCCCCGGACATCCCGGCGGCCTACCGTGCGATGGCCCGCGCCACCGCACAGCGGGCGCTCGCCAACGGGACGATCGACGAAACGTCGGCGGCGGCGCTGCTGGACGTACTGAACGAGGAGAAGCCCTAGATGGCACGCGGTAAGCAGTCGAACAAGCCCCAGCGGACGCCGAAGGTCCACCGGGCCGTCGTCACCCGCACCGTGGACGAATTCGAGGCCGCGTTCTGGCCGGACGAGCAGCCGGTGGACAACGCCGTCGTGATGACCATGGGCGCGCTGCACGAGGGCCACGCCGCGCTGGTCCGGGCCGCCCGCAAGCAGGTCGGCCGGGACGGCCGGGTCGCGGTGACGGTCTTCGTCAACCCGCTCCAGTTCGGCGCGGGCGAGGACCTGGAGCGCTACCCGCGCAGCCTCGACGAGGACGTGCGGCTGGCCGAGGAGAACGGCGCCGACGTGGTCTTCGCGCCGTCCGTCGAGGAGGTCTACCCGAACGGCGAGCCGCAGGTGCGCCTGGTGGCCGGCCCGATGGGCGAGCGCTACGAGGGCGCCACCCGGCCCGGCCACTTCGACGGTGTGCTGACCGTGGTCGCCAAGCTGCTCCACATCAGCGACCCGGACTTCGCGTTCTTCGGCGAGAAGGACGCCCAGCAGCTGGCGATCATCCAGCGGATGGTCGCCGACCTGGACTTCGACGTCGAGATCGTCGGCGTGCCGACCGTCCGCGAGGAGGACGGCCTGGCGCTGTCCTCGCGCAACCGCTACCTCTCGGCGGAGGAGCGCGCCCACGCGCTCGCCCTGTCCAAGGCCCTGTTCGCCGGCCGGGACGCCGCCGCGCAGGGCCCGAAGGCCGTCCGCGAGGCCGCCTCCGCCGCCCTGGACG
This sequence comes from Kitasatospora sp. NPDC048286, assembly GCF_043201735.1. Lineage (NCBI taxonomy): Bacteria > Bacillati > Actinomycetota > Actinomycetes > Kitasatosporales > Streptomycetaceae > Kitasatospora > Kitasatospora sp. NPDC048286. The sequence continues at coordinate 377,344 of NZ_JBICZE010000001.1, forward strand.
GCGCCGAGGGCGTCACCCTGGACTACCTCGCCCTGATCGACCCGCACGACTTCTCGGAGGCGGCGGAGGACTTCCAGGGCGAGGCGGTGCTGGCCGTCGCCGCGAAGGTGGGCCCGACCCGCCTGATCGACAACGTCCGCATCATCGTTCGCTGAGACACCGGCAGCGACACCGGCAGCGACACCCACAGCAACACCCCCCTTCAGGCATGCACTCACAGGAGGCGTGACCCGCAATGCTCCGCACCATGCTCAAGTCCAAGATCCACCGGGCCACCGTGACCCAGGCCGACCTGCACTACGTGGGATCCGTCACGGTGGACGAGGACCTGCTCGACGCCGCCGACCTGCTCCCCGGCGAGCTGGTCCACATCGTCGACATCAACAACGGCGCCCGGCTGGAGACGTACACCATCGCCGGCCCGCGCGGCTCCGGCGTGATCGGCATCAACGGCGCCGCCGCCCGCCTCGTCCACCCGGGCGACCTCGTCATACTCATCGCCTACGGGCAGATGGACACGGCCGAGGCCAAGGGCTACGAACCGAGGATCGTCTTCGTGGACGAGCGGAACCGGATCACCGGCCTGGGCGGGGACGCCGCCGAGGCCCAGGAGGGCACCGGGCTGCTCCGGGGGGACAGGGCGTACGGTGACGGCAACGGCGCGGCCGACGCCGCCTCGCGCTGAAGGAGCCACCCAACCCATGTCCACGCACCGCCTCACCGCTCCGGCCCCCGGCTGGACCGCCACCACCGACGTGGTCGTGGTCGGCTCCGGGGTCGCCGGCCTCACCGTCGCGCTCAACGTCCGCAAGGCCGGCCTGCGGGCCATGGTGGTCACCAAGGCGATGCTGGACGACGGCTCCACCCGCTGGGCCCAGGGCGGCATCGCGGCCGCCCTGGGCGAGGGGGACACCCCCGAACAGCACCTGGACGACACCCTGGTGGCCGGCGCCGGACTCTGCGACGAGGAGGCCGTGCGCACCCTGGTCACCGAGGGCCCGGACGCCGTCCGCCGGCTGATCGCGGTCGGCGCCGCCTTCGACCGCGGCGCGGCCGGCGAGATCCTGCTGACCCGCGAGGGCGGCCACCACCGCAACCGGATCGCGCACGCGGGCGGGGACGCGACCGGCGCCGAGATATCGCGCGCCCTGGTCGCCGCCGTCCGCACCGACCCGGCCATCGAGCTGATCGAGCACGCGCTGGTGCTCGACCTGCTGACCGACGCCGAGGGCCACGCCGCCGGGCTCACCCTGCACGTGATGGGCGAGGGCGCGCGCGACGGCGTCGGCGCCGTCCGGGCCCGCGCGGTGGTGCTCGCCACCGGCGGCATGGGCCAGGTCTTCTCGGCCACCACCAACCCGGCGGTCTCCACCGGCGACGGCGTGGCGCTCGCGCTGCGGGCCGGCGCCGCCGTCACCGACCTGGAGTTCGTCCAGTTCCACCCGACCGTGCTCTGGCTCGGCCCGGAGGCCGAGGGCCAGCAGCCGCTGGTCTCCGAGGCCGTGCGCGGCGAGGGCGCCCACCTGGTGGACGCGGACGGCGTCCGGTTCATGCTCGGGCAGCACGAGCTGGCCGAACTGGCCCCGCGCGACATCGTCGCCAAGGCGATCACCCGGCGCATGCAGGAGCAGGGCGCCGAGCACATGTTCCTGGACGGGCGGCACTTCGGCGCCGAGATGTGGGAGCGGCGCTTCCCGACCATCCTCGCCTCCTGCCGCGCCCACGGCATCGACCCGGTCACCGAGCCGATCCCGGTCGCCCCGGCCGCCCACTACGCCTCCGGCGGCGTGCGCACCGACCCGCACGGCCGCACCAGCGTCCCCGGCCTGTACGCCTGCGGCGAGGTCGCCTGCACCGGGGTGCACGGCGCCAACCGGCTGGCCTCCAACTCGCTGCTGGAGGGCCTGGTCTTCGCCGAGCGGATCGCCGCCGACCTGGCCGCGCGGCACGGGGCCGGCGAACTGCCCGAGCGCACCGTGGACGTCGAGGCCGCCCGGTCGGCGCACGCCGTCCCGCTGCCCGCCTCCGAGGCGCGCGCCGAGATCCAGCGGCTGATGTCGCGCGGCGCGGGCGTGCTGCGCTCGGCCGCCTCGATGGCCGGCGCCGCGGCCGGCCTCACCCTGATCGCCGAGCAGGCGTACGCGCACGTCTCGGAGGAGAAGCCGGCCGACCCCCGGGTGGAGACCTGGGAGGCCGCCAACCTGCTGCTGGTCGCCACCGCTCTGGTCGCGGCCGCCGCGCAGCGCGCGGAGACCCGCGGCTGCCACTGGCGCGAGGACTTCCCCGAGCGCGACGACGCCCACTGGCGGCGCCACCTGATCACCACCCTCGCCGCCGCCGGCGGCCCGGTCAGCACCCCTGAGGAGCAGTAGAACCATGACCCACTCCCACGAGGAACTCCCGATGGCCGGCGGCTGCGGCGACGGCTGCGCCTGCGGGGACGGCGAGGGCTACGAGACCGGTCTGGACCCGCAGCTGGCCGAGCTGCTGGAGCAGGCCGGGCTGGACCCGGTCGAGGTCGAGGACATCGCCACCCTGGCGCTGGCCGAGGACCTGGCCGGCGGCGAGGACGTCACCTCGGTGGCGACCGTGCCCGCCGAGTCCGTCGCGACCGCCGACTTCACCGCCCGCCAGGCCGGCGTGGTGGCCGGCCTGCGGGTCGCCGAGGCGGTCGTCTCGCTGATCTGCGAGGAGGAGTTCGAGGTCGAGCGGCACGTCGAGGACGGCGACCGGGTGGAGGCCGGCCAGGTGCTGCTCTCCGTCCGCTCGCGCACCCGCGACCTGCTGACCGCCGAGCGCAGCGCGCTCAACCTGCTCTGCCACCTGTCCGGCATCGCCACCGCGACCCGCGCCTGGGCGGACGCCCTGGAGGGCACCGGCGCGGTGGTCCGGGACACCCGCAAGACCACCCCGGGCCTGCGCGCGCTGGAGAAGTTCGCGGTGCGCTGCGGCGGCGGCGCCAACCACCGGATGGCGCTCTCGGACGCGGCGCTGGTGAAGGACAACCACGTGGTCGCGGCCGGCGGCGTGGCCGAGGCCTTCCGGGCCGTCCGGGCCGCGTACCCGGAGCTGCCGGTCGAGGTCGAGGTGGACACCCTGGAGCAGATCCCACCGGTGCTCGAGGCCGGGGCGGACCTGATCCTGCTGGACAACTTCACCGTCGGGCAGCTGAAGGAGGCCGTGGCGCTGGTGGCCGGCCGGGCGAAGCTGGAGGCCTCCGGCGGACTGACCCTGGCCAGCGCGCGCGAGGTCGCCCAGACTGGTGTCGACTACCTGGCCGTGGGCGCGCTCACCCACTCCTCGCCGATCCTGGACATCGGCCTGGACCTGCGCGCCTGACCGTCAGCGGTCGAGCACAGACCCGTCCCGACTCGCAGAAAGCGCCCCATGCTCCTCACCATCGACGTCGGCAACACCCAGACCACGCTCGGCCTGTTCGACGGCGAGGACGTGGTGGAACACTGGCGGATCTCCACCGATCCGCGCCGCACGGCCGATGAACTGGCGGTGCTGCTGCAGGGGTTGATGGGCAACCACACCGCGGTCCGGGAGGCCGCGGTGGAGGGCCTGGCGATCTGCTCGTCCGTCCCCGCCGTGCTCCACGAGCTCCGCGAGGTGACCCGCCGCTACTACGGCGACGTCCCCGCGGTGATCGTGGAGCCCGGCGTGAAGACCGGGGTGCACGTCCTGATGGACAACCCCAAGGAGGTCGGCGCCGACCGGATCGTCAACGCACTGGCCGCCAACCACCTGTACGGCGGTCCGTGCATCGTGGTCGACTTCGGCACCGCGACCACCTTCGACGCCGTCAACGCGCGCGGCGACTACGTCGGCGGGGCGATCGCCCCGGGCATCGAGATCTCGGTCGAGGCGCTCGGCGTCCGCGGCGCCCAGCTGCGCAAGATCGAACTGGCCCGTCCGCGCAACGTGATCGGCAAGAACACCGTCGAGGGGATGCAGTCCGGCATCCTCTACGGCTTCGCTGGCCAGGTCGACGGCCTGGTCGAGCGGATGGCCCGGGAGCTCGCCAAGGACCCGGACGACGTCCAGGTGATCGCCACCGGCGGTCTCGCCTCCCTGGTCCTCGGCGAGGCCACCACCATCGACGTGCACGAGCCCTGGCTGACCCTGATCGGCCTGCGCCTGGTGTACGAGCGCAACCGACCCGCCGCCTGAGCCCCTCGGTCGCGGGGCTGCCGAGCGGCGCTCAGCTGCCGGGCTTCGGGAAGGCCGGCAGGGTTTGCGGGCCGGTCGTCACCCCATCCCAGGGATACAAGGTGACTCCCGGGGCCGGAGTGATCGGGAGGGTCCCCGGTGCGGGGGGCGTGGGCGTGGGCGCCGGACCGGTGGGCTTCCCCGCCCGCGGGTCCGGCAGCGCGGCCACCACCTGCTGCCAGCGCGGGGCCTTCACCACCGCGGCGAGCTGGTCCGGTGTCAGTGGCGGGTCGGTGCGGGTGATCGGCGCGCCCTGCTCCAGCGGCTTGCGGTTCCACTCCTGGATCGACACCTGGTAGCCGCTCCCGGACAGCTTGGCGGACCACATCTTGGAGCCGGCCGGCTCGCCGTCGCGCGTCCCGGCCTGGTAGACCCGCAGGTGCTCGCCGCCCGGGAGGTCCGACTCGGTGCAGGTGTCGCCCGGGGTCGTCGTGGCCGGGCAGCCGGTGTCGCCGACGCGGCCCATGATCCAGAACAGGTACTGGACCGCGCCGTTCCCGTCGTCCAGGACCAGCCGCAGCTGCGGGATGTCGCTCTCGGTCCCTCGGGCCTCCCCCACCGTCACCGCCCCCTGCGGCAGCAGTTCGGTGAGCATCTGCTGGAACTCCGGTCCCGAGACCGGGGCCGCGGACGCGCTCGGCGCCCCGCCCGACGCCGGGCCGGCCACCGCCGGGGCGACCTGCCCGGGCAGCAGGCCGCCGAGCGCGGCTCCGCCCACCCCGACCAGGGCCAGGGCGGCGGCGCCCGCCGCGGTGCCGACCCGCCGCCTGCGGCGCAGCCGGCGCCCGTGCGACCAGCCGGTGTCGACCAGCCGGCCGGCCTCGGTCTCGAAGGCCCCGCCGGCCGCGCCGATGGCCTCGGCGAAGGCCCGCTCGAACCGCTCGTCGGGCCCGTCGTGTTCTGCGGACATGCTGAACCAACCTCTCTACCTGGTGAGTTGACGTGATCAGTGGGGGTCGTGAGAGCCGGCTCAGCGTTCGGCCGGCATGTCGAGGCTGTCGCCGAGCACGGTGCGGATCCGGCCGAGCGCCCGGAAGGACTGGGTACGGACGGCGCCCGGGGTGCTCTGCAGGATCGCGGCGGTCTCCTCGACGCTGCGGTCCTCCCAGTAGCGCAGCACCAGCACCGCCCGGTCCCGCGGCGTGAGCCGGCCGAGCGCGTCCACCAGGGTCAGCCGCAGCTCCGGGTCGCCCTGCGGGGCCGCGCCGTCCGGCACCGCGTCGACCGGCCGCTCGCCGCTGGAGCGGCGGCCGCGGTGCGAGAGGAAGGCCCGCACCAGCACGGTGTGGGCGTACCCGGCCGGATTGTCGATCCGCCGCTTGGCCCCGAACCACGAGGTGCGGTGCCACTGGACGTAGATCCGCCCGAGCGCCTCCTGCACCAGGTCCTCGGCGAGGTGGGTGTCCCCGCCGGTGAGCAGGCAGGCCGACCGGTAGAGCGGTCTGGCGCGGCCGGCCGCGAAGGCCTGGAAGTCCTCGTCCCGGCCCCGGCCGCGGGCCGCCTGTTCCTGATCGTCCGGTCGCATCCTGCCCGGCCCCTCCCTCGTTCGTCCCTGACACCTGGATGACCAGGCGGGCCCCGGGCGGCGTTACAGATGGCGGCGAAACGCTTTTTCACCGGGCCGGACGCCGGTGGTTCGGCGCGACGTTACCGACAAATCGGATATTCCTCACGTAGTGTCAGTCCATGCCTACGCCACACGGATCGCGCGGCGGCATGGCCTTCAGCGCCGACGAAGTCCGCGTGCTGCGCCGCGCCCTCGCCCAAGCCCTGCACCCCGCCGTCCCCATCCACCTCCAGGGGCCCGACCGGCCGGCGTTCTCCGGACCGGGCGCCGAACTGTGGGCGGAGGACGTCCAGGACGCCCTGCGCCTGACCGAGGCGATCGACGAGGCCGTCCAGGAGGGCGGGCGGCTGCGCGCCTTCCTGCTCGCCGACCTCGGACGCTACCGCTCCGCCCTGCCCGGCAGCGCCCCCGGCTACCTGCAGCGGCTGGAGGAGGCGGTGACCGACGGATACCTGCCCGGCCCCGAGGACCTCACCGCGCTGCGCGGGCTGACCCGCCAGCCCTGCGGCCAGGGCGAGCGGGCCCGCCGCTCCCGGCTCGCCGGGCGCTGCCACGCGCTGGCCGAGGCCGCCGTCCGCGAGCGGCTCGCCCTCCACACCGGGGCGCCCCGCCACCTGGTGGCCGTACCGAGCCCCGCCGCACCGCCGAACAGTCACCCCACCCCTGTAGGAGGACGGACCCCCATGAGCAGCACCGACTCCCGCCCCGAGCAGCCCGCCGCCGCGACGAACCCGCCGCCCCGTCCGCACCGGATGCCCACCCCCGCCGAACTGTTCGGCCGCCGCCCCAAGCCCCCCACCCGACCGGCCCCGCCGGCCGACCGGACCCCCGAGGACGTGGAGGACGTCGAACTCGCCACCGGCACCGGCTGAGCCTGCCGTACCGCCCCCGGAGGGGAGACCGCCGTCGCGGTCTCCCCTCCGTCCGCATGCCGGTCCATGTGTCGACAATGCCGTCGTCCCGCCGGCCGCCGACGGTCACGTCTTCATAACTTCCCCCCGCTGACCAGGCCGTTCGGTCCCGACCTGGGCGAATTGATGACGGATCAACCGGGTTGACGGCCGCTCGACAATCCCTAGGGTGCGGATCCTCACCACTCCATTCGCGGGGGATTCACATGCACTCGACTCGCACGCGCCGGTTCCTCGGCGCGGGCACGGCCACGGTCGTGGCCGCCCTGGCCGCCGGCACCGCGGCCCTCCCGGCGCACGCCGCCGGCACCCAGCTCAGGATCTTCCCGACCGGCACGATCCAGATCTCGACCCAGCCGGCCGCCCAGCCGCAGTTCGGCGAGAACATCCACCTGCGGATCGGCCGGACCGGCACCGGCGTCGTGAACGGCGTCAAGCTCGCGTTCGACACCACCGGCATCGACGGGCTGGCCACGCTCAGCGTCCCGGGCTGCGCCACCGCGGGCAAGGTGATCACCTGCGACATCTGGCGCCTCGACCTGGAGAACATCAACATCACCAGCCACCCGTGGCTGAGTGCCGTCGCGGGTGTCCGCCCCGGCTCCACCGGGACCGTCCACGCCACCCTCAGCGCGCCCGGCGCCGAGACCGCCGAGGCCGACATCCGGGTGGAGATCGGCGGTGCCGGCTTCCGCACCAAGGCGCCCTCGGAGCAGCTCGGCGTCAAGGTCGGCAGCACGCTCCCGTCGACTCTGGCCTTCGCCAACCACGGCGAGTCCGCGGCCCAGCGGGCGGTCGTCGAGGTCTACCTGACCCCCGGCCTCGACGTGGCCACCTGGCCCTCCAACTGCGAGTACGCGAAGGACAAGGGCGACTGGGCGGGCCACGGCTTCGGATCCCCGATGCCCACCGTGCACGGCATCTGCACCATCGAGGGCGAGATCGCCCCCGGCGAGGCCGTCAAGCTGAACGGCCTCGACCTCACCGTGGGCGCGGACGCCCGCTACGCCTTCGCCGGCTACTCCGTCTTCCCCGCCGAGGGCGTGTACGGCAGCGGCGCCGCGGACCTGCGCCGGCAGCTGTCGTTCCAGCGCGGCACGGGCGCTCCCGCCACCCTGGTGAAGACCTCCGGTGAGGGGATCCCGGACGGCCTCGACATGAACGCCTACAACACCGAGCAGGAGGTCCTCGCCGACAACAGCGCCGACTTCGCGGTGAACGGCTCCTGGGCACCGGACGCCTCCGGCACCACCGGCACCTTCACCCTCGGCGCCGTCAACAACGGCCCGGCCTCGGTCATGGACCGCAGCGGCGGCGAGGCCGCGCCCGACCTCACCGTGCAGTTCCCGGAGGGGGTCACCGTCACCGGCCTCCCCGCGACCTGCCAGCCGAACGACTACGTGCTCGGCCAGAAGTCCGACAAGCCGCTCAACAAGTTCTCCTGCGACGGGCTGGGCTCGTTCTTCATCCCGGCCGGCGCCACCAACTCCCACAAGCTGACCCTCTCGGTCCCCGCGGGCACCGGTGAGCTGACCGCGACGGTCTCCCTGCAGAACACGACCAGCGCGTACGAGCCGGGCCACCCCAGCGCCGTCATGAGCTGGGACCACAACCCCGCCAACGACCTGCTGCAGGTGGACCTGCGGGCCGCCCCGGGCGGCACCCCCGGCAGCGGTGGCACGCCCGCCCCGACCCCCACCGGGACGCCCACCGAAGCGCCCGTCACCGAGCCCTCCCCCGCGCCGACCGGCGCGGTCGTCCCGGCCGGCCTCACCGGCAAGGACTCCACCGGTCCCGACGCGGCGGCCGACCCGGGCACCGGCGGCACGCGCACCGGCTCCACCACGCGCACCGGCTCCGGCACCGACCGGGCCACCGGCGACAGCCTGGCCAGCACCGGCAGCTCCGCCGCCCTCCCGCTGGCCGCGACGAGCGCCGCCGCCGTGCTGCTCGGCACCGCCGGTCTGGTCACCGCCCGCCGGCTCCGGGCCCGCCGCGACGGCTGACCCCGCCGCACCGCCGCCGTGAGGGGGGAGCGCCGTCGCGCTCTCCCCTCACGGCAATCCCGGCGCGGAGCACCACGTGTGGCTGGCTACCCTTGTGGGGTGAGCGATCAGAGCCTTGTTCCCGCGACCGACGACCTCCCCGAGCAGATGCGCGTCCGGCGCGAGAAGCTGGACCGGCTCCGGGCGGCCGGTGTCGACCCGTACCCGGTCGGATTCCCCCGCACCACCACCATCGCGGACCTGCGTACCAAGCACCCCGACCTGGAGCCGGACACCGCCACCGGCGAGCGGGCCGGCGTCACCGGCCGCGTGATCCTCTCCCGCACCGGCGGCAAGCTCTGCTTCGCCACCCTGCGCGACGGCACCGGCGACCTCCAGGTGATGTTCTCCCTGGACAAGCTGGGCGCGGAGCGGCTGGCGGCCTGGAAGGCCGACATCGACCTCGGCGACCAGGTCGGCGTCGAGGGCGAGGTGATCACCTCCAAGCGCGGCGAGCTGTCCGTGATGGTGGACCGCTGGGAACTCACCGCCAAGTGCCTGCGCCCGCTGCCGGACAAGCACAAGGGCCTGACCGACCCGGAGGCCCGGGTCCGCCAGCGCTACGTGGACCTGATCGTCAACCCCGAGGCCCGGGAGATCCTGCACCTGCGCAGCAAGGTCGTCCGCTCGATCCGCCGCACCTACGAGGACCGCGGCTACATCGAGGTCGAGACCCCGATGCTCCAGCCGGTGCACGGCGGCGCCAACGCTCGTCCGTTCAAGACGCACATCAACGCGTACGACATCGACCTCTACATGCGCATCGCCCCCGAGCTGTACCTCAAGCGGCTGGTGGTCGGCGGCGCCGAGAAGGTCTTCGAGATCAACCGCAACTTCCGCAACGAGGGCGCGGACTCCACCCACAACCCGGAGTTCACCTCGCTGGAGTCGTACGAGGCGTACGGCGACTACGACACCCAGGCCGAGCTGATCCGCGAGACGATCGTCAACGCGGCCCGGGACGCGCTGGGCACCACGGTGATCAGGGGCGTGGACGCGCACGGCGTCGAGCACGAGATCGACCTGGCCGAGCCGTGGGAGGAGGTCCGCGTCTACCCGGGCATCTCCGCCCGCCTGGGCGCCGAGGTCACCCCGGAGACCAGTGTCGAGGAGCTGCGCAAGCTGGCCACCGAGCACGGCATCCCGTTCGAGAAGGACTGGGGCCACGGTCAGATCGTCCTGGAGATGGTCGAGCGCCTGCTGGAGGAGAACGCCGTCCGGCCGACCTTCATCAAGGACTACCCGACCGAGGTCTCCCCGCTGACCCGCCAGCACCGCTCGCAGCCCGGCGTGGCCGAGAAGTGGGACCTGGTGATCTTCGGGACCGAGATCGGCACCGCCTACTCCGAGCTGGTCGACCCGGTCGAGCAGCGCGCCCGCCTCACCGCCCAGTCGCTGCTGGCGGCCGGCGGCGACGTCGAGGCCATGCAGGTGGACGAGGACTTCCTGCGCGCCCTGGAGTACGCGATGCCCCCGACCGGTGGCCTCGGCCTCGGCGTGGACCGCCTGATCATGCTGCTGACCGGCAAGAACATCCGGGAGACGGTGCTCTTCCCGCTGGTGAAGCCGGAGCCGAAGGCTTCCGCCGCGACGGCGGAGAAGACCGAGGAGGAGTGACCTGATGGACTACGTCAGCGCGATCGTGCCGCCGCTGGTCATGGCGATCGGCTTCGGATTCCTGGTGCGGGCCATCATCCGCAGCCAGGGCGGGGCCCAGCGGGCCAAGGAAGACCTCGACTGACACCGTCAGCCGCCCGAACGACCGGCGCGCCGCCATTCCCGATTCCCGGGGGTGGCGGCGCGCCGGTTTGGCGCACTTCACAAGATTTGCCCCATTCACTCCCTATCCTGGCCGCACTATGGTCCGGCAACTCGGCGAACTTGAGAACGCCATCATGACCCGGGTGTGGCAGTGGAACCGACCGGTCACGGTTCGCGAGGTTCTCCTGGATCTGCGGTCGGAACGCGAAATCGCGTACACCACGGTGATGACCGTCCTGGACAAGCTCCACAGAAAGGGCTGGCTGCGCCGCGAGCGGGTCGGCCGGGCCTATCGATATGAACCGGTCTCCTCGCGTGAGGCGTACACGGCGGCCCTGATGAACGACGCCTGGGCCACCAGTGACAATCCGGCGGCGGCCCTGGTGCACTTCTTCGGCCTGATGTCCCCCGAGCAACGCGAAGCGCTCCGGGACGCCTTGCGGGTGGCCGCACTGTTCCCGTCCGATCCGACCGGCGCGGATTCCGCGGACGACGGACCGGATACCGGTGGGACGGAACCGGGAGCGGCGCGATAACGTCCCGACCATGGAGGTCACCATCCGCCGGGCGCGGACCACGGACGTGCGGGCAGTGCGCGGGCTCATCGACGCCTACTCCCGCGACGGCATTCTGCTGGACAAGCCCACAGTCACACTGTTCGAATCCGTCCAGGAGTTCTGGGTCGCGGAACGCGACGACAACGGCGCGGTGGTGGCCTGCGGTGCGCTGCACGTGATGTGGGAGGACCTCGCCGAGGTCCGCACGCTCGCCGTGGATCCGGTCGTCCGGGGCCACGGGATCGGGCACCTGCTGCTGGAGAAGCTGGTGCAGACGGCACGCTGGCTGGGCGTCCGTCGGATTTTCTGCTTGACGTTCGAGGTCGCGTTCTTCGCGAAACACGGTTTCGTCGAGATCGGCGAGCTCCAGGAAACCGATGATGGTACGACAGACCCGGCGGCGATCGCTACGGATGTCTATGAAGAACTCCTCCGCTCGTACGATGAAGGCGTCGCCGAGTTCCTCGACCTGGAGCGGGTGAAGCCCAACACACTGGGCAACTCGCGCATGCTGCTGCACCTCTGAGCCGCTCCACCCGGGTCAAGGGTTTGTGTTTTCCGGAGAAAGGCGCTTTCCTTTCCTTAGGCAATGGGTCGTTTAGCGGAAAGGGAAGCCCGTGGCACAGAGGGTGCAGGTCATTCTTGAAGACGATCTCGACGGCGGTTCGGCGGACGAGACGGTGACGTTCGCGCTCGACGGCGTTGCCTACGAGATCGACCTGAAGAGCGCGAACGCGGACAAGCTCCGCGGTCTGCTGGCGCCGTACGTCGAGAAGGGCCGCAAGCAGAGCGGCCGGCTCGCCGGTGCCCGCCGCCCGGGCCGCGGCGGTGCCGCGCGTCCGTCCGGCGGCGGTGCGCCCGACACCGCCAAGATCCGCGCGTGGGCCAAGGAGCAGGGCCTGGAGGTCAACGACCGCGGTCGCGTTCCGAGCAACGTCCGCGAGGCCTACGAGAAGGCCAACGCGTCCTGATCCCGGCGCCGCAGGCCCGCCGGAGCGGGTGCGGGGCCCCGGCGGCCGGGGACGGCACCGCCATCACACGCACGGGGCGCGGAGGATCTCCTCCGCGCCCCGCGGCGCGTGCCCACCGGGGCCGCTCCACCACCGGTACCGAGGGCCGCGCGGGGCGCCGGCTCGGGCGGCGGAACAACGACGGCCTGTGCAACGCTGTAGGGGCGAAGCGGCAACGCGGACACCTCCGGGCGGTGCACCCGGGCCCCGGCCGCCGTCGAACCGCCGTCCCCACGGCCCGACTTCTCGCCAGGCGAACACCGCCACCGCGGAAACTGCGCGAGAAGCGCCCCGATACCGGGTATGAATGCAGGTGGACGGGTTCTTCGGCCCGTCCAGGGGCAGTAAGTGCGACCGGCCGGAGCCGTTCCGGCCGCGCCCCGGCGGCACGTGTTCGCCGATGGCGTAGCGGAATCCGGTGCATCCGGCCCGTCTGCGGGAACACCGTTTCCCAGCATCAGGTTGAGATTGGTGTCGGCTGGTCGCGCAGCATCTCGCTCCTCTACCGGGGAGTGAATCCGTGGGCCGCGCCGCTGAGCGGGACTAGCATGCGGAAGGACAGGGCGGGGACGGACCCCGAACTGCCCGACCGCTCTGAGGAGCGATAAACGATGTTCGAGAGGTTCACCGACCGCGCGCGGCGGGTTGTCGTCCTGGCTCAGGAAGAAGCCCGGATGCTCAACCACAACTACATCGGCACCGAGCACATCCTCCTGGGTCTGATCCACGAGGGCGAGGGCGTCGCCGCCAAGGCCCTGGAGAGCCTCGGGATTTCTCTTGAGGCCGTTCGCCAGCAGGTCGAGGAGATCATCGGCCAGGGCCAGCAGGCCCCGTCCGGCCACATCCCCTTCACGCCCCGGGCGAAGAAGGTCCTGGAGCTGTCGCTCCGCGAGGCGCTTCAGCTCGGCCACAACTACATCGGCACCGAGCACATCCTGCTCGGCCTGATCCGCGAGGGCGAGGGCGTCGCCGCCCAGGTCCTGGTGAAGCTGGGCGCCGACCTCAACCGGGTGCGCCAGCAGGTCATCCAGCTGCTCTCCGGCTACCAGACCGGTGGCGGCGGCAAGGAGTCGGCCACGGCCGGCGGGCCCGCCGAGGGCACCCCGTCGACCTCGCTGGTCCTGGACCAGTTCGGCCGCAACCTCACCCAGGCCGCCCGCGAGGCCAAGCTCGACCCGGTCATCGGGCGCGAGAAGGAGATCGAGCGGGTCATGCAGGTGCTGTCCCGCCGCACCAAGAACAACCCGGTGCTGATCGGTGAGCCCGGCGTCGGCAAGACGGCCGTGGTCGAGGGCCTGGCCCAGGCGATCGTCAAGGGCGAGGTCCCGGAGACGCTCAAGGACAAGCAGCTCTACACGCTGGACCTGGGCGCCCTGGTGGCCGGCTCGCGCTACCGCGGTGACTTCGAGGAGCGCCTGAAGAAGGTGCTCAAGGAGATCCGCACCCGCGGCGACATCATCCTGTTCATCGACGAGCTGCACACCCTGGTCGGCGCGGGCGCCGCCGAGGGCGCCATCGACGCCGCCAGCATCCTCAAGCCGATGCTGGCCCGCGGCGAGCTGCAGACCATCGGTGCCACCACCCTGGACGAGTACCGCAAGCACCTGGAGAAGGACGCCGCGCTGGAGCGCCGCTTCCAGCCGATCCAGGTCGCCGAGCCCTCGCTGCCGCACACCATCGAGATCCTCAAGGGTCTGCGCGACCGCTACGAGGCCCACCACCGGGTCTCCATCACGGACTCCGCCCTGGTCGCCGCCGCCACCCTGGCCGACCGGTACATCTCGGACCGCTTCCTGCCGGACAAGGCGATCGACCTGATCGACGAGGCCGGCTCCCGAATGCGCATCCGCCGGATGACCGCGCCGCCGGACCTGCGCGAGTTCGACGAGAAGATCGCCGACGTGCGCCGCGAGAAGGAGAGCGCGATCGACGCGCAGGACTTCGAGAAGGCCGCGTCCCTGCGCGACGACGAGAAGCAGCTCCTGCAGGCCAAGGCCAAGCGCGAGAAGGAGTGGAAGGCCGGCGACATGGACGTCGTCGCGGAGGTCAACGAGGAGCTCATCGCCGAGGTCCTGGCCACCGCCACCGGCATCCCGGTCTTCAAGCTGACCGAGGAGGAGACGTCCCGCCTGCTGCGCATGGAGGACGAGCTGCACAAGCGCGTCATCGGCCAGAAGGACGCCATCAAGGCGCTCTCCCAGGCCATCCGGCGCACCCGTGCGGGCCTCAAGGACCCGAAGCGCCCCGGCGGTTCGTTCATCTTCGCCGGCCCGTCCGGTGTCGGTAAGACCGAGCTGTCCAAGACGCTGGCGGAGTTCCTGTTCGGCGACGAGGACGCGCTGATCGCGCTCGACATGTCCGAGTTCTCCGAGAAGCACACCGTCTCCCGGCTGTTCGGCTCCCCGCCCGGCTACGTGGGCTACGAGGAGGGCGGCCAGCTGACCGAGAAGGTCCGCCGCAAGCCGTTCTCGGTCGTCCTCTTCGACGAGGTCGAGAAGGCCCACCCGGACATCTTCAACTCGCTGCTGCAGATCCTGGAGGACGGTCGCCTGACCGACTCCCAGGGCCGCGTGGTCGACTTCAAGAACACCGTCATCATCATGACGACCAACCTCGGCACCCGGGACATCTCGAAGGGCTTCAACCTCGGCTTCGCGGCCGCGGGTGACACCCAGACCGGGTACGAGCGGATGAAGGCGAAGGTCGGCGAGGAGCTCAAGCAGCACTTCCGCCCCGAGTTCCTGAACCGTGTCGACGACATCGTGGTGTTCCACCAGCTGTCCGAGGACGACATCATCCAGATCGTCGACCTCATGATCGCCAAGGTGGACGAGCGGCTCAAGGACAAGGACATGGGCCTGGAGCTCAGCGTCGAGGCCAAGAAGCTGCTGGCCAAGCGCGGCTACGACCCGATCCTGGGTGCCCGTCCGCTGCGCCGCACCATCCAGCGCGAGATCGAGGACCACCTCTCCGAGAAGATCCTCTTCGGCGAGCTGCGGGCCGGCCACATCGTCGTCGTCGACGTCGAGGGTGAGGGCAAGGAGGCCAAGTTCACCTTCCGCGGTGAGGAGAAGTCGGCCGTCGCGGACACCCCGGCCGCGGTCGCCTCGTCCGGTCCGGACCTGACGAAGTAACCCAACTTTTAACAGACAACTTCACAGCCATCGAGCCCCCGGCGTTCGCGCCGGGGGCTCGTTGCGTGCGCCTCCCACCAGGGCCGGAGCCGGTGCGGGCCGGGATGGCTGGCTCCCACTCCGGCTGGTGCGGGTGCGCCCGGTTTCTCAGCGAGCTTTAACCAACATACGGTTGACAGACGGTCAGGTGATGGGAAGTCGCGGAGCATAGCGCCGTGGCCATGTCATGGTCAAGGTCTATCTTTTCTGTGCACGCTTGTATCAAATGACGTCCACCTGTCTTTCATTTTGGTTTGCCGGGCTTTGGCCATGTGCTTGGCCCCGGTCGGGGAGGACGTCACAACGTTGAAGAACACCAGGAAAGCCGCTGCGGCCTCGACGGCCGCAGCGGTCATAGTCGCGCTCGGCGCGGGCCTGTTCCCGGGCACCGCCGTCGCCGCCGGCTCGGCCCCGGTCCCGAAGGACCCGGCCGACGCCGTCCAGAACACCGAGCACAACATTCCGGGCCCGCTGACCGCGAAGGTGGAGGCGGAGCAGAAGGCCGCCACCGAGAAGCTGCTCAACGGCACCGCGCAGATCGAGCAGCACAACGGCAGCACCAGTGTGAAGCTCGGCAAGGACAAGTACGTCGAGCTCGCCCGCGAGCGCACGGACAAGATCTTCACCATCCTCGTCGACTTCGGTGACCAGGTGGACAACACCACCAAGACCGCCGACGGCAAGGTCAAGTACGGCGGCGAGGCCGGCCCGAAGCACAACGAGATCGAGGCGCCGGACCCGGCGACCAACAACTCGACCGCCTGGCAGGCCGACTACAACCAGCAGCACTTCCAGGACCTGTACTTCGCCAAGGACAAGCCCTCGCTGAAGACCTACTACGAGAAGCAGTCCTCGGGCCGCTACTCGGTCGACGGCGTGGTCTCGGACTGGGTCCGGGTGCCGTGGAACGAGGCCCGCTACGGGTCCGACTACTGCGGCTCCAACGTCTGCGCCAGCGCGCAGGACCTGATCCGCGACGCCGTGGACATCTGGTACAAGGACCAGCTGGCCAAGGGTCAGACCGAGGCGCAGATCAAGGCGACCCTGGCCCAGTACGACCAGTGGGACCGCTACGGTTCGCACCACGACGGGAACTTCAACCAGCCCGACGGGTACATCGACCACTTCCAGATCGTGCACGCCGGCGAGGACAAGTCGGCCGGTGGCGGCAAGCAGGGCACCAAGGCCCTGTGGGCGCACCGCTCGTACGTCTACGGCAACCTGCAGGGCACGGCCGGCCCCGAGGGCAACAAGCTCGGCGGCGTCCAGGTCGGCAGCAGCGGCCTGTGGATCGGCGACTACACGATGCAGCCGGAGAACGGCGGCCTCGGCGTCTTCGCCCACGAGTACGGCCACGACCTCGGTCTGCCGGACCTCTACGACACCGCCGGCAAGGGCATCGACAACTCGGTCGGCTTCTGGTCGCTGATGTCCTCCGGTTCCTGGCTCGGCGAGGGCAAGAACAGCATCGGCGACATGCCGAACGACCTCGACGGCTGGAGCAAGTACCAGCTCGGCTGGCTGAACGCCGACCGCGCCAAGGCCGGCACCGAGTCGACCCACCACATCGGCCCGGCGGAGTACAACAGCAAGCTGCCGCAGGGTCTGATCGTCGACCTGCCGAAGAAGAGCATCACCACCGACATCAACAAGCCGTTCGGCGGCACCGGTGAGTGGTGGAGCGGCAGCGCCGACAACCTGAACGTCACGCTCACCCGTGACATCGACCTGACCGGCAAGACCAAGGCCAGCATCAACGCCAAGGCCTGGTACGAGCTGGAGCAGGACTTCGACTACGCGTTCGGCGAGGTCTCCACCGACGGCGGCAAGACCTGGACCGTCGTCGACGGCACCTGGAACGGCACCGCGCTGCCGCGCGAGAACGGCCGTCCGGCCATCAGCGGCCAGGTGGCCGCCTGGGGCGACCTGTCGTTCAACCTGGACGCCTACGCCGGCCAGCAGATCAAGTTCCGCTACCACAACACCACCGACGGCGGCCTGCACTACCGCGGCCTGACGCTGGACAACATCGCGGTCGTCGCCGACGGCGCCACCGTGTTCAGCGACGACGTCGAGAAGGCCGACAACAGCTGGGCGGCCGAGGGCTTCACCCGCTTCGGCGGCTCGTACACCAAGGACTACGCGCAGTACTACATCGCGGAGAACCGGCAGTACGTGTCCTTCGACCAGACGCTGAAGACCGGCCCGTACAACTTCGGCTTCGCCGACAAGCCGAACTGGGTCGAGCACTACTCGTACCAGCCCGGCCTGCTGATCTGGTACTGGGACGAGTCGCAGACCGACAACAACGTCAGCGCCCACCCGGGCCACGGCCTGGTCCTGCCGGTCGACTCGCACCCGGCTCCGCTGAAGTGGACCGACGGCAGCCTGATGCGTCCGCGCATGCAGGGCTACGACTCCACCTTCGGCTCCCGCCGCACCTCGGGGCTGACCCTGCACAAGGCCGGCGCCGAGACCGTCATCCCGAAGGCCAAGGGCGTCGACGAGTTCAACGACCTGAAGTCCTGGTGGAACAAGGACAACCCGTACAGCGGTGTCGACGTCCCGAAGACCGGGACCAGCATCGAGGTCGAGAACGAGTCCTCGAACTACCTGGAGACCTGGATCCGGGTCCGCCCGGTCGACAACTGATCGCCACCCCGGTAGCGATCGGCCTGTGACCAGGCAGCTCTGACAACTCCACGTCCGGCCCGTCCCCGCAGCGCGCGGGGGCGGGCCGGACGCTTTTTGTCGGGCCCGGCCGGCGTCGGGCCGGACGCCCTGTCGGGTCGGTCGGGGTCGGGCCGGGGTTCAGGACCGCCCGGCTCCGGGGCCGGCCGGCAGCCGGTCCAGGAAAGCGGCGACCGCCACCGCGACGTCCGCGCCGGTCCAGTCGAGGGCGGGCGCGGCGACCGTGACCTCGGTCATCGAGAGCCCGGGCGGCCCGCACTCGCGCCAGGCGCCGAACAGCCCGATCCCGGTGTCCTCGGCCAGCCCCAGTCCGGCCTCCTCCAAATCCGCGGCCGGGTACGGCAGCCAGAGCTGGAACTGGTGGGTGTGCGGCGGGGCCGGCTGCACCCGGGCGCCGGGGACGGCGGCGACCGCCCGGGCCAGCGCCCCGGCGACCGTCCGGGCGTGCGCCACGTACCCGGCCAGCCGCGGCAGTTCGCGCTCCAGCCCGGCCAGGGCGGCCAGCGCGAACGGCCACTGCTGGTAGAGCTGCCCGCCGTAGCGGTGCCGCCAGGCCCGGGCGGTGCGGACGAAGCCGCCCGGGCCGGCCAGCGCGGCGCCGCTGATGCCGCCGAGCGTCTTGTAGAAGGAGACGTAGACCGAGTCGGCCAGGGCGGCGACCTCCGGCAGCGGCCGGCCGAGGGCGACCGCGGACTCCCAGATCCGGGCGCCGTCCAGGTGCAGCGCCGCACCGTGCTCCTCCCGCACCACCGCGGCCAGCTCCACCAGCTCCGCCCAGCCGGGCAGCACGAACCCGGCGTCGCGTAGCGGCAGCTCCAGGCTCAGCGCGGCGTACGGCTCGTCCAGGGCGCGCAGTTCCCCGGCGGTGGGCTGGCGCGGCGCGGTGGTCGGCCAGAGGCTGCGCAGGCCGGACAGGACGCCGAGCGCGTGCCGCTCGTGCCGGTCGGTGTGGGCCAGCGGATGGGTGACCACGGCGCGCAGCCCGGCGGCCTCGGCGTGGATCCGCAGCGCGGTCTGCTGGGCCATCGTTCCGGTCGGGAAGAAGGCCGCGTCCTCGGTGCCGAGCAGCTCGGCGACCCGGTGCTCCAGGGTGCGGACCACGCCGTCGCCGTACTGGTCCGGACGGCCGTCCAGGTCGGGGGCGGTGTGCGGCTCGGAGGTGGCCCCGGGCTCGCCCGGGGGCCGGCCCGCCAGGTCGGCGAGGCGTTCGCGGATGCTCTGCGGCCGGGCCCCGGACAGCAGCCGTTCGCAGCCGCGCAGGGCGGCGAAGCGGCGGTCCGGCAGGCTCGGGCGGTCACTGGCGTCGGGATCTTCGCTCCTGTTGCCATACATGGCTCGATGGTCCCGCAGCGGACCGGACCGGTCAGCGGTGCGCGCGGAAAGCGGTCCGAGTCCGTCAAACCCCGGCCGCGCGTGGTGCTGGTCACAGGCCTCCGACGCGGTACGACCGGCGGTAGTAGTGGAGCCGGCGGGATCGGCGGTCCGCTCCGAAGCCGTCATGGACGATCGGATCGCATGATCACTACTCCATCGGTTGGAATCTCCGCCGCCACGCTGACTACATGCCGTAGTACGTCACCGCGTTTGGGACTCCGCTCAGTGACCGTTAAACCTGAGTGGTCCCCCGCTCAGCACGCTCCCGAACGGGCCCTTCGTGCTGCCCTCGTACGATCCGTGAGGTACGGCAAGCGATGTCCACCATCCCGCCCGTCGGGCCGGCCCTCCGCCGGCTCGCCGCCCGAGCGGTGGCCCAGGCCGCGGCCCAGGCCGCCGTCTGGCGACCCCGGATCGGCCACACCGTCCGCACCCAGGCCGCGCCGCTGCGCACGCTCGGTTCGCCCCGGCACACCACGCTGCCCGGCAGCCGCCAGCGCGCCGAGCACGACCACGCGCTGGTCTCGGCCGGAGCCGCCGCCGTGCTGCTCGCCGGCGTGCTGCTGGTGGCCACCCCGGGCACGGCCTCGGCGCAGACCGTACGGCCCACCACGCCGGGCAGCTCGGCCTTCACCGTGCCGCGGGCGGAGGTGCCGAACGCCGGGCTGGTCCAGGTGGCCGGCCCCAGCCCGTACAAGCTGCCCGACGACGGGGACTCGGCGCAGCAGTCCGTGGGGGTGGCGGCCAACCTGCTGCCGCTCGTACCGCCGGCGCCGGAGCCCGGGGAGGAGCCCGCCGGAGAGCCGGCCCCGGAGCCCGAAGCGGCGCCCGAGCCCGAGCCAGCACCGGCTCCCGGGTGGTCGGCGCCGGTGCCGAACGCGCCGACCAGCAACCCGTACGGGAAGCCCAACCGCCACTACGCGGCCGGGTACCACACCGGGGTCGACTTCGCGGTGGCTCCGGGCACGCCGCTGCTGGCGGTCGGCGACGCGACCGTGGTGTCGGCCGGTTGGGACGGCGCGTACGGCAGGGAGGTCGTGCTGCGGCTGGCGGACGGGCACTTCGCGCAGTACGCCCACATGTCCTCGGTCTCCGTCTCGGCGGGCCAGCGGGTGTCGGCGGGCGAGCGGATCGGGTCGTCCGGGAACACCGGCAACTCGACCGGCCCGCACCTGCACTTCGAGATCCGCACCAGCAACCGCTACGGCGCGGTGGTCAACCCGATCGCCTACCTCGCGGGGCACGGCGTCACGGACTTCTGAGCCGCCCGACGGTCGTCAGCCCGCGCTGGGGGCGGGGTGGCTGATCCGGGCGCCGATCTCCAGCGCGATGTCCCGGGCCGCCCCGATCGCCTCGTCCAGCTCGGCCGGGGGCGGCTGCTCGCCCCACACGTTCGGGGCGTGCTCGCAGTCCGCGTTGTCCTGCTTGACCAGGAACAGCGACGAGTGGACGGTGAACAGCGCCATCGCGGCCCGCAGCCGGTCGTGGAAGTCCGCGCCCGGCCCGTGCACCAGCTGCATCATGGTGATCATGCGGTCCTTGAAGGCCAGCCCGGCCGGGGACTCGCGCAGCGCGGGCTGGTTCTCGTGGAAGAAGCGCAGCAGCGGGGCCCGCTCGGCCATCCCGTCGGCGAAGCGGCGGATCAGCTCGTCGCGCACCTCCGGGCTCCAGCTCTGCTTGCGGCCCCACGCGATGGTGTCGTCGATCGGCGCGGCCATCCGCTCGACGATGCCCAGGACGATGTCGTCCTTGGTCTTGAAGTGGTAGTAGAGCGCGGCCTTGGTGACGCCCAGGCGGTCGGCGATCTCGCGCAGTGAGGTCTGCTCGTAGCCCTGCTCGGAGAAGAGCTCCAGGGACACCTCGATGATGCGAGCCCGGGTGTCGCTACGGGGGCTGTGCGGAGTGCCCATGGCCTGCCTCATGACTGCGTCGGTGACTGCTGCGGACCCCGGGGCGGTGTCCGCTCCGGGCTCATTCTCCCTGCCCAGAAGGCCGGTCGGGAAACTGGCTTGACGACCGGCTAGTGAACAACCTACCGTGCCGACGGTCGATAAACTAGCCGGGCGACAAGTAAGTGAGCCGCCCCACGGCACCACGCTCCGCCCGCACCACCCTCCGGGAGACCCCACCTCATGTCACAGTCCAAGACCGCCGGCCCGGTGCCGGAGGACAAGACGGCCGAGGAGGAGCAGCCGCGGTCACCGCGCGAGATCCGCCTCGTGATGGTCGGCCTGGTCGTCACCATGCTGCTGGCCATGCTCGACAACCTGATCGTCGGCACCGCGATGCCGACCATCGTCCACGACCTCGGCGGCGCCGAGCACCTGTCCTGGGTGGTCACCGCGTACACCCTGGCCACCGCCGCCTCCACCCCGATCTGGGGCAAGCTCGGCGACATGTACGGCCGCAAGGGCACCTTCCTCACCTCGATCGTGATCTTCCTGGTGGGCTCGGCACTGTCCGGTCTGTCGCAGACCATGAACGAGCTGATCGGCTTCCGCGCCGTGCAGGGCCTGGGTGCCGGCGGTCTGATGGTCGGCGTCATGTCGATCATGGGCGCGCTCGTCCCGCCGCGTGACCGCGGCAAGTACCAGGGCATGTTCGCCGCGGTGATGGCCCTCGCCACCATCGGCGGCCCGCTGGCCGGCGGCTTCATCACCGACCACCTGAGCTGGCACTGGACCTTCTACATCAACCTGCCGCTCGGCGTGATCGCGCTGGCCGTGGTCGTCGTCACCCTGAAGCTGCCGAAGGTCCGCAGCAACGCCAAGATCGACTACCTGGGCGCGATCCTGCTCACCACCGGCATCACCTCGCTGGTGCTGATCACCACCTGGGGCGGCCAGCAGTACGCCTGGGGCTCCAAGGAGATCCTCGGCCTGGCCGCGCTCGCCGCCGCCTCGCTGATCGGCTTCTGCTACGTGGAGCGGCGGGCCCAGGAGCCGATGCTGCCGCTGGGCCTGTTCCGGAACCTGAACTTCACCCTGGTCTCGATCATCGGCTTCATCGTCGGCTTCGTGATGTTCGGTTCGACCGTCTTCCTGCCGCTCTACCAGCAGACGGTCCAGGGCGCCTCGGCCACCAACTCCGGGCTGCTGCTGATGCCGATGATGTTCGGCATGCTGATCATCTCGCTGGTGGTCGGCCAGGCCGTCACCAAGACCGGCAAGTACCGGATCTTCCCGATCATCGGCACCCTCGTGATGACCGGCGGCCTGATCCTGCTCTCCACCATGGGCACCGAGACCAGCAGGTTCACCTCGGCCTGCTGGATGGTCGTGCTGGGCGCCGGCATGGGCTTCCTGATGCAGATCACCATGCTCGTCGCGCAGAACAGCGTCGAGCTCAAGGACATGGGCGTGGCCAGCTCCACCGCCACCCTGTTCCGCACCATCGGCGGTTCCTTCGGTGTCGCGCTGTTCGGCGCGCTGTTCAACAACCGGGTGACCGACACCATGAAGGAGCGGCTCGGCGAGCAGGCCGTCGCCGGTGGCGGCGCGCAGGACCCGAGCCAGATGAGCATGGACGACCTGCGCAAGCTGCCCGAGGCCGTTCAGGACGCCTACCACCACGCGGTGTCCAACGGCATGCACACCGTCTTCCTCTGGGGCGCCGGCGTGGCCGTGATCGCGATCGCCGCGGCGGTGTTCCTGCGTGAGGTGCCGCTGCGCGGGACCGGCAAGGACGAGAAGCAGGCCGAGGCCTCGCTGGAGGCGGCGGCCGTCTGACGGCTCCACCCCGTACGGCGCCCCCGGGAGGTTCGTCCTCCCGGGGGCGCCGTCGTTCCGCGGGCGCTGTGGTTCCGTGGGCACTGTGGTTCCGTGGGCGCCGTCGTTCCGGGGACGGGCGGCTTCGCGGGGGCCGTGGGGGCCGCGGGGGCCGCAGGGCCGGGCGGGGGCCGGGTGGGTTCGGCGCGGGAGGTGCCCGCTACTGGGGCAGCCGGTAGACGCCCTGCTCGACCGGCTCGACCAGGCCGTCCGCCACCAGGCCGTCCAGTGCCCGGGCCCGCTGCACGGCGTCCGGCCAGACCGCGTCCAGCCGGGCCTGCGGCACCGTCCCGTGCGCCTCGCGCAGCACCGCGAGCAGCTTGCCGCGCACCTGGCGGTCCGTGCCCTCGTAGGACTGGCCACGCCGGGCCGGGCCCTCGTACGGCGGGCGGCCGGCCCGCTGCCAGGCGCAGGTGGTGAACAGCGGGCAGTCCCCGCACTCCGGGCCGCGCGCGGTGCAGACCAGCGCGCCCAGCTCCATCACGCCGACCGCCCAGGTGGCGGCCGTCTCGGCGTCGTCCGGCAGCAGCGCGGTGGCGGTGCGGCGCTCGGCGGCGGTGGTGGCCTGGGCCGGGTACTCGACGCCGGTCACCGCGCGGGCGAACACCCGGCGGACGTTGGTGTCCAGCACCACGTGCCGCTGGCGGAAGGCGAAGGAGGCGACGGCTGCGGCGGTGTACTCCCCCACCCCGGGCAGCGAGAGCAGGGTGTCGTGGTCGTCCGGGACCTCGCCGCCGTGCTCCTCGGTGATCGCCACCGCGGCCGCGTGCAAGCGCAGCGCCCGGCGCGGGTAGCCCAGTCGGCCCCACATCCGGACGGCCTCGCCGGGCGCCTCGGCGGCGAGGTCGGCCGGGGTCGGCCAGCGGGTGAGCCACGCCTCCCAGGCGGGCAGCACGCGCTTGACCGGGGTCTGCTGGAGCATGAACTCGCTCACCATGACCGCCCAGGGCGTCGCGTCGGGGGCGCGCCAGGGCAGGTCCCGCTTGCTCGCCTCGTACCAGTCCAGGACGGTCGAGTGGAACAGCGGCAGGGGCATCGGCGGCCGGACGGCGCCGGCGGCGGCAGGGGCGGTGATGGCAGTCATGGCCCTTCGATCCTCCCACGCCCGCCGACCGGGCCGAAGTGGACCGGAGTGGTCCGGATCACCCCCGGGACCCGGCTGAAATCGTCCGGTCGGGGCTCGCTCGAACGGATCAAATGGCGGATCATGTGAAGGAAGGGGCGACTGTGCGGTGTTGGTGAGTCAATCGCCACACACAGTCTCGTAGAGTTTGATCGTGCCTTCTCTGCGTCAACCAGTCGGACCACTGCCGGCCTCGATCTACTGGCGTCGGCGCGTCGTCGTGCTCGTCGCCGTCGCGGCGGTCGCCGCGCTGATCGCATGGCTGATGATCGATCAGGGCGGAGGGGGTGACGGCGGCTCACAGGGCAAGGCCGCACAGGCCGTTCCGTCCGAGTCCCAGAACCAGACACCGGCCCAGGCCATCACGCCCGGCGTCTCCCCGAGCGGCCCCGCGGCGCGCCCGGGCGGCGGCAACGGGGGCGGGCCGGTGGCGGGCGGTGGCGGAACCGAGGTCAACCTCAGCGGTGGCACCGGCGCCGGCGCGGCCAACCCGGCCCCCGGCGGCGCGGCGCCGGCCACGGGCGGCGGCACCGGTGGCGGCGCCGGCGGTACGGGCGGGGCCGCTCCGGCGGTCAACACCCCCGAGATCATGGCGCTGCCGGTCTGCGCCTCCTCCCAGGTGGCGCTGGAGCTGGCGGGCACCCAGAACTCGTACCAGCCGAAGGACAAGCCGCGGCTGGCCCTGACGGTCAAGAACTCCTCCGGCAGCAACTGCCGGGTTGACCTCGGCCGCACCGCCTCCGTGATCACGGTGAGCGGCAGCAGCAACGACCGGGTCTGGTCCTCCGGCGACTGCCCGGCCGACAAGGGCAACATCTGGGTGCAGCTCGGCGCGAACGGCAGCCAGACCGAGACCGTCACCTGGGACCGCAGCCGCAGCAAGCCGCAGTGCGCGACCGCCGACCAGACGCCGCCGCCGAGCGGCACCTACGTGGTGCTCGCGGAGCTCACCGGGGTCGCCGGGGACAAGGTCTCGGCCCGGGCCTCGATCCGCCTGGACGGCTGAGCACCGGTCAACTCCCCTCGGAGCCCCCGTCCGCCGCGCGGACGGGGGCTCCGTCGTGCCCGTCGTGCCCGTCGTGCTCCGTCGTGCCCCGGGGTTGCCGGCGAGGTGGGGTGCGGATGTGCGACGGCCCCCCGGGGAGGTGCTCCCCGGGGGGCCGTCGCCGTGTTCGTCCGGCGTCCGTACGGCCGCGCGTGCGGTCAGACGTAGCGTTCCAGGATGGACGATTCGGCAAGGCGGGACAGGCCCTCACGGACCGAACGGGCGCGGGTCTCGCCGACGCCCTCGACGGTCTGCAGGTCGTCGATGCTCGCGGCGAGCAGCTTCTGGAGGCCGCCGAAGTGTTCGACCAGGCGCTCTATGACCGTGTTGGGCAGACGCGGGATCTTCGCCAGCAGGCGGTAGCCGCGCGGCGAGACCGCGGCGTCCAGCGACTCCGGCGAGCCCGAGTAGCCGAGCGCCTTGGCGACGGTCTGGAGGTCCAGCAGCTCGGCGTGGGTGAGCGCCTCCAGGTCGGCCAGCACCTCGGTGACCGTCCGGCCCTTCTTGGCGGCCCGCTCCGGGAAGTAGTCCCGGGCGACCAGCTCGCGCTCCGGCTCCACGCCCGCGATCAGCTCGTCCAGCTGGAGCGAGAGCAGCCGGCCGTCGATGCCGAGCTCCAGCACGTAGCCGGCGATCTCGGTGGCGATCAGCCGGACCATCTCCAGGCGCTGGGCCACGGCGGTGACGTCGCGGACCGTCACCAGGTCCTCGATCTCCAGGGCGGAGAGCGTGCCGGCCACCTCGTCCAGGCGGAGCTTGTAGCGCTCCAGGGTGGCCAGCGCCTGGTTGGCGCGGGACAGGACGGTGGTGGAGTCCTCCAGCACCCGGCGGGTGCCGTTGACGTACATCGCGATCAGCCGCATCGAGTGCGAGACCGCGACCACCGGGTAGCCGGTCTGCCGGTTGACCCGCTCGGCGGTGCGGTGGCGGGTGCCGGTCTCGTCGGTGGGGATGGTCGAGTCCGGCATCAGGTGCACGCCGGCCCGGACGATCTTGGTGATGTCCTTGTCGAGCACCACCGCGCCGTCGAGCTTGCACAGCTCACGCAGCCGGGTGGCGCTGAACTCGACGTCCAGGACGAAGCCGCCGGTGCACAGGGACTCGACGGTCTTGTCGAAGCCCAGCACGATCAGACCGCCGGTGTTGGCCCGCAGGACCCGCTCCAGGCCGTCCCGAAGCGCGGTACCGGGCGCGATGGCGGTGAGGGAGGCCCGCAGCAGGGCCTCCTCGCGGGAGGCCTTGTCCGCCCCCCGGTCGCTGGCTGCCACGTGACTCCTCCGGTCGACCCGTGCCGCGCGCCTCACGCCGTGCGCCGGTCCGCGGTCTGTTGCTCTGTCGCTCAGTACCGCTCGGTACTGCCTTCTGGCCAATGAGACTGGGGAAAGTCTAACTGTGTGTGGCCTCGGCAGGGCTTGGGTCAGCGCAGTTCGTCGGAGTCGAGCGGCTCCCAGCCGTCCATCAGTTCCTCGGGGTACGCCGCGGGACGCTCCGCGCCCCGGGCGGAGCGCGGGGCCGGCGGCGCCGACGGTGCCTCACCGCGCTGTTCGGTGCGCGGCTTGGCGGCGGAGCGGCGGCGGCCCGGGATGGCCCGCAGCGCCTCGCCGATGTCGGCCACCTCGACCACCTTCATGCCCGGCGGGACCTTGCCCGGGTCCGGCGGGACCAGCGCGTGGGTGAAGCCCAGCCGGTGCGCCTCGGCGAGCCGCCGCTGCACCCCCGTCACCCGCCGCACCTCGCCCGCCAGGCCGACCTCGCCGATCGCCACCAGGTTGCTGGGCAGCGGGGTGTCGGTGGAGGAACTGGCCACCGCGAGCGCCACCGCGAGGTCGGCGGAGGGCTCCGTCAGCTTCACCCCGCCGACCGTCGCGGTGTAGATGTCCTGCTTGCCGAGCTTCACCCCGCCGTGCCGCTCGACCACGGCCAGGATCATCGCGATCCGGGGGGACTCCAGGCCCGAGGTGGTGCGGCGCGGGGAGGGGATCTGCGAATCCACCATCAGCGCCTGCACCTCGGCCACCAGCGGGCGCTTGCCCTCCAGGGTGACGGTGAGGCAGGTGCCAGGGACGGGCTTGTCACGCCTGGTCAGGAAGAGGCCGGACGGGTCGGCCAGGCCGACGATGCCCTCGTCGTGCAGCTCGAAGCAGCCCACCTCGTCGGTGGCGCCGTAACGGTTCTTGACCCCGCGGATGAGACGCAGCCGGGCGTGCCGGTCCCCCTCGAAGCTCAGCACCACGTCCACCAGGTGCTCCAGCAGACGCGGGCCGGCGATCTGGCCGTCCTTGGTGACGTGGCCGACCAGCAGGGTGGCCATGCCGCGCTCCTTGGACGCCCGGATCAGCGCGCCCGCCACCTCGCGGACCTGGGCCGGGCCGCCGGGGGCGCCGTCCAGCTCGGCGGAGGCGATGGTCTGCACCGAGTCCAGGATCAGCAGGCCGGGGTTGACCGCCTCGATGTGCCCGAGCACCGCGCCGAGATCCTGCTCGGCGGCGAGGTAGAGGTGCTCGGAGAGGGCGTTGATCCGGTCCGCGCGCAGCCGGACCTGGCCGGCCGACTCCTCGCCGGTGACGTAGAGCGTGCGGTGCTGCGCGGTGGCCGCCTTGGCGGCGACGTCCAGCAGCAGGGTGGACTTGCCGACGCCGGGCTCACCGGCCAGCAGCACCACCGCGCCGGGCACCAGGCCGCCGCCGAGCACCCGGTCCAGCTCCGGCACGCCCGTCGAGCGGGCCGTCGCGACCTGGCCGTCCACCTGCGCGATCGGGCGGGCGGGCGCGCTGACCGGGCCGGCGGCCGTGGTGCGGATCGGCACCGCGCCGTACTCCTCGACCGTGCCCCAGGCGTTGCACTCCGGGCAGCGGCCGACCCACTTGGGCAGCTGGTTGCCGCACTCGGTGCAGCGGTACGCCGGGCGGGGCTTGGCGGTGGTCTTGGAACGCGGAGGCATGCGGCCCACCGTAGCGCCTGGGTCCGACAGTGCCCGGGCGGACGGCGGCGGGGCCGTCGGCCCGCCCGTTCGGCGGGCTGTCGGCGGGCTCGCGGTGCGGGGAACGTGCGTCCGACCGCGCGTGCGGCCGTGTGTCCGACCGTGGCATCCACACAGATGGGCGATGTTGTTACCCGAAAGAAGTACATACGCCTCGAATGGTCGGGGTCAGCCGGCGGCGTTCTCTACGGTCGGACGGGTGACGACGAGAACTGTTGGGCAGGCCGGGGCGGCGCGGGCCGCATCCGCGCTCGCAGCGTACGACCGGCAGGTGGACGGCCTGTTCACCTACTGCCTCTCGGTGCTCTGCGAGCACGACGCGGCCGCCGACGCCCTGGGCGAGGTCCGCGAGCTGGCGCGGCTGCACGGCGCCCGGCTGGCCGAGCCCGGGCTGCTGCGCGCCTGGCTGTTCTCGCTGGCCCGGTACTGCTGCCTGCGCAGGCTGGCGGGCGGGGCGAGCGGAGGGCCCGGTGTGGGCACCGGGCTGGTGTCCGGGGCCGAGGGGGGCCGGGCCGGGGCGGGTGAGGCCGAGGCGGCCCGGCGGCGGCGCGAGCTGGCCTCACTCGCCTGGCCCGAGGCCGCCGGCACCGACCCCGAGCAGCGCGAGGCGCTGGAGCTGTCCGTCCGACACCGGCTGACCCCGCTGGAGGTGGCGGCGGTGCTGGGCCTGCCGTTCGAACGGACCCGCGCGCTGCTCGCCGGGGCCGAGGCCGAGGTGGCCAGGACCAGGGCGGCGCTGCTGGTGCTCGGCGTGGGCAGCTGCCCGGAGCTGGACCGGCTCGGCGGGGCCGGAGCGGAGTCCTGGCGGGACTGGGTGCTCGGCCCCGCGCTGCGGCGGGAACTGGTGCAGCACGTGGTGGACTGCCCGACCTGCCGGGGGACGGCGGAGCGGGTGGCGGCGAGCCGGGCGGCGGAGGGCTCGGCAGGTGCGGCTGGTTCGGTGCGTGCGGTCGGTTCGGCGGGGCTGGCGGGGCTGGCGCTGCTGCGGGCGCCCGCGGTGGCGGGCCCGGAGGCGGCGCTTCGGGAGGTGGTCGGCCGGGCGGCGGAGCCGGGTCCGCGGTTCGACCAGGGCGGCTTCCCCCGGCACCGGGCGCCGGACGCGGGGCGCGGACTGGCGGTGCGGCGGCGGGTGGTGACCACCGGGGTGCTCGCGGCCGTACTGGCGGCGCCGGTGATCGCGCTCTGGGCCGGGCACCGGGGCGGTGGCGGGTCGGGGTCGGGAGTCTCGGTGTCGGCGGTGCGGGTGGACGAGTCCGGCCGGGCGGGCGGCCGGCGGCCGCAGCCCGCGGTGGACGGCCCGGCGGGGTTGGGTGCGTCCGGCATGCCCGGGACGGAGCTGGCGGGGACCGGGGGCGGGCTGGTCTCGGGCGGTGTCGGCGCGGGCGGTGCCGGCACGGGCGGTGCAGAAACGTTGCTTCCCGGATTTCAGCGACTCAGCTTCCAGGGCGCGGTGATCCCGGTCCCGGCCCACGGCGCGGCCCCGCTCGGCAGCCCGACCCTGGCCGCCGCACCGGTCCCCTCGGTCGACCGGGCCTCCACGACGGACACCGGCGGACCGGCCCCCGCCGGGCTGCTCACCGTCGAGGCCGGCGAGTACGGCAGCCGGACTGTCCTCACCCTCACCAACTCCGGCACCACGGAGATCCGTTGGCACGCGGTGACGGACGCCGGCTGGCTCCGGCTCAGCCGCGACTCCGGCACCCTGGCGCCCGGCCAGCGGATCACCGTGATCGTCACCGTGGACGAGGACCAGGCGCCGGCCACCCACTGGACCGCCCGGATCGCGCTGCCGCCCTCGCAGGCCGTGGTCACCCTGGAGGGCGGGCCGCACAACCGCGGCGGCGCCACCTCCGCCCCGGCCGATCCCTCGCCGTCCTCCACACCGGCGCCCACCGGTTCCGCCACCGCCACCACCTCCGCGACGGCATCGCCCACCCCCGCACAGACCCCCACGACACCACCCGCCTCGGACGCCTCACCCCATCCGACGGCCACCGCAACCGCCTCCCCGTCGGCCCCGAACTAGGCCGAGCTGTCGCCGGGGTGACTGCGCGAGACGTCGACCCGGCCGAACTCCCCCAAAGCCCCGGACCAAGGACGCCCGAGAAGTCGACCAGGCCGACTCCTCACGTACGCAACAGAGCCGGCCACCGCGCGAGTTCGTCGACCGGCCGCCGACTCCCTGGCCGGGGCGCGCGAGAAGTCGACCAGGCCGACTTCTCACGCGAGGGACCGGGCGTCAGACGCGGTGGATCGGGGGGATCTGGTAGGTGCCGTCCAGGACCGGGGGCTCGGGCTGGTAGATGCGGAGGATGGGGCGGAACTCGGCGGGTGGGGTGGGGAGCCAGTTGGCGGCGGCGGTCGGGTCCTCGGGCTGGTCGTGTTGGAGGGTCAGGGTGAGGGAACCGTCCTCGCCGTGGACCAGGCCGGGGGTGCGGTCGCCGATCGAGTAGCGGTCGATCGGGTTCTCGACCAGGTGGTAGTCCGGGACGGAGTACATCGTGACGGACCAGAACGCCCCGGTCGGGGGCGGCTGGTCGAAGTGCAGGGTGTAGCTGTGGAGGCCGGTGAGGGGCCGGCCGTCGGAGTCGTCGTAGGTCATCGCGTACGAGGCCTCGTACGCGTGGTTGCCCCAGAGGCCGGCCCGGGCGGCGGCGGCCCGGCTGAGGTAGGCGGCACGGCGGTCGGGGATGCGCCACTCGGGGTCGTCCAGAGTGCCGGGGCCCAGGTGGTCGGTGTTGTAGTCGAAGAGGTGGAGCGCGCTGCGCCACTCGCCGGGCGGGTGGTCCTCGGGCGGGCGGCTGGCGTCCTCGACCCGTTCGCGGCCGGCGGCCAGGCCCTTGGCCAGTGCCAGCGTCCACTCGGGGGCGGCGGCCTGGTACGGCGAGGCGCCGTCGTCCAGCAGGCCGAGCGGGGCGAAGCGGCGCTGGTATTCGATGTCGGCGGTGGCGGGTGGGAAGGCCTGCATCCAGACCCGCAGCCGTTCGAAGAAGGCCAGCCGCTCGGGGACCGCCTCGTCCGGCTCGGGCAGTCCGGCGGCCAGGCCGCCGGGTTCCAGCGGCTCCAGTTCCAGGGCGGCCTGGAGGGCCCGGACCCGGGGCAGGTCGTCCGGGCCGGCGCAGGCGAAGCGGCCGACGAGGGTGCCGACGGTGGTCGGCAGCTCGATCACCCGGCTCGGGTCCGGCGGGGTGCCGTGCCAGTCGGGCGGGACGATCAGCCAGGTCTGCGCGCCGGTGCCGGTGGCCCGGCGGCCGAGGTAGGCGACGTTGTCCGTCCAGGCGTCGATGATCTGCAGCACGTAGTAGGCGCCCTCGGTGTCCGGGACGCGCAGCACCTGGGGGCCTTCGGAGAGGTCGAGCTGGGCGATCGAGTAGATCGTGTCGTTGTTGACCGAGACGAAGCGGTCGGCCGGACCGGCCAGCCGGGTGGCGTGGCTGATGTGGTTGAACGGCGCCGCCGGCAGGGTGCCCAGGCCACCCCGGGCGAAGCGCTCGACCATGGTGAGGCCGGCGACCAGCGGGTAGCCGTAGACGTACGCGTCTGCGGCCAGGGCCTCCAGCTCGGGCTGGTTCATCACGGGTCCTTCGTCCGGGGCGGGCACCGGGCCGGGGTGCGGTCGCCGACCGCGGCACGGGCGGCACAGGCGGCATGGGCGCACAACCGGCACAAGCCGTACAGATCGGATGCTAAGGCGGCCCCGGAGGCGCGGCACGTCGGACCGGACGCCGTTCGGTGCCGCGGACCCGATATCTGCCGACCGCTAATCCGGGCGTACGGGCCGGGCGTACGAGGCAGGGTCGTCGACATGAAGATCCTCCTGCTTGGGGGCTCGTCCTTCCTCGGACGGGCCTACGCTGCCGAGGCCCTCGCCCGGGGCCACCGGGTCACCACCTTCAACCGCGGCCGCAGCGCCGCCGACCTGCCCGGAGTCGAGGCCGTCCGGGGCGACCGCGACAGTGCCGGGGACCTCGCCCGGCTGGTCGACGGCCGCAGCTGGGACGCCGTCGTCGACACCTCCGCCCAACAGCCCGCCCAGGCCGCGCTCAGCGCCCGGCTGCTGCGCGAGCGGGCGGGCCACTACACCTTCGTCTCCTCCGTGCACGCCTTCGCCGACTGGCCCGCCCAGGTGGTCGACGAGGACTCCGCGCCGCACCCCTGCCCCGCCGACACCCCGCCCGGCCAACCGCCCGGCACCGCCCTGAAGGCCGGCTGCGAGCGCGCCGTGCTGGCCGGGTTCGACACCGAGCGCGCGCTGGTGCTGAACAGCGGACTGCTCGTCGGTCCGTACGAGTTCGGAGGCCGGCTGCCCTGGTGGCTGGAACGGATGGCCCGCGGCGGGCGGGTGCTCGCGCCGGGGGATCCGCGGCGGACCATGCAGGTGATCGACGTCCGGGACTTCGCCGCCTTCGGGCTGGACCTGCTGACGGCCGGTACGGCGGGGCGGTTCGTCACCACGGCGCCGCCCGGCCGGCTCCGCTTCGGCGAGTGGCTGGAGACCTGCCGGGAGCTGGCGGGCACCGCGGACACCGAGCTGGTCTGGGTACCGGACGGGCCGCTGCTCGCCGAGGGGCCGGACCAGGTCGGCGCGTGGACCGAACTCCCCCTGTGGGCACCGGATCTGCCCGACCTGGCGGGCGCCTGGCTGGCCGACACGAGCCGGGCGGAGGCGGCCGGGCTGCGCTGCCGGCCGTTCGCCGAGACGGCGCGGGACACCTGGGAGTGGCTGCGGGCGCGCGGGCCGGCCGGGGACACCGACGCCGAGGGGCGCAAGGGGCGGCCGGGGGCGGCGGTGCGGCAGGGCATCGAACCCGCCAAGGAGCAGCGACTGTTGGCGGCCTTCGGCTGACGGCGGACCGCCTCGGGAGCGCAGACGCGCCGGGACGCGGCAGGAGTGGGAGGTCGGCCCAACCGACTTCCCACTCCCGATGATGCTTCCGAGCAGCGTTGGTGGCGGACGCCCGCTCAGTGCGTGCGGCGGGTGACCAGTTCGGCGAGCGCCAGCAGCTCGTCCGCCGCGGCCGGCTCCGGCACCGCGGCGGCCAGCTGCGCCATCGCCGCGGCCATCCGCTCACAGGACTCGCCCTGCGCCCAGCCGCGCCCGCCGGCCGCCTCGACCGCCGCCGCGCACTGCGCCAACTCATCGGCGTCCAGAGGGCGTTCGATCACGTACAGCTCGGCCAGCCGCTTGCCCTCGGCGGTGCCGGAACCCAGCGCCGCGACCACCGGCAGCGACTTCTTCCGGGCAACCAGGTCCGCGCCGACCGGCTTGCCGGTGACCGCGGGATCCCCCCAGATGCCGATCAGGTCGTCGATCAGCTGGAAGGCCAGGCCGATCTCCCGGCCGAAGCCGTCCAGCGCCTGGGCCGCCTCCTCGGAGGCGCCGCCGTACAGGGCGCCCATCGCGCAGGCCGCGCCGAGCAGCGCGCCGGTCTTGGCCTCGGCCATCGCCAGGCACTCGGGCAGCGAGACGTCGTTGCGCCGCTCGAAGGCGCAGTCGATCTGCTGGCCCTCGCAGAGCTCGACCACGCAGTCCGCGAGCCGGCGGATCGAGCCGTGGGCGGCCGGGTGGCCGTCCTCGGCGAGCAGGCGCAGCGCGAGGGAGTGCATGGCGTCCCCGGCCAGGATGGCCTCGGTGGTGCCGAACACCCGCCAGGCGGTGGGCCGGTGGCGCCGGGTGTCGTCGCGGTCGATGACGTCGTCGTGGAGCAGGGTGAAGTTGTGCACCAGCTCCACCGCGGCGGCCGCGGCGACGGCCTCGTTGGGCTTGCCGCCCAGGGCCTGGGTGGCGGCGAGGACCATGGCCGGCCGGATCGCCTTGCCGGCGGAAGCCTCGGCGGGGGTGCCGTCCGCCTCCCACCAACCGAAGTGGTAGCCGGCCACCTTGCGCATGGTGCCGGGCAGCGAGTCGACGGCGGCCCGCAGGACCGGGTCGACCAGGGCGCGGGTCCGGGCGAGGATGTCCGCCGCCTCGTGCCCCTCTTTGTGGTCCCGCTCCAGCATGGGACTCGTCATGGGTGTTTCCCCCTGTCGGGCGCCTGTCGTGGGACGGCCCGCCGACGGCGGGCCGGGGTTGCGCTGCGGTGCCGGGCGCGGTCACGCACCGCCCATGGCCGCCCTCGGGCGGGGGCGGGCCTGGCCGGTACGCGCCGGTGCGCACCCGGGCGCGCACCGTCCGGCCGGGACCGATGGGTGGCCCCGACGGACGGCGCGGCCCTGCGGCCGGCCCCGCGAGCCGTCAGTACTGCGCGATGTCCACGTTCTCCAGGACGCCGACCGCGTCCGGCACCAGGATCGCGGCGGAGTAGTAGGCGCTCACCAGGTAGGAAATGATGGCCTTGTCGTCGATTCCCATGAACCGCACCGAAAGGCTCGGCTGGTATTCGTCCGGAATTCCGGTCTGGTGCAGGCCAATGACGCCCTGGTTGTCCTCGCCGATCCGCATCGCGATGATCGAGCTGGCGCCCCCGACGATCGGGATCTTGTTGCACGGGAAGACCGGGACCCCGCGCCAGGACATGATCTGCCGACCCTCGACCTCGACCGTCCCGGGGTAGAGGCCGCGCTTGTTGAGCTGCCGGCCGAAGGCGGCGATCGCCTTGGGGTGGGCCAGGAACATCCTGGTGCCGCGGCGGCGGCTGAGCAGCTCGTCCATGTCGTCCGGGGTGGGCGGGCCGGAGTGGGTCTGGAACCGCTGGTCGTACGCGGCGTTGCTGAGCAGGCCGAACTCGGGGTTGTTGACGAGCTCGTGCTCCTGGCGCTCGCGCAGGGCCTCGATGGTCAGCCGGAGCTGGTGCTCGGTCTGGTTCATCGGCTGGTTGTAGAGGTCGGCGACCCGGGTGTGCACCTTGAGGATGGTCTGCGCGACGCTCAGCTCGTACTCGCGCGGCTTCAGCTCGTAGTCCACGAAGGCGCCGGGCAGCTCGTACTCGCCCTGGTGGCCGGAGGAGAGGTCGATCGCGGCCTCGCCGTGCTTGTTCTGCGCCTGCTGGAAGCCGTTCAGGTACTCGATGATCTGCAGCTGGAGCGCCTCGGAGCGGTCGTGCAGCTCCTGGAAGGCGGGCCAGGACAGCGTCAGCACGGTGCCGGAGGTCGCGGCGCGGACGGTGTACGGCCAGTCGCCGCCGTCCTGCCGGACCGCCTCGTCGCCGAGGTGGTCGCCGTCGGCGAGGGTGCCGACCACCGTCTCCTCGCCGTACTTGCCGGTGCCCAGCCGGTCGAGCTTGCCGTGCGCGATCAGGAACACCTCGGCGATCGGCGCCCCGGCCCGGACCAGGACGTCGCCCGCGTTGAAGTCCCGCTGCACGAAGCGCGCGGCCAACTCCTCCAGCACGGCCTCGTCCTGGAAGCCGCGCAGCGCCGGCACCTCGACCAGCGTGGGCGGGACGACCCGCACCTCGGCACCGGTCTTGACGAAGCTCACCCGACCGCGACCGACCGAGTAGCGCAGGCGGCGGTTCACGCGGTAGGTGCCGCCGGACACCTGCACCCAGGGCAGCTTCCTGAGCAGCCAGCGCGGGCTGATGCCCTGCATCTGCGGCGCGGACTTTGTGGTCGTCGCGAGGTTCCGCGCGCCCGCCGTGCTCAGACTCTGCTGCTGCCGGATCTCCGACTGCGCACCTGGCGCGGGCGCTGGAATACCGGCATTGGTTTCGGTCGACATGAGGGGAGCCCTTCGCATACCCGATGAAGTGTCGCCTTGCACATGCGTGTTGCAGCTTCATGGTGGGCCCATTCGAGGGCAGCCCGCAATCACTCGTTCGAGTGGTTCGGAATGGCCGAACAAATAGTACGAATAGATCACCCGATCGATATTGTTCGACTGTTTATTCGAACATATCGGCGTGTCAGGCCCCATCCTCGCGCATCCGCACCCCCGCCGACACCACCCCTTGACACGATGCACGGGTTGACGCGATCCGCGCGTCGACCCGATCCGCGAGCAGCCGCGCGCCGGACCTACTGCGGGCCGTCCCTACAGCGGGCCGGACCTACTGCGGGCCGTCCCTACAGCGGGCCGGACCTACTGCGGGCCGTCCCTACAGCGGGCCGGACCTGCTGCGGACTGTCCCTACAGCGGGCCGTCCCAGTCGAGGGTCGGCTCCAGCACCCCCTCCAGGGTGAGCAGCCAGCGCTTCACCTCGATCCCGACCCGGCCGCCGCCGAAGCCGCCGATCCCGTCCGCCGCCACCACCCGGTGGCAGGGCACCAGCAGCGGGACCGGGTTGGCGGCCATCATCTGCCCGACCGTGCGGGCGGCCAGTCCGGGCTCCGTGACGTCCTCGAACACGCCACTGCGGGCCGCCAGTTCGCCGTAGGTGATGGTCCGGCCGTACGGCACCTCGCGCCAGAGCGTCTGCAGCACCGCGCGGTGCGGGCCCGAGCTGAGGCTCCAGTCGATCGGCAGGCCCAGCTCGCGGGTGCGGCCCGCCAGGTAGGCGCCGATCCGCCCGGTGACGGCCGCGATCTTCGACTCGTCGGTGCAGGGCGGCACTTCACCCCCGCTCGGCCCGCCGTATCCGGCCGACACCACGCCGAGCGGGGTCACCGCGATGCGCATCGGCCCGCTGGGCAGCGGGGTGGGCACGGTGAGCCAGGACATCGACAAGGACTGCGGCACGCTCGGGCCCCCACCCTCCGCCGGACCGGCCGCCGGCCACCCCGGCACCCGGAGGGCGTCCCCGCCCCGCGCGCCATCGTACGGCGGGCGGTCGGCGGCCGAAGCGGCTCCGGTCGAACCTGCCCCTTCCGTCAGAGCTGCCCCTTCAGGCCGCGGGCGTTCGACGCGCACCAGTGCACCAGCTCGGCACGGTCCGGGGTGCGCCCCTCGCACAGCACGGCGAGCTGTTCGTCGGTGATCCGGTCGGGCCCCGGGATCTCCAGCAGGTACGCCAGGTCGGCCAGCACGGTGGCGAGCCGCTGCGCGTCCACGTGGTCCAGGGTGACCGCGGACCCGTGATGGCTGATGGTGAGCGAACCGGGCATGATCGACCTCCTCCGTCACCCCCGACCTCCACCGTACGTCCGGGTCGGCCGCCCCGCCCGCCACGGAGGCGCACGTGCGCGGGAGGGGCAGCCGTTCGCGCTCCGGGGCCGGCCGGGCGCGGTGCGCGGTGGGCCGGGGGTGCGCCCCGAAGCCGTCCGAGGGGTTGGTCAGCTGTCCGGGCCCTCCTCCCAGCGGCGGTTCCGTACCGTCGGCACGGTCAACACTACGACCCCGGCCGCCAGTTGCCAGACCACCCCGAGCAGCAGCACGGCGCCCGCGCCGAACCGGTCCGCCAGCGGACCGGCCGCCGCCGGCCCGAGCGGGCCGAGGGCGAAGGAACCCGGCACGCCGAAGGCCGTCGTCCGGCCGAGCAGCTCCACCGGCACCCGCTTCTGCGTGGTGGTGTCGTAGAGCGTCCCGCAGACCGCCGAGCCGAGCCCGGCCACCGGCGCGCCGACGGCCACCCAGAGCAGCCCCGCCCCCGCCGCGAGCGTTCCGGAGGGCAGGGCCCACGCCGGTGCCGCCACGGACGCCACCGCGAGCGGCCGGGCGGGCGCCCGGCCGGGCATCAGCAGGCCGCCCGGCACCGTACCCGCCCATCACCAGACCCCAGGCGCCGCGCGCGGGCGGCGGGCGCAGGCGGCGGGCGCAGCGGTCGCGGGCGCAGCGGTCGCGGGAGGCGGGCGCAGCGGCAGGCGCGACGTGCGAGCGGCGGACGCGGCGCCAACACCCTTGGCACCGGCGGGACTTCGAAGGCAGCTCCCGCCGGCGGCGGAGCATCGCCGGCCGGACGGCGGCGGCCTCAGGGCGAAGGACGCCACAACCGACGTCACGCCGTTACGCAGCCGATGGGCGGCCGTGACACGACCGGCCGAGGACCGCGACACGGCCCTCCTACCGTCGTCCCCGACGCCACCGGCCGAACCCGCAGAACCGGGCGAAGCGGCCGAAGGCGTCCGCGACGAGGACGCACGCGTCCGGCGCCGACGACGTACGTCCCCGCGACACCAGCACGCCGAGTCCCGCGGACCGCACCGCGGACCGGCGGGCCACCACGTACCGACCGATGCAGACGATGGAGACACCCCGCATGAGCAGGAGCCGTACCCACCACTCCCCCGCCCGCCGCGTCCTGGCCGCCTGCGCCCTGACCGGCGCCGCGCTGCTCGCCACCGTCACCGGCGGGCAGGCCTGGGCCGACGGCGTGCCGACGCCGGTCGCGACCGCCCCCGGCGCCATCCCCAGCGTCGTCCCCAGCGCCGCCCCCAGCATCGCCCCGGGCGGCGGCACGGACGGCGTCCCGGCGCCGAAGACCGCCGTGCCCGCACCTTCGGCCACCCGGGCCGAGGGCGCGCCGGCCGTGTCCGCGCCGAAGGGCACCGCCACCCCGGCCCCGGCCGCCCCCGGTGGCGCCCAGCCGCAGGTCCGCAAGGTGCCCAAGGGCGCCGCGCAGGCCGGTGACGGATCCGCCGCCGCCGACGGTTCCGGTCTGATGCTCGCCGGTGGCGGTGCCGTCGCGGCCGTCGGCGCCGCGGCCCTGGGCTTCGCCGTCCTGCGCCGCCGCTCCGGTGCGCGCGGCTGACACCGGTCCCGAGTCCGCCGGGCACCCCGGCGCCGCTTCCCCGTACCCGGCCAGTCGGGGAAGCGGCGCCGGGGTCGCCCCGGTGGCGGGGACCGCCAGCCACCGACGCTCCAAGGAGCACCAGCGGGACAATCGCCGGGACAACCGGCGGGGACGCCGACGCGCCCCCCGCCCCGGCCCGGGCCCCCTGCGCCGCACCGCCTTCGGCACCGCGGGCCTGCTCTGCCTGGTGCTCGGCACCTCGCTCGCGCTGTCCGGCCGGGAGACCCCGGTGGTGCGGGTCGAGACCTCCGGGCACGGCACCGTCACCGGCACCGACGCCCCGGCGACCACCTCGGCTGCCCCGGCCACGACCGGCGCCGCGGCCACCGCCCCGAAGCCGTACCCGCCCTCGCCGCCGACCCGCCTGCTGGTCCCCTCCGTCGGGGTCGACGCGCCGGTGGCCGAGCTCGGCCTGAACGCGGACGGCACGGTCGAGGTGCCGCCGGCCGACCGGGGCCAGGAAGTCGGCTGGTATCGCAACGGCCCCACCCCCGGCGAGACCGGCCCCGCCGTGCTCATCGGGCACCTCGACACCGTGCACGGCCCGGCCGTCTTCAAGCAGTTGCCGAAGCTGCGGCCCGGCGAGCTGATCCGGATCCGTCGCGCGGACGGCGGCACCGTGGACTTCAAGGTCCGCACGCTGCTCCAGGCCCCCAAGGACCACTTCCCCACCGAGCAGGTGTACGGCGACACGCCGGCGCCCGCGCTGCGGCTGATCACCTGCGGCGGGCAGATCGGCTCGGACGGCCACTGGACGGACAACATCATCGTGCTGGCGGACCTGGCCTGACGGCGGCATGTGCTGAGGTGGGAGACGGAACCGCCCGCCGCCGTCCGCGCGACCTACCAGCGCGGGACGGTAACGGAAGCGACGACCGGAGCGAAGCCGCAGAGCAGGAGGACGAACACCGACCGTGGCAGCAA
The DNA here is from genome assembly GCF_043201735.1 of Kitasatospora sp. NPDC048286. Lineage (NCBI taxonomy): Bacteria > Bacillati > Actinomycetota > Actinomycetes > Kitasatosporales > Streptomycetaceae > Kitasatospora > Kitasatospora sp. NPDC048286. Next base: position 417,094 of record NZ_JBICZE010000001.1, read on the forward strand.
CCCCAGTACCCCGCCGCCGACCCGGCGCCGTCCCAGTGGCCACCCTGGCCGGCCTGGTCGTCGTCCTCGCCCTCGCCGCCCTGGCCTTCGGCCGGGCCACCCCCGGCGACCTGCGCGACCAGGGCCCGGCCCGGACCGTCACACCGCCGGCGGTGTCCCAGCCGCTCTGGCCGCAGCTGCCCACGGCCACCCCGGTACCCACGCCCGCGGCCGGCGTCACCCAGGAAGCCCCGCAGCCCTTACCGGATCTGACCGTCCCCGGCCACGACATCACCGCGGTCGACGTCCGCACCGTCCTCGCCAAGGACCCGAAGCTGGGCCAGGAAGAACGGCTGGCGCTCGGCTCGTGCACCGGCTGCGACATCCGCACCCCCGAGTTCCGCGACCTCACCGGGGACGGGCAGCCCGAGCTCATCACCGCCGTCACCACCCCCGGGCAGGTCGTGCTGCACGTGTACACCCTCGTCGAGGACCACCTGCTGCCCGTCCTCCAGGTGCAGGTCCAGCCGGCGTTCAACGCCACGACCATCGGCACCGAGCTGTGGCTGTTCGAGCCGACCGCCGCCTACGTCGTGACCCGCAGCCACTACGAGTGGGACGGGACCAGGCTCGTCCTGAAGGAACGCACGGACGAGGGCCTCGGCCTGCTCCCGCCGACCAGCCCGGACAGCGGCCGCACGGCCACCGCCGCGCCCGAAGCCGGCCCGGCGCCGATGCGCCCCGGCTCGCTCGTGCCGAAGCAGGCCGCCCCCGAGGCCGCCGTCCCGTCCCCGCGCACCGTCCGGCCGACCGCGGTGCCCTCCGCACCCTCCGTCCCGTCCGTGCCCTCCGCCCCCGCCGTGATCCCGGAAACGAAGCGATGACCCCCGCCGCCACCGCCCCCGCCCCTCCGCACATCCTCCTGGTCGAGGACGACGAGGTGATCCGCGAGGCCACCCGGATGGCCCTGGAGCGCTACGGCTTCCCGGTCACCACGGCCGCCGACGGCCTGGAGGGGCTGGAGGCCTTCCACGCCGTCCGGCCCGACCTGCTCCTGCTGGACGTCATGCTGCCGCTGCTCGACGGGGTCGGGCTCTGCCGCCGGATCCGGGAGGAGAGCCAGCTGCCGATCCTGATGATGTCCGCCCGGACCGACCCGGTGGACGTGGTCTCCGGGCTGGAGGCCGGGGCCGACGACTACGTGGTCAAGCCCTTCGAGAGCGCCGTCCTGGTCGCCCGGATCCGTACCGTGCTGCGCCGCGTCCGGGTCGTCCCGGCGGCCGAGTCCCCGGCCGACGCCCTGCCCGACGCCCCCGTCGCCGATGCCCCCGTCGCGCCCTCGGACACCCCCGGGACGCCGCAGCCGCCGCAGGCGCCGGAGTCCGCCCCTTCCCCGTCCCTCCGCAGATTCGACGGCCTCCAGGTGGACACCGACAGCATGGAGGTCCGGGTGGACGGCCGCCTCGTCCCGCTCACCCCCACCGAACTGCGGCTGCTGCTGGAGTTCACCGCCGCGCCCGGAATCGTGCTGGAGCGCTCCACCCTGCTCGAACGCGTCTGGGACTACGAGTGGGGCGCCGACACCCGGGTCGTGGACGTCCACGTGCAGCGGCTGCGCGCCAAGATCGGCTCCGGCCGGATCGAGACCGTCCGCGGCTTCGGCTACAAGCTGCGGCGCCCGGCATGACCCTGCGCCGCCAGATCGCCACCGCCGTCGCCGCCATCGCCGTCCTGGTCGCGGTGGCCGTCGGCCTGCTGGTCCACCAGGCGATGATCAGTCAGCACGTCGACCAGGCCCGCACCTCCGCACTCACCGCCCTCGACTCCGCGCTGGACGCCTACGTCCGCGACAGCGAGCCGACCGCCCGCGGCGGCGCCGTGAACGACCCGGCCCTGCCCGAGCGGCTGCGCGCCCTCGCCGCCAGCGGCCGGCACGGCTCGCTGCTCGCCACCGACGGCACCGGCGAGTCGATGTGGGCGGCCGGCCCGGTGCAGAACGGGGTGCTGTCCGTCCGGGTCGACTTCGCCCAGGACCGGCAGGCCATCGCCGACCTGGACCGGATCATCCTGCTCACCGTCGTCGCCGCGGTCTTCACCACCGTGCTGGCCGGCGTACTCGTCGCCGACCGGATCAGCCGCCGACTGCGCACCGCCGCCACCGCCGCCCGGGGCATCGCCGCCGGCGGCACGGACACCCGGATCGGCGAACTCGTCGACGGCAAGGACGAGGTGGCCGACCTCGCCGCCGCCGTCGACCTGATGTCCCGCACCCTGCACCGTCGGCTGGAGGACGAGCAGCGCTTCACCGCGGACGTCGCCCACGAACTGCGCACCCCGCTCACCGGACTGGTCACCGCCGCCGAACTGCTGCCGCCCGGGCGCCCCACCCAGCTCGTGCAGAACCGGGTCCAGGCGCTGCGCGGCCTGGTCGAGGACCTGCTGGAGGTCTCCCGCCTGGACGCGGACGCCGAGTCCCCCGACCTCTCCGCCGTCCCGCTGGAACGCGCGGCGCGCCGCACCGTCTCCCTCACCGGCCTGGACGTCGCCGTCGAGATCACCGCCGACCGGCAGGTCCGCACCGACCTGCGCCGACTGGACCGCATCCTCGGGAACCTGATCCTCAACGCCCACCGCCACGGCGCCGGGCCCGTCCACCTGAACGTCGACGGCCTGCGGATCACCGTCCGCGACCACGGCCCCGGCTACCCCGAGGACCTCCTGCGCCACGGCCCGCAACGCTTCCGCACCAACGCCCCCGAACGCGGCCGCGGCCACGGCCTCGGCCTCACCATCGCCACCGGCCACGCCCGCGTCATCGGCGCCACCCTGACCTTCGCCAACCACCCCGACGGCGGCGCGCTGGCCACCCTCACCCTCCCCCCGGACTGACCCCACCCACGACAAAAGGGCCGGCCCGACACCCGTCGGACCGGCCCTTCCCACCTGCCGCAGAGCCCCCTGTCGGGTTCGAACCGACGACCCCCGCTTTACAAGGCTTGGCGTGCGCCACCCGCCCTGACCTGTGCCGCGCCTGGCCTGCCTCTTCCCCGACCACCGCACCGCCGGCGCCCGCGACTGACCGCCACGTACCGCCCAATCTGGCACGCCTGTGGCACGGCCATCGGTCACGCTCAGCCTCGAAGCAGCCTCACCGTCGATCGAGCCGTGGCAGGCTCGGCTCATGTCCCACTCAAGCGCCTTCGACAGACACACGGCCCACCTGACCACAATGGCCAAGGTCTTCCGGCACGACACGGTGGAAGACTGGGTCGCTGCCAACCCCGGCCGTACGCTGGATGATCTCCTGCTGTTCCTCAAAGCGGAGGCTGATGAGGCGCGCGACGCTGCGATCCAAGCTCAGGTGGACGCAGGTACGCCCCGGGAGCGAGCGGCTACGGCGGTCGCCTTGATCAATTACCACGAGAACCGGTGATCTGGTCCGTCGCCCCATCGCCGATTCTCATGAACAAGTTCTGATCAACCAACGGGCTGGTCAGCGGACGGGCACTCGCCCACCCCGATGACCAGCCCGTTTGCCGTCACCGGTTGTCAACGTTGGTCGACCCTGGCAGACCTCGCACGGCCCACACGCGGCCCAAGACCACATGCACAGTCCGGGGACGCCTTCCGCCATTGACCATCTTGGCTAGTGCTGAGGCACTTCACCGATAGCAGTGGACTGCTGCACACCAGCGTTCTGGTCTGCCGCCGGGCGCCATCCGTCACCAAGCAGCAGAGCAACGATGCCGGCTGCCGCCGAGAGTGCGGCAGGCAGGATCTCGGCCGGTGCACGGAGCGCGATCACAATGATCACTACAGCCACTGGCCAGATCTGGGGGACCCTGGTTGACACAGGGGCCCGGGTAGGAGCGAGACTCACTGCAGTGCCTCCTCAAAGAGGTACGTCCTGCCCGCCAGTAGCGCACTCGGTTCCCGCCTCAGCGCCCCTGGCGGGCATCTCCAATGGTGTAGCTGACGGTAACAGCGGCTCATGCCCGGGCGTATGGCATCCCACAGCTAGACACTGGTTCTCGGATGCTCTCAGACGCTGGCCCTCGTCACGTCATGTCGACAGTTAGCGTCTCTACCACGCCTGTTATAGAAAGTCGCACATCGAGCGACTAGATCATCTCGCAGGGTGGCTGGTCAGGAAGCATTTCGAAATGGCTACGTCATCATGACGTATAAACAATCCGTAATCGCGAATGTTGGCCTGAATTCATCGTGCCGCACTTGATCGCGCGGGCGTTGGCGCGATCTTTGGCCGGTGTCCTTTCTGGTCTGGGGTCGAGCATGATCGGGGGGCCGTAAGCTGCTGCGACTCGGTCAGGGCTCTTTGGGCCTGACCGCAATTTGGCCGAGTGGCCCCCCGTTCTTGCTCGACTCGGGTCCCGGGCCAGGGAGGTGGGTAAAGATCGCGCCGGCGCCCGCCCACGGCCCCGGCGGGTTTGTCCTTACGTCGTCCGTCCGCCTTGGCGCGGCCGGCCGCCGCCGTCGCGGGGCGCAGACAGGAGCGGAGGCGAGCGGCGGGCCAGCGCCGCGAGCGCAGCGAGCCTTGAACCAGTAGCGAAACTTGTAACAGTTACCTTCCCGCCCCACCCCATCACCCCAACTCCCCTGCTACCAATCCCCATCCCACATACCCGCCCGCTTGGGTCTGCGCGGCGCTGGCGCCCACGTTCTGGAACCCGTAGAGACCCCTGCATCGCGTCGCCTGCGTCGCCCTGCTGCTGGACGGGCTGGGCCAGCTGGCTGAGACCTCGCGTTCCCGCCGATCGGTGCGTGGGCATGCTCTTCTCGGCCGGGGAAGCCATGCGGGAGGGGGAGACGTGACGGAGCTTGTGGTCAAGCTGTGGCGGGTTCCGGGCAAGGAACGGCTCTACGTCAACAAGGCTGGCGCCCGCGGCGATTCAGTGGCCTGGCTGGACTGCAAGACCGGTGTCGTCACGATCGACAGCCCTGACTTCGAGGCTTCTGCGCTGGACAAGGTCGAGGAGTGGTGCCGATCCTTCGGCAGCCATGTACCGTCGCGCACCGTCCGACGCCGTGAAGAGAAGCGCCCGCCGGCAAAGAAGGTCTCAGTTCAGGTACCGCCGCCTCGCGCCGAGGTTCCGTTCCTGCCTCCGATGCGGGAAGAGGACGACCTCTCGCGGAACCTTCCCGGTGCGGGGCTGGAGAGCCTGGTGCGCGAGGGAGAGGAGAGGTACGGGCTACTCGTCCGCCTCGCGGCCAAGGTATCCCGCCAACGCCTCGGCGATTCGAGCACGCTGCGCGGCCTGGAGGGCGAGCAGATCGTGGGGGCCCGTCTGGAACCGCTGAAGGCTGCTGGCTGGAGGGTCCTTCATGGGGTGCCGCTGCCCTCCGGCTCCGACATCGACCACGTGGTGATCGGCCCGCCAGGCGTCTTCACGGTCAACTCGAAGCACCACCAGGGCGCCACCGTGTGGGTCGGCGACAAGGTCGTGAAGGTCAATCGCAACGGATTCCCGTACCTGGAGAACTCCGAGTTCGAAGCCAGCCGCACCGCCAGGCTGCTGACCGAGTGGTGCGGCTTCGACGTCCCCGTGCACCCCGTCATCGCCATCGTGGGCGCCCAGAAGATCACGCTCGGCGCGGACCCCGGGGTGACGGTCGTAGATGGCGAGCAGATTGCCTCCGTCCTGCCCGCCCGGCCGGCCGTGCTGTCGCCGAACCGGGTGGATCGGATCTTCACCATCGCCCGCCACCGCCACGTCTGGAGCCAGATGGGCAAGCGCGGCAGGAAGGCCCGCTGACTCAGCTCGCCCGCGGCATGTCGAGGAGCATCCGCCTGTCGTGCGTCCGGACGTGCGGGGCCTTCTCGCACTGTAGGACGATCTCCTCCGGGGTAAGCCACGCGAGTTCGTCGGCCCCCACAGCGGTCGACTGCGCCGGAGCAACTTCCGGACACTCGGGAGGGACGACCCGCCGGCGGCTTCTGGCACGCCCGTGGCGCAGCCGGAGTAGGACCCCAGCAACGGCGAAGGGCCAGCTCGACCGGGATCACCCCGGCGAACTGGCCCTTCGTGCTGTGAGCCCCCTGTCGGGTTCGAACCGACGACCCCCGCTTTACAAGAGCGGTGCTCTGGCCAGCTGAGCTAAGGAGGCACGGTGGCCGTCCGCGAGGGATCACGGCGGCACCGGGGGGCAGTCTACCGGGCGCGGGGGACGGGATGGGGGGATATCCAGGGGTTGGTGGGATGGGTGGACGTGATGGAACCGATGCCGAAATCGGGTCGGGTGGGGGCTGACAAGCGGCGGAAGCGCAGGTAGCGTCGCCGGGAGTCGGCTCGTGTAGTGGTTCAGACCACTGGTGGGCCGGCGGAGCACGAACCCACCCCCTTTACTCGGATCGTCCGGCACGTTCCTGCCGGTGAAGGAGAGCAACGACCATGGCTTCTGTCACGTACGACAAGGCGACCCGCGTCTACCCCGGGGCGGACAAGCCCTCGGTGGACGCACTGGACCTGGAGATCGCGGACGGCGAGTTCCTCGTGCTCGTCGGCCCCTCGGGCTGCGGCAAGTCGACCAGCCTGCGCATGCTGGCCGGTCTGGAGGACGTCAACGCCGGTGCGATCCGGATCGGCGACCGGGACGTCACCCACCTGCCGCCGAAGGACCGGGACATCGCCATGGTGTTCCAGAACTACGCGCTCTACCCGCACATGACCGTCGCCGACAACATGGGCTTCGCGCTCAAGATCGCCGGCGTGAACAAGGCGGAGATCCGTACCAAGGTCGAGGAGGCCGCGAAGATCCTCGACCTCACCACGCTGCTGGACCGCAAGCCGAAGGCGCTCTCCGGCGGTCAGCGCCAGCGCGTCGCGATGGGCCGTGCGATCGTCCGCCAGCCGCAGGTCTTCCTGATGGACGAGCCGCTGTCGAACCTGGACGCCAAGCTCCGCGTCTCGACCCGCACCCAGATCGCCGGCCTGCAGCGCCGCCTGGGCATCACCACGGTGTACGTCACCCACGACCAGACCGAGGCGCTCACCATGGGCGACCGGGTCGCGGTGCTCAAGGACGGCCTGCTCCAGCAGGTCGACACCCCGCGCAACATGTACGACAAGCCCGCCAACCTCTTCGTGGCCGGCTTCATCGGCTCGCCGGCCATGAACCTGGTCAAGGTGCCGCTGGTGGACGGCGGCGTGAAGTTCGGCGGCTCGGTCGTCAACATCTCCCGCGAGAACCTGGCCGGCGCCGGCGCCGACAAGACGGTGACCGTCGGCATCCGCCCCGAGCACTTCGAGATCGTCCCGGCAGGCGGCATCGAGGGCGTCGCGGTGACGGTCAACGTGGTCGAGGAGCTCGGCTCGGACGGCTTCGTCTACGGCACCACCCAGATCGGCGGCGAGGACCACGACCTGGTCGTCCGCGTCCCCGGCCGCCAGATCCCGGCCCGCGGCGAGACCATCCACGTCGTGCCGATCGCCAACGAGACCCACGTCTTCTCCACCAGCTCCGGCCTGCGTCTGAGCAACTGACGCGGACTGCGCGTCACCGAACGCCACCAAGTTTCACGACGTGTCACGGCACGTCACGGCACGCCCCGGAGCCCGTCGGACCCTCGCGGTCCGGCGGGCTCCGCCCGTACGCCCCGCGTCAACACGGCAAGGGGACGAAACCGGACACCGTGTCACTCGATGGTGTAACGGAGGGCGACCCGGCCTGTACCCACCGCTACTCTCCTGAGGGTGAAGCAGCTGTTGCGCCGTATCGGCCAGACCGTCGCCCTGACCCTGCCGGTCGTCCTGGTGACCACCGGCACCCTCGCCGTGACCCGGGTCCCGTGGGCCCCGCCGACCGGGCTCGACCAGCAGGTCGTGGCGGCGTCCAGCGGCGACGGCGCCGGGATCGGGCGCTCCAACAACGCGGCCGGCGCCGTGGCCAAGGCCGCGGACGGGCTCGCCCCGCAGGAGTCGCTGCGGGTGGCCCTGCTGGACGAGCTGCGCGCCAAGAACCCTTCCGCCGCGCTGGACCTGCTGGAGCGCTCGATGCGCGAGCAGCCCTCGCTGACGCCCTACTGCACCTCGCTGTCCACCGAGTTGGGCAAGGCGGCGGTGCGCAAGTACCAGGGCGACGTCCAGCGGGCGCGCTCCTTCGCCCGCCCGGTCTGCGACGGTTCGTTCGCGGCCGGCGTCGTCGGCTGAGGACGCCGGGCACGCCGAGCAGGCCGAGCAGGCCGAGCAGGCCGAGGACATAGAAGGCCTCAAGGCCTCGAAGTCCCAAGGCCCGAAACCCGAGGCCACCGAGGCGGCGGACGCCCCCGTCCGCCGCCTTATTGTTCAGGCATGAGCGCTGACTCCGGCCCCGCCGCCGACCTCCCGTCCGCCCCGCACCCGCAGCCCCGGCCGACCACGACGCCCGTGACCCAGGCCGTCATCCTGGCCGGCGGCCAGGGCTCCCGGCTGCGCCCCTACACGGACGACCGCCCGAAGCCGCTGGTCGAGATCCCCGGGACGGGCACGCCAATCCTGGGCCACCAGCTGGCCTGGCTGGCCGAGGAGGGCGTCACCGACGTCGTGGTCTCCTGCGGGCACCTCGCCGACGTGCTGGAGGAGTGGCTGGACAGGGCGGACCTGCCGCTGCGGGTGCGCACGGTGGTCGAGGCGGAGCCGCTCGGGCGCGGCGGCGGGCTCAAGTACGCGGCCAAGGCGCTGCCCCGCCCGGACGAGCCCTGGTACGCCACCAACGGCGACATCTGGACCCGCTTCAGCCTGCGCGAGATGGCCGCCTTCCACCACGAGCGGGACGCCGTCGCGACGCTCGCGCTGGCCCGGCCGCGGATCCCCTGGGGCGCCGTGGAGACCGACCAGTTCGGCAACGTGCTGGACTTCATCGAGGCCCCGCCCTCGCCCTTCCTGATCAACGCCGGCCTGTACGTGTTCAGCCCGGAGTTCGCCGAGCTGCTGCCGGACGTGGGCGACCACGAGCGCACCACCTTCCCCCAACTCGCCCGCGGCAAGCGGCTGGCGGGCTACCAGCTGCCGCAGGGCGTGTACTGGCGGGCGATCGACACCGCCAAGGACCTCACCGAGGCGGCCAAGGAGCTCGCCTCCGGCGCCGGCCGGACCCCCCGCTAGCCCAGACCCTCCGGTAGGCCCGGGCCGCCACACCACGCGGCCGCGGGACGGCGGCACCGCCCGCGAACGGCGATTGGCCGGGCGCTCCCCCACGGAGCGCCCGGCCGATCGCCGTCACCGGTCCCTCAGGTCGCGGTCGGCGCCCCCGGGTGGGAGGTCCGGCCGCCGGACAGGTCGGCCAGCGGCGCGCTGCCCAGCACCCCGCCGAGCAGCCCGCCGGGGTTCGGGCTGGCCTTGGAGCCCGACCCCGCGCCGCCGGCGCCCGGGGTGCCGCGCGACGCGGGTGCGGTGCCGCCCGAGCCGCCCGCCGGGGCGGACGCGGCCGGGGAGGCGCCCGACCCGGCGTCCGCCTTGCCCGGGTGCCCCTTGCCGCTGGGCGTCGGGGTGGCCGGCTTGGCGGACGGCGTGCCGGGCGGGGTGGTCGCGCTCGGGGTGGGGGTGGCGGGGCGCGGCGCGGCGGGCGGGGGCGTGGTGGACGTGCCCTTGCCGCCGGGGGCGCCGGACGGGCTGCCGGACGGCCAGACCGGCGTGCCGTAGTCGGTGGCCGGGCGGTCCGGCGCCTGGTGCGCCCGGGCGCCGGTGCGGACGGCGGCGCCGAGCATCGAGCCGAGCAGCAGGGTCAGCCCGACCACGACCGTGGTGACGACGGTGCCGCGGCGCAGCACCCGGCGGCGCAGCGCCCCGGGCGTGTCCGCGCCGAACCGGCGCCAGGCCTCCAGGTTGAGCCGCCCGTCCAGCGAGGCGAACGGCGCCCCGGCGATCAGCAGCGGGCTCCACGCCGCGAGGAAGATCAGGTCCGGGGTGTCGTAGACCGGGACGGCCCGCCAGCTGACGGTGAACAGCAGCGCGGCGGAGAGCGCCATCGCCGCGCCGGCGGCGAACCGCTGCCAGAGGCCGAGGACGGTCAGCACGCCGACCACGATCTGGGTGAACGACACCACCAGGCCGGCGCCCACCGGGTGCGCCATGGCGAAGGCCAGCAGCGGCTCGGCGACCTTCCACGGGTGCAGCGAGGAGAGCCAGCGCATCATCGAGCCGCGTTCGCCGCCGTCGAAGTACACCGGGTCGCAGAGCTTGCTGAACCCGGCGTAGACCGAGAGCGAGCCGAGGACGGCGCGCAGCGGCAGCAGCACCAGGCCGAGGTCGACCCGGCGGCCCGGGTACCAGGGCTGCCTGCCCTCGGCGTCGGCGGCGGAGACCTCGGGCAGCTCGCCGCTCGGGGTCCAGCCGTGCGGCTCGCCGACCGGTCCGACGCCCGCGTGGGTGGCGGTGCCGGCGCCCTCGCGGGGCTGGCGCGGGAGGGTCCGGACGCCCGCGAGGGAGGGGAGCACCTGGGTGTCCGCCTCGACCAGGCGGACACCGCCGGCCGGGGTGCCGCGCACGGCCTCCAGCAGCCGGGTGGCCGCCATGTCCCCGGGGGGCGCCTGGCCGGTCCAGGTGACGGCGGTGACCCGACCCTTGCGGCGCGGCGCGCCGCCGGCCCCGGCCCCGGCCAGCGCCGGGACGGCGGAGGCGGGCACGACGACCTGCGGGGTGACCAGCGGACGGCGGATCAGGCCCTGGTTGGCGTACGGGTCGCCGAACGCGGCGCCGGTGGACAGCAGTCCGGCCGGGGCCTCGATCAGCGGCGCCACCGGGGCGCCGAGCCGGAGCCGGAAGCTCGCCTGGGTGCTGCTGAGCCGCGAAGGGTCCGACTCCACCTTGACGGTGTTGAGGCCGGGGCCCGCGTCTATCCCGGTGCTGCCGTCGCCGAACAGGGGGCGCCGAGGTGTTCTGGTGTCCACGCCCGTCTAACCGGGTGACGGCCGCTTAGGACACTCTCCCGAGTGGATGTCCGGCACACACTTGAAGTGATCATGAAAAAAGCGATCGGGCCCGGTCGGGCCCGATCGCCTTCACTCTGTTTGCGGGGAATTCGGAAGATCGCCTGCGTTCCGAACCCCGGCCGTGCTGGGCCCCGGGCGCCGGTCAGCGGCGCCCAGTGGTGCTCAGCGCTTGGCCCGCATCCGCGCGGCCTCGTACAGCACGATGCCCGCCGCGACACCGGCGTTCAGCGACTCGGTCAGGCCGGACATCGGGATCCGGACCCGCATGTCGCAGGTCTCCGAGACCAGCCGGGACAGGCCCTTGCCCTCGCTGCCCGCGACGATCACGACCGGCCCGTTCAGCAGGTCCAGGTCGCCGATCTCGGCCTCGCCGTCGGCGGCCAGGCCGACCACCATCAGGCCGGCCTTCTGGTAGGCCTCCAGGGTGCGGGTCATGTTGGTGGCCCGGGCGACGGGCAGCCGGGCCGCGGCGCCGGAGGAGGTCTTCCAGGCACCGGCGGTCATGCCGGCCGCGCGGCGCTCGGGGATGACCACGCCGTGCGCGCCGAAGGCGGCGGCGGAGCGGACCACGGCGCCCAGGTTGCGCGAGTCGGTCACGCCGTCCAGCGCGATGATCAGCGCGTCCTGGCCGGCGTCGGCGGCGTCCGCCAGCAGGTCCTCGGGGTGCGCGTACTCGTACGGCGGCACCTGGAGCACCAGGCCCTGGTGGTTCATCCCGCCGGTCATCTGGTCCAGCTGGGGCCGCGGGGCCTCCATCAGCGGGATGCCGCGGTCGTTGGCGGCCTGGAACGCGTCGCGGACCCGGTCGTCGGTGTCGATGAACTGCTGGACGTACAGCGCGTTGGCCGGCACGTCGCCCTTCAGGGCCTCGACCACGGAGTTGCGGCCGAAGACCAGCTCTGCGCTGCCCGCACCGCCGCGGCCACCGCGACCGCCGCCGCCGGCCCGGCGCATGCCGGCCCGGGCCTTGGCGTCCCGCTCGCGCTTGACCGCGGCGTTGGCGGCGCGCTGCTTCGGGTGGCCCTTGCGCTCCTCGCCGGGAGGGGTCGGGCCCTTGCCCTGGAGGGCCTTCCGGCTGTGCCCGCCGGTACCGACAGACGCGCCCTTCTTCGATCCGGGGTTGCGGCGGTTCCTGCGCTGGCTGTTGCCGGCCATGGCTGTACTTCCTGTCTGTCCGGCATGCCCCGGCCGCCCCGGTGTGCCCGGTGGCGGTCGACGGCATGCGCTACGTCATGCGGGAGGGCCGCACCGGTCCGGTACGGCCCACCCATCACCCCGATCGTCGGATGGGGTTACTGGCTGTTGATCGTCCAGCGCGGGCCGGACGGGGTGTCCTCGATCGCCAGCCCGGCCAGGCCGAGCTGGTCGCGGATGGCATCCGCGGTGGCGAAGTCCTTGCGCTCGCGCGCCGCCTGCCGCTGGTCCAGGACCAGACGGACCAGCGAGTCGACCACACCGTGGAGGTCCTCGCCGCGCTCCGCCCCGGCCCACTGCGGGTCGAGCGGGTCGAGGCCCAGTACACCGAGCATCGCACGGACCTCGGCGAGTCGCGCCACCACGCTCTCCTTGTCGTCCGCGTTCAGGGCGCTGTTGCCCTGGCGGACGGCGGTGTGCACGACGGCCAGCGCCTGCGGCACACCGAAGTCGTCGTCCATCGCCTCGGCGAAGGCCGGCGGCACCTCGGGCGCCGCGTCGACCGTCCCGCAGCGCTCGACGGCGCGCTGGATGAAGCCCTCGATCCGGCCGAAGCCGGCCTCGGCCTCGCGCAGCGACTCCTCGCTGTACTCGATCATCGAGCGGTAGTGCGGGCCCGCCAGGTAGTAGCGGAGCACGATCGGCCGCCACGCCCGGACCATCTCGGAGACCAGCACCGAGTTGCCCAGCGACTTGCTCATCTTCTCGCCGGCCATGGTGACCCAGGCGTTGTGCACCCAGAAGTTGGCGAACTCGTCGCCGTAGGCCTTGGACTGGGCGATCTCGTTCTCGTGGTGCGGGAAGATCAGGTCCAGCCCGCCGCCGTGGATGTCGAAGGCCGCGCCCAGGTACTTGTGGACCATCGCCGAGCACTCCAGGTGCCAGCCCGGACGCCCGCGGCCCCACGGGGTCTCCCAGCTCGGCTCGCCCGGCTTGGCGGCCTTCCACATCGCGAAGTCGCGCTGGTCCCGCTTGCCGGTCTCGCCCTCTCCCTCGGGCTGGCGCAGGTCGTCCAGCTTCTGGTTGGAGAGCGCCAGGTAGTCCGGGTACGAGCGGACGTCGAAGTAGACGTTGCCGTCGGCCGCGTAGGCGTGGCCCGTCTCGATGAGCCCACGCATCATCTCGATCATCTCGGGGATGTGCCCGGTGGCCCGCGGCTCGACGGTCGGCGGCAGGCAGCCCAGCGCGTCGTAGCCGTCGTTGAAGGCGCGCTCGTTCTGGTAGCCGACCTGCCACCACGGCGTGCCGAGCTCGCGCTCCTTGGCGATGATCTTGTCGTCGATGTCGGTGACGTTCCGGACGAAGGTCACCTGGTAGCCGCGGTAGGCGAACCACCGCTGCATGATGTCGAAGTTGAGCCCGGACCGGATGTGCCCGATGTGTGGCGCCGACTGGACGGTAGCGCCGCACAGGTAGATCGAGACACAACCCGGTACAAGCGGGACGAAGTCGCGTACCTGGCGGGTGCTGGTGTCGTACAGACGAATGCTCACAGCGTCAAGCGTAGTGGGCAGCAGGGGGTGCCCCGCCACATTCCCCCGGGAAACGGTGGGCTGTGGCGGGGTCGGACGCTGCCGCGGACGCGGCTCAGATGTTGCCGAGCACCTTGCTCGGGGCGAGCCGGACGATCACCCGGACGTCGTCCGGGCCGTCCATCGTGTACTTGTCCTGGCCCATGTACTTGCCGGCCAGCTCGTCGATCAGCTCCCGGCCGCCCTCGGTGGTCATCGAGACCTCGCCGCGCGCCTCCAGGTACTCGTACGGGCTGTCCGCCGGGTTGATCAGGATCGAGACCCGCGGGTCCCGCACCAGGTTGAGGTGCTTGCGACGGCCCTGGACGGTGGAGAACAGGATGTCGTCGCCCTCCCGCTTGACCCAGACCACGGTGGACTGGGGGCTGCCGTCGGGCTGGATCGTGGAGACCACGGCGAAGCTCTTGGTGTCGAGCAGGGCCCTGGCACGGTCGGAGAGCTGGGCGGACACGGTTTACCTCTTCTCGTCGGCGGTTCGGCCCGAGCGGAAGCCCCGTACGGGCCCGAGCCGAACAGTAGCGACTCGGGCCCCGCGGACACCGGGTGAACACCCGTCAGGGACGGTTTCTTCCCGCCTGCTCAGCGTGGCCGGCTCAACGCCGCTCGTACACCAGGGCGGTGGCGATCGCGGCCAGGCCCTCGGCCCGGCCGGTCAGCCCCAGCCCGTCGGTGGTGGTGCCGGAGACGGACACCGGGGCACCGGCCGCCTCGGACAGCGCGGCCTGCGCCTCGGTCCGGCGCTTGCCGATCTTCGGCCGCACGCCGATCACCTGGACCGAGACGTTGCCGATCTCGAAGCCCGCCGCGCGGACCAGCCGGGCCGCTTCGCCGAGCAGCTTCACCCCGGACGCGCCGGCCCACTCCGGGCGGTCGGTGCCGAAGTGGGCGCCCAGGTCGCCGATCCCGGCGGCCGAGAACAGCGCGTCGCAGGCGGCGTGCGCGGCGACGTCGGCGTCCGAGTGCCCGGAGAGCCCGACCCCGGCGTCCGGCCACTCCAGCCCGGCCACCCAGAGCGGACGGCCGGCCTCGAAGGCGTGCACGTCGGTGCCGATCCCGACGCGGGGGATCACCGGGGCCTGCGGGGCGGCGGGCACCGGAGCGGCGGTCGTCGGATCAGTAGGCATCGGCGGCCCTCCTGCGGGCGAGTACGGCCTCGGCGAGCACGAGGTCCAGCGGACGGGTGACCTTGAACGCCTCCTCGTGGCCGGGCACCACGACGACCCGGCCGCCGTAGCGCTCGACCAGGCCGGCGTCGTCGGTGACCGCGGGCGCGTCGGCGGTGCCCGCGCTCTCCTCGGCCAGCGCCTTGGCGTGCACCTCGACCAGGGTGGCGCGGTCGAAGCCCTGCGGGGTCTGCACCGCGCGAAGGGTGGCGCGCTCGGGCGTGTCGAGCACCGGCTCGGGGCCGCCCGGGTTCGGCTCGACCCGCTTCACCGTGTCGGCCAGCGGCACCGCCGGCACCACCGCCCGCGCCCCGGCCCGGACGGCGGCCGCGACGGTGTCCACCACCTCGACCGGGACCAGCGGGCGGGCCGCGTCGTGCACCAGCACGATCCCGACCTCGTCCGGGATCGCGGCCAGGCCCAGCCGGACCGACTCCTGGCGGGTCGCCCCGCCGGCCACCACCCGGATGTCCTTGTCGTCCAGCCCGTGGCTGTCCAGCAGGGCGACCACCTCGGCCACCCCGTCGGCGGGCGCGGCGACCACGACCAGGCCGACCGCCCGGCTGCGGGCCAGGGCCCGGACGGCGTGCACCAGGAGCGGCACGCCCCCGAGTTCCCGCAGGGCCTTCGGGGCCCCCGGCCCCAGCCGCTCACCGCGTCCGGCGGCGGGCACCACTGCTGCTGCGACTGCTCCTGACGCGTTCAGGTTTCACTCCTTCGGCGAAGTGGGTATGGCCATGGCGTGCCCGGCGGGCGCACCGGGCCCCTTCCGAAGAACCACGGTCCACCGCCCGCCGCACAGCTCCGCAAGCTCCGCACGACAACGGGTGCAGAAACGCTCTTGCAGGCCTGGGCCGGCTGGGGCGGGTGGCGTGGTCCGGACATGCCTCAGCGCCCGAAGTGCCACTGCACCACTCGCGAACGGTTCGTCCGCGGAGTGGTGCGTCGGCACCGGGCGCTGTGAGCGTTGGGCGGCAGCCCGACCGCACTGCGGTGGCGTGCGCTACGAGGCGAGGACCTCGTCGAGCAGCGTCTCCGCCTTGTCCTCGTTGGTGTTCTCCGCCAGCGCGAGCTCGCTGACGAGGATCTGGCGCGCCTTCGCGAGCATCCGCTTCTCGCCGGCCGAGAGGCCGCGCTCGCGCTCGCGGCGCCACAGGTCGCGGACGACCTCGGCGACCTTGATGACGTCGCCCGAGGCGAGCTTCTCCAGGTTCGCCTTGTAGCGACGGGACCAGTTGGTCGGCTCTTCCGTGTACGGTGCCCGCAGCACCTCGAAGACCCGGTCCAGACCCTCCTGGCCGACCACATCGCGCACGCCGACGAACTCCGCGTTCTCGGCGGGCACGCGGAGCGTCAGGTCTCCCTGCTGCACCTTGAGCACCAGGTAGGTCTTGTCCACACCTTTGATCTGGCGAGTTTCGATGGCCTCGATCAGCGCGGCCCCGTGATGGGGGTAGACCACCGTGTCGCCAACCTTGAACGTCATGTGACAGGACCCCTTCCGTGGCTTTCCAGAATAACACGCTTCTCGGCGCACCCGAAGGGCGTTTTCGCAGGTCAGGGCCGGTCTCGGGGCTTGACAAGGACCCCCATGACGTGCTGCGACCAGTGTTCGAGAGGGGCTTCCCGCAGGTCGGAGGCGGTTCCGGGGTTCGGCGAAACCCTTGCGCAACACCCCCGCAACCATGATTGGATCTTGAGCTTTCACCCCTTTTCAGGTCGCGGCCGAATCGTTATTCGATCTTGGTCGAAGCTTGTCCGTCGCGTGACCCGAACATGTCGACCGTACCGCCGGACGGCCTCCGGCGGGCCCCGGGAGTGCGACACGGGGACCACCCCGTGAGGAGCGCATAAGCGAGGTCGATAATCTGAGACCTGACCTACCGACACGTGACCTAGGAGAAGCCGCCGCCGTGAGCCGCAGCCTTCGACGCGGCAGCATCGCCGCCATCGCCGCCATCGCCATCGCCTCGCTGTCCTCCTGCGCCGCCGGCAACACGCCGGACACCCTGCAGATCAAGCCGGACAACGCGGCGGCGACCGTCGGAACGCACCTCCGACTGAACAACATCGTGGTCGTCACCGGCGAGGGCGCCGTCGGCGACCACACCGGTCCCGCGAACGTGGTCGTGAACATCGCGAACACCGCGGACATCCCGGCCGAGCTCCAGTCCGTCACCGTCGGCGGTGCCGCTACCACCTTCGCGGACGCCGCCGGCGCGCCGCTGTCCAGCATCGTCATCCCGGCCGGTGGAGCCGTGGCGATCGGCGGTCAGGGCAACCCGACCGCCACCGCCGCCTCCGCGACCGTCCCCGTCGGCGGCTTCGCCCCGACCGTCTTCACCTTCAAGGACGGCCAGAAGGTCGAGGCCCAGGCCTCCGTGAGCCCGGACTCGGGCGAGCACGGCCACGGCCTCTACCAGGGTTACGGTCCGACCCCGTCGCCGACCGCCACCCCCGCCAAGACCACCACCCCCGGTGCCACCGCCCCGGCCACCGGTACCACCCCGGGTGCCCCGACCACCGGTGGCGCCGTCCCGGCCGGCACCACCGCCCCGGCCGTCCCGGCCGCGCACTGACGCCGCACTCCGCCTCCGGCGGGCCCGCCCGGGCCCGCCGGAGCGACGCGAAGGCCCCCTCCGGCTGCTGCCGGCGGGGGCCTTCCGCGTGGTCGGGACGGTTTACGGCTCGAACTTGTAGCCCAGGCCGCGGACGGTGACCAGGTAGCGCGGCGCGCCCGGGTCCGGCTCGATCTTGGCCCGCAGGCGCTTCACGTGGACGTCCAGGGTCTTGGTGTCGCCGACGTAGTCCGCGCCCCACACCCGGTCGATCAGCTGCATCCGGGTGAGCACCCGGCCCGCGTTGCGCAGCAGCATCTCCAGCAGGTCGAACTCCTTGAGCGGCAGGTCGACCTTGGCGCCGTCCACCGTCACCACGTGGCGGTCGACGTCCATCCGGACCGGGCCCGCCTCGAGGGCGCCCGGGCCGTTGCCGTTGTCCCCCGCGCCGCCGTCCTCGCCGCGGCGGCGCAGCACCGCGCGGATCCGCGCGACCAGCTCGCGGGTGGAGTACGGCTTGGTGACGTAGTCGTCAGCGCCTATCTCCAGACCGACGACCTTGTCGATCTCGCTGTCCTTGGCGGTCACCATGATCACCGGGACGTTGGAACGCACCCGGAGCTGGCGGCAGACCTCCGTGCCGGGCAGGCCCGGCAGCATCAGGTCGAGCAGGACGAGGTCGGCACCATTGCGTTCGAACTGCTCCAGGGCGTCGGGGCCGGTGGCGGCGACGGCCACCTCGAAGCCCTCCTTGCGGAGCATGTACGAGAGGGCGTCGCTGAACGACTCCTCGTCCTCGACCACCAGTACTCGGGTCACGATCAGGCCTCCGGGGCAAGCTGAGGGGTTGTGTCTGACAGGTGTTGTTCCCGCTCCCCGGCGGGGAGCGAACGGGCCTTGCGGTCCGTGGTGAGGGTCGGGGGTGCGGCGGGTCCGGCGGGGTCGCCGCCCGGCGCGTGGTCCGTCCCGTCGTCGAACTCGTCGTCGGGCTCGTCCTCCACCGGGGCCCGCCCGGCGGGCAGGCGGACGGTGAAGGTCGAACCCTGGCCCTCGACACTCCACACCGAGACGGTGCCGCCGTGCGAGGCCGCGACGTGCTTGACGATGGACAGGCCCAGACCGGTGCCGCCGGTCGCCCGGGAGCGGGCGGGGTCGACGCGGTAGAACCGCTCGAAGACCCGCTCGCGGTCCTTCTCGGAGATGCCGATGCCCTGGTCGGTGACCGAGATCTCGATGAGCTCGCCGTCCGCCTCCCCGAGCGCCGCGGCGCTGGAGATCCGGCGGGTGGCGATGGCCACCCGGGTGCGGGGCGGGCTGTAGTTGACGGCGTTCTCGACCAGGTTGCCGAGCGCGGCGGCGAGCTGGCCGCGGTTGCCGTGCAGGTAGAGGCCGGCGATGCCGCCCGCCGCGATCAGGATCTGCTTGGCGGCGGCCTGCTGGCGGCAGCGGTCGATCGCCTCGGCGATCAGCTCGTCCACCGCGACCGGCTCCGGGTCGACCATCAGCCGGTCGTCCTGGACCCGGGAGAGGTCGATGATCTCCTGGACCAGGCTGGCCAGCCGGGCCGCCTCGACCTGCATGCGGCCGGCGAAGCGCTGCACCGCCTCCGGGTCGTCGGACGCGTCGACGACCGCCTCGGAGAGCAGCGACAGGGCACCGACCGGCGTCTTGAGCTCGTGGCTGACGTTGGCCACGAAGTCCCGGCGGACGGCCTCCACCCGGCGCCGCTCGGTCTGGTCCTCGACCAGCACCAGCACCAGTCGGGAGCCCAGCGGGGCCACCCGGACGGAGACCGCGAGCGGCTCCGCCGCGCGGGCCGCGCCCGGCCGGGGCACCTCCAGTTCGACCTGGCGGATCTCGCCGTCCCGGCGGGTGGAGCGGGCCAGCGAGAGCATCTGGTCCACGGCGACGGCGCCACCGCGCACCAGGCCCATCGCGTACGCCGCCGAGCTGGCCTTGACCACCTCGTCGCCCTCGCCCAGCACGATCGCGCAGGAGCGGAGCACGGAGAGTACGGTGTCGACCCCGGGCGGCAGCGGCGGCTCGGGGTTGCCGGTGCCCAGGGACTGGTGCCGGCCGGGGTTCCTGCCGCCGGTTCCGCTGTACCTGCCCTTGGCCTGCTCGCGCTCGCTCCAGCGGAAGGCGATGGAGGCGGTGAGGCCGACGCCGAGCCCGGCTATGGCACAGGCAGCGGCGGCGGCCACGTTCACGTCCATGTGGCCAGCGTAAGCGCACGGCCAGGGCACTCCCCAAGCGTGGGATCAAGGCATCGACCATGCGTTGCCGAGAATTCACCTTCAGGTAGCTGCCGATTCACCGGAGCGGCCGTGCACCGTCGCCCTGACGGCGGAAAGTTGGCCAGGCAGCCCGTGTGGGAGAGATCGGTGTGCCGAACAGCGGCCACCGGCTCGGGTGTGCGCGTACGATGCGCGCCACCAGCAGCGGTCACCCGGACGCCGGAACGACGGTCGGACGGGCTGGCCGGTCGGCACCGCCACCGACACAGCTACTGAGGAGAGAACATGCGCGACGCGTACCACGAGGAACTCGATGCGATCGGCGACAGCCTGGTCGAGATGGCCCGGCTGGTCGGATCGGCGATGGGCCGGGCCACCACCGCCCTCCTCGACGCGGACCTGGCGCTGGCGGAGAGCGTGATCGCCGCCGACGAGAAGGTCAACGACCTCCACCACGAGCTGGAGAACCGGGCCATCGACCTCCTCGCCCGCCAGCAGCCGGTCGCCACCGACCTGCGCATCGTCGTCACCTCGCTGCGGATGAGCGCCGACCTGGAGCGCTGCGGCGACCTCGCCCGGCACGTCGCCAAGGTCGCGCGGATGCGCTACCCCGACACCGCGGTGCCGGGCGACCTGCACTCCACCGTCCTGGAGATGGGCCAGCTCGCCCAGCGCCTGGTGGCCAAGGCCGGCCTGGTCATAGCCACCAAGGACGTCGACAAGGCCCTGGAGATGGAGCAGGACGACGACGCGATCGACTCGCTGCACCGCGAGCTGCTGTCGCACCTGATCGACGAGCGCTGGCACCACGGCATCGAGACCGCCGTCGACATCACCCTGGTCGGCCGCTACTACGAGCGCTTCGCGGACCACGCGGTGTCGGTCGCCAAGCGCGTGGTGTACCTGGTGACGGGCGAGCACGTGGCCGACTTCGTGGCCGCCACCGAGGCCGCCGAGGCCGCGCCGGTCGACTGACCGCCGGTCCCGGTAGCGGCGGTCGCGGTACCGGCGGGCGCGGTACCGGCAGGCGCCGTGGCTGCCCGGCTCACCCCGAGGGGTGAGTAAACCCGTGACGAGGGTGGTGCGGGCGCACGGTCCTCCGTGCGCCCCACCCCTGCGCGCCCGTTGACGTCCCCTCCGTTCGGCGGTTTCACTCGACGGTGGGGGCACAGGAGTGCGCCCGTCCTTAGGAGGGAAGCTCGATGAAGGCCAACCCGACCCGACCGGCAACCGCCCACGACACCGTCGAGCCACTCGCCCCGAAGCTGCTCCCCGTCCTCGCCGCCGGCTGCGGCTGCGGCCCGGGCTGCGGCTGCGGCTGCCAGTCCGGCGCGCCCTGCCAGTGCGGCGGCGCCGACGGCGGCTGCTGCGGTGGCCACTGAGCGGCCCACCGCCCGTGGAGGCCCCGAGGTGCACGGCCTTCCGGCGGCCGTGCACCTCGCTCGTGCCGCCGTCCCCTCGCGGGGTCAGAACCTGACGTCGGTGCAGGAGTAGAAGGCGTTCCCGGTGTCGGCGATCGTCCAGACCGCGACGACCACCTGGTGCCCGGTGCGCCCGCTCGGGATGGTCGCGGTGTGGCTGAGCGTGCTCGGCACCTGCACCCCGCCGTACGGGACGGTCAGGAAGGGCGTCAGGTCCAGGTTGGCCCGGGTGACGGGCCGGCTCGCGTCGTAGCCCGGCTTGGTCATGTAGTACCGGAAGTCCGTGGTCGCGTGCCGGGCGGTGAACGTCCAGGTGAAGGTGAGCTGCCGGCCCGCCGTCACCGGGGTGGTCGGCCAGGCGCCCGCGTGGGGGTCGTCCAGCTCGGCGAAGCGCGCGTTGCCGCCGGCGCAGATGGTGCCGTCCGAGGGGCCGAGGGCCGGGAAGCCCTTGGGGCCCTCGACGCTCTGCGGCTCCCACTGGATGTCGCCGCAGTCCCACGGGACGCCGTCGACGTGGGTGTCGCAGAGCGCGGCGCGGCTGGGCGGGGTCGAGATCCAGCCGTGGGACGAGGCCGGGAAGGCGAGGGTCAACGGGATCGCCAGCGCGGCGACGGCCGCCCCGACGATGTGTCGTGTGCGCATGGTGCTCCTCCGTGGGGGTGGATGGAGTGTGCGCCGGGGCGCAGACGCGCGCGTTGGGGGTGCGGCGGCCCGGACGAGGGGATCCTGGCATGCCTGCGCCGGTCCGGTGCCCTCACGGTAGGAGCCGCCGGCCGAGCCCGTCAATGGTCTGAACCACTTTGCCGACTACCCAACTCCCTTGCCAGGCAATCGGGTTGGCCTCGAACCGACCGAAAACGAACGAAGGCCCCGCCACCCGGTCTGCCCGGGCGGCGGGGCCGTAGCGGCAAGTGGCCTACTTCTTGCCCTGGTTCTTGACCGCCTCGATCGCGGCCGCGGCGGCGTCCGGGTCGAGGTAGCGGCCGCCCGGGGTGACGGGCTTGAAGTCGGCGTCCAGCTCGTACACCAGCGGGATGCCGGTCGGGATGTTCAGGCCGGCGATGGCCTCGTCGGAGATGCCGTCGAGGTGCTTGACCAGCGCGCGCAGGCTGTTGCCGTGGGCGGTGACCAGAACGGTCTTGCCGGCGGCGAGGTCCGGGACGATGGCGTCGTACCAGTACGGGAGCATCCGCTCGACGACGTCCTTCAGGCACTCGGTGCGCGGACGCAGCTCGCTCGGGATCTCGGCGTAGCGGGCGTCACCGGCCTGCGAGTACTCGGCGTCGTCGGCCAGGACCGGCGGCGGGGTGTCGTACGAGCGGCGCCACAGCTGGAACTGCTCCTCGCCGAACTCGGCCAGGGTCTGGGCCTTGTCCTTGCCCTGGAGCGCGCCGTAGTGGCGCTCGTTCAGCCGCCAGCTGCGGCTGACCGGGATCCAGTGCCGGTCGGCCTTGTCCAGGGCGATCTGCGAGGTACGGATGGCGCGGCGCAGCAGCGAGGTGTGCAGCACGTCGGGGAGCAGGCCCTCGGCGGCCAGGAGCTCGCCACCACGGGCGGCCTCCTTCTCGCCCTTCTCGTTGAGGTCGACATCGACCCAACCGGTGAACAGGTTCTTCTGGTTCCACTGGCTCTCGCCGTGGCGGAGCAGGATGAGTCGGTACGTCGTGTCAGCCATGGCCCCCAGCTTAGTGGGGGGCCGGAAAACCCCTGGTGGGGACCTACGACCGCTGTGTAATGTGTGCCCCGCGCATCTGACACTTACATTCGTCGGCTGACCGGGCCTGCCCGCGCCGCTCAGCGGACACCTGCCTCGGGAGCCCCCACATGCTCGTCACCGCCCGGTTCCGAAGAGTGGTCCAGGAGACGGCGGGCGGGCTGCCGCGCCAGTTCTGGTGGCTCTGGGTGAGCACCCTGGTGAACAAGCTGGGCGCGTTCGTCGTTCCGTTCCTGGCGATGTACCTGACCAAGGACCGGGGGTACTCGGCCTCCTACGCGGGCCTGGTGGCCTCGTTGTTCGGCCTCGGCTCGGCCGCCGCGGCACTCCTCGCGGGCGTGCTGACCGACCGGATCGGGCGACGCCCCACGCTGCTGGGCGCCCAGCTCGGCACCGCGCTGTTCACCACCGTGCTCGGCTTCACGGACGGCCAGGTGGCGATCGCCGTGGTGGCCTTCCTGGTGGGCCTGTTCAACAACGCCACCCGGCCGCCCACCTCGGCCGTCATCGCCGACCTGGTGCCGCCCGAGGACCGGGTCCGCGCGTACTCGCTGAACTACTGGGCGGTCAACATCGGCTTCGGCCTCTCGGCCGCCCTGGCCGGTCTGATCGCCACCCACGGGTACCTCACGCTGTTCCTGCTGGACGCGTTCTCCACCCTGGTCTGCGCCCTGGTGATCTTCGTCCGGATCCCGGAGACCAGGCCGCAGGTCGCCCCCGACCAGTCGGCGGGCTCCGCCGAACCCCGGATCAGCCTGCTCTCGGTGTTCCGGGACGCCCCGTTCATGGCGCTGGTCGGGCTGACCCTGATGCTCGCGCTGGTCTTCCAGCAAGGCAGCACCACGCTGGCCGTGGACATGGGCGCGGCCGGGATCACCTCCACCGAGTACGGCCTGGTCATCGGCCTGAACGGGCTGCTGATCGTGGTCCTCCAGATCCCGCTCACCCGGTGGATGCAGGGCCGCTCGCGGACCGGGCTGCTGATCGCCAGCTGTCTGCTCACCGGCTGGGGCTTCGGGCTGGCCGCGGTGGCCGGGTCCTCGGCCTGGCTGTTCGCGCTCTCGGTGGCGGTCTGGACGGTCGGCGAGATCCTCAACACGCCGGTGATGATGGGCCTGGTCGCCGAGCTGGCGCCGGCCCACGGGCGCGGCCGCTACCAGGGCGTGTTCAGCCTCTCCTGGTCGCTCGCCTCGTTCCTCGGCCCGGCGGGCGGCGGGCTGCTGCTCCAGCACGCCGGGCCGGTGGTGCTCTGGACGACCTGCGGGGCGGTCGGAACCGCCACCGCGGCCGGGTACCTGGTGCTGGCCCGCCGGACGGGCGCGGTGGGGCGCCGCCGACCCGTGGCGACGGAGGTCGCGGCACCCGCGGCGGAGCCGGAGAAGGCTCCGGCGGGCGCCTGAAAGGACGGGTCAGCCAGCGTCCGGGGCATCGGCCCCGGGGGCGGGGGCGTCGGCCCCGGGGGCGGGGGCGGCCAGGTGGGCGAAGGCGGCCAGGTTGCGGGTGGACTCCCCGCGCTTGGTCCGCCACTCCCACTCCCGCCGGATCGCCGTGGCGAAGCCCAGCTCCAGCAGGGTGTCGAACGGCTCGTCGGCGTTCTCCAGCACCGCCCCGAGCAGCCGGTCCACGACCTGCGGGGTGAGCGCCTCCAGCGGCAGCCGGCCGGCCAGGTAGACGTCGCCGAGCGCGTCGATCGCGTACCCGACGCCGTACATCCGGGTGTTGCGTTCCAGCAGCCAGCGGTAGACGGCCTCGTGGTTCTCGTCCGGGCGGCGGATCACGAAGGCGTTCACCGAGAGGGTGTGGTCTCCGACCCGCAGGGCGCAGGCGGTGCTCAGCTTCCGGGTGCCGGGGAGGGCCGCCACCAGCGTGTACGGGTCGGCGGCGGCCGGCTCCCAGGCCACCCCGGCGTCGTCCAGGGCGGCGCGCAGGAGGGTCAGGGCCTCGTCCTTGGTGCGGATTGCCATGGGGGTGACGTTACTCGCCGGTACCGGGCGGGCGCAGCCCCGACGCTCGCGACCTCACCCGCTCGCGGCCTCAGGCCAGGCGCTGCCGGGCCCCGGCGAACCGGCCGCCAGGGCGGGCCATGCTGCCGGCGTACACCTCGGCGGTGGTCGCCGCGGCGGTGTCCCAGCCGAACGCGGCCGCGTGCCGGGCCGCCGCCTCGCCGCGCCGGGCCACCAGGCCCCGGTCGGTGACGTACGGCTCCAGCGCGTACGACCAGTCCAGCGGGTCGTGGCCCTGCACCAGGGTGCCGGTCTCGCCGTCCCGCACCGCGACCGGCAGGCCGCCGACCGCGGCCGCCACCACCGGGGTGCCGCAGGCCTGCGCCTCCAGCGCGACCAGCCCGAAGGACTCGCTGTACGAGGGCATCACCAGCGCCGTCGCCGCGCGGTACCAGTCCGCGAGCTGCGGCTGGCCGACCGGCGGGTGGAACCGCACCACGTCGCAGATGCCCAGCTGGGCGGCGAGCTTGTGCAGGCTCTCCGGCCGGGCCAGCCCGGTGCCGGACGGACCACCGACCACCGGCACCACCAGACGCTCGCGCAGATCCGGGCGGCGGGCCAGCAGCGCGGCGACCGCCCGCAGCAGCACGTCCGGGGCCTTCAGCGGCTGGATCCGGCCGGCGAACAGCAGCACCGCGGCGTCCTGCGGCAGGCCCAGCCGGGCCCGGGCGGCGGCGGACGTCGGCGGCCCGCCGGGGCGGAAGACGTCCAGGTTGACCCCGGGGTGGACGACGGCCAGCTGGTCCGGCCGGGCGCCGTAGTGCCGGGCCAGCTCGGCGGCCTCCTCGGTGGTGTTGGCGATCAGCCGGTCGGCCGCCTCCACCACCTGGGTCTCCCCGATCACCCGGGCCGCGGGCTCGGGCGTGTCGCCCACGGCCAGCGCGGCGTTCTTGACCTTCGCCATGGTGTGCATGGTGTGCACCAGCGGCACCCCCCAGCGCTGCGCGGCCAGCCAGCCGACCTGCCCGGAGAGCCAGTAGTGCGAGTGCACCAGGTCGTAGTGGCCGGGGCGGTGGCCCGCCTCCGTCCGCAGCACCCCGTGGGTGAAGGCGCACAGCTGGGCCGGCAGGTCCTCCTTGACCAGGCCCTCGTACGGCCCGGCGGTGACGTGCCGCACCAGCACGCCCGGGGCCAGCTCGACCGTCGGCGCGTCGTCCGAGCAGATCGACCGGGTGAACACCTCGACCTCGATGTCGAGGTCGGCCAGGCGCTTGGCCAGCTCGACGATGTAGACGTTCATCCCGCCGGCGTCCCCGGTGCCGGGCTGGTGCAGCGGCGAGGTGTGGACGCTCAGCATGGCTATCCGGCGCGGGCGGCGGCGGCCGGGGACGAGCGACTGGAGCCGGCCGCGCGCGGGGGCGGCGGACTGGGCACGGCGTACCGAACGGACGGGGTGCTGGATCACCTGGCTGAAGCCTCCTCTGTGCGGCCCGTCTAGGCCGCCCGCACCGGGCCGCCCGTTGTCCGGTGTGCGCTGCCCCGTCCTGGGCACACATCACCACCAGTGTGCCAACCACACGGACCGCGCCCGGCATTCCCGCCGCCGCCCACCGGCCGGACCGACGCCCATCGCCCCAGGTCAGCGCGGTCGCCCCGGCGGCCCGACTACCCTTCTGGGCATGGCTGCCTCCTTCGACCCCGCTCCCGCCGCGCCCGCCCGCGGACGGACCGGACGCCCGGTGGGAACGGTCACCCGGGGCACCACCAACACCAACCGGCTGCGCCGGATGGACCGCTGGATCGCCCACACCCTGGGCCGCGCGCTGCGCACCGCCGAGCGCCCGCCGGTCGCGGTGGACCTCGGTTACGGGGCCGCGCCGTGGACCGCCGTCGAGCTGGCCGGGCGGCTGCGCACGGTGCGGCCGGACGTCCGGGTGGTCGGGATCGAGATCGAACCGGAGCGGGTCGCCGCCGCGCTGCCGTACGCCGAGCCGCCGCTGCTCACCTTCCGGCGCGGGGGCTTCGAGGTACCGCTGGACGGGGGCGCGCCGGCCCAGCTGATCCGGGCCGCCAACGTGCTGCGGCAGTACGACGAGTCGGCGGTGGCCGGGGTGTGGGAGCGGCTGTGCGCGCGGCTCGCCCCGGACGGGCTGCTGGTCGAGGGCACCTGCGACGAGGTCGGACGGCGGCACGTCTGGGTCGCGCTCGGCCCGGAGGGGCCCCGGACGGTGACCTTCGCGGCCCGGCTGGGCGGCCTCGGCCAGCCCTCCGACCTGGCCGAGCGGCTGCCGAAGGCGCTGATCCACCACAACGTGCCGGGGCGGCCGGTGCACGCCTTCCTGACCGACTTCGACCGGGCCTGGGCGGCGGCCGCGCCGTACGGGGCGTTCGGGGCGCGGCAGCGCTGGGCGGCGGCCTGCGCGGCGCTCTCGGGCAGCTGGCCGCTGGTGGACGCGCGCGGCCGGTGGCGGCAGGGCGAGGTCACGGTGCCCTGGTCGGCGCTCGCGCCGTAGCGGCCGGCCGACCGACCGACCGACCGACCGGGGAGCCTGCGGGCGCGGGGACGGCGCGGGAGTTCGCGACAGGCCCGGGAGCGCGGAAGCCTGGTGCACGCCGGAGCTGGTGAGCGATCCGACGCATTCACTCGAACGAGTTATCGAATACCTATGGCGTGTTGACGCCCCGGCACGCCACGATGGTGCCGACCGAGCGGCGACACCACACGCCCCTCGGTCGGCACCACGCCCCACGCGCCACGCCCCACCGTCAGCCGTCCCGCTCGGACAGCTCCCCCCGAGCCCGCTCGAACACCTCGTACATCTCCGACCCGAACAACACGAACCGCACCTCCGCCAGCTCCGCCCCCGCCTGCGCGTCACCGCCGTCCAGCACCTCCGCGACGGTGCCGAGCGCGATCCGGGCCGCGTCCGCCGGCGGCCAGCCGTAGATCCCGGCCGACACCGCCGGGAAGGCCACCGTGCGCGCGCCCAGCGCCGCCGCGGTGCGCAGCGACTCGCGATAGCAGGAGGCCAGCAGCCCCGCCCGCTCCTCGTAGTACTCCTCCGCCCGGTACACCGGCCCGACGGTGTGCACCACCCACCGGGCCGGCAGCCGCCCGGCCGTCGTCGCCACCGCCCGACCGGTGGCCAGCCCCTTGCCCCAGTGCGAGGCCCGCAGCTTGCGGCACTCCTCCAGGATCTGCGGCCCGCCCTTGCGGTGGATCGCGCCGTCCACCCCGCCCCCGCCCAGCAGGGACGAGTTGGCGGCGTTCACCACCACGTCCACCGACTGTTCCGTGATGTCACCCTCCGCCAGAGTGATCCGCGTCGTCATCGCCCGTTCCTCTCCCCCGGCCGCCCGGCTCCCGCCGGGCCGGGGCCGATTCGTCGTCCTCGTCCAGTCACCACACCGCCACCGGCGTGGCAATAACCACAACGGCGCCGGTCGGCCAGAGAAATCCCCGGAGATCACGTTATGGTCGCGAGAAGTTCCCCGACGCGCGGTGCCAGGCGGGCACTGCGGACGGACGCCGACCGTTACGCAGTCGGGGAAAGGGAGGAACCACCGATGCCCGCAACGGGAGACGGGCGGGCACCTGGTGCCGCGGACCTGCCGGGCGCCCATGACGGCGCCCCCGTCGGTCATGCCCGCAACCGCGCCACGACCGGACCGGCCACGACGGCTCCCCCGATACCCCACCCCCGCTCGCGGGCCGCGCACGCCTCCCACCCGTCCCACGTCTCCGACCCGGCCGGCCCGCCGACCGCGGACGGACCGGCCGACGGCGCGCCGCTGCGGCTGCTGGTCATCGAGGACGACGACTCGGACGCCCAGCTGATCAAGGCCGCGGTGGCCGACAGCGGCACCTCGATCGAGATCCACTGGGCCCGCGGCCTGGACCAGGCCACCGAACTGCTCGCCCCGCCCGCACCCTGGGCCCGGCGCGGCCGCTCCCGCACCCCCGAGTTCGGCTGCGTGCTGCTCGACCTCGCCGCGGCCGCCGACCTGCCGCACCCGTCCGACTCCTCGGACGGGCTGGAGGGCCTGCACGAACTGCTCCGCCGGGCCCCGCACACCCCGGTCGTGGTGCTCACCGACGCCGCCGGGGCCGAACTCGGCGCCGCCGCCGTCGCGGCCGGCGCCCAGGACTTCCTGCTCAAGCACGAGACGGACGGCCCGCTGCTCGCCCGCGCCCTGCGCTACGCCGTCGAGCGCAAGCGCGCCGACGAGTCCCAGCGCCGCCTGGTCGAGGCCGAGTTGCGCGGCCAGGAGAACGCCCGCCTCCAGCGCCACCTGCTGCCCACCCCGCTGCTCGACGGCGCCGGGCTCTCCTTCACCCGGCGCTACCGCCCCGGCCGCCGCCGCGCGCTGCTCGGCGGCGACTTCTACGACGCCGTGCGCACCGACGACGGAGCCGTCCACGTCGTGATCGGCGACGTCTGCGGCCACGGCCCGGACGAGGCCGCGCTCGGCGTCGCGCTCCGGATAGCGTGGCGCACCCTGGTCTTCGCCGGCCTCACCGGCGAGGCCCTGCTCACCACCCTCCAGCACGTGCTGGAGCACGAGCGGCGCAGCGACGAGATCTTCGCGACGCTCTGCATGCTGGTCATCGGGCCCGGCGGGGTCGGCAGCGACCTCGACTCGCTCGGCGCCGCCGAGCGGGCCCGGCTCTACCTCGCCGGACACCCGGCACCGCTGCTGCTCGGCCGGGACCACGCCCCGATCACCCTGCCCGCCGACCTCGCCGGGCCCGCGCTCGGCCTGCTTCCGTGCCACGACGGGCAGGCCGCCTGGCCCGCCCACGAGCTCGAACTGCGGCCCGGCTGGCGGCTGTTGCTCTACACCGACGGGCTGATCGAGGGACGGGTCGGGGCCGGGTCGCGCCGCCTGGGCCAGGACGGGCTGGCGGACCTGGTCGGCGACCACCAGGCCGCCGGGCTGACCCGGGGGCGGCTGGTCGACAGCGCCATCGCCGAGGTCGAGGAGCTGAACGGCGGCGCGCTGACCGACGACGTCGCGGTGCTGCTACTGGAGCGCAACCCGGTGCAGCTGATCCTCGGCTGACGGGCTCGAAGGCGCGGACGCGGAGGCGCGAGCGCGGAGGCCTGGGCGCGCGAACGCGGCGGCCCGGGCGGGTGAACCCACCGCCCGGGCCGTCGCGTTGTCCGTCGCAGGGCCTACCAGGGGCCGTACGGGCCGGTGTTGCTCCGGCCGCCCCGGCCGCCGCCCCCGGTCAGCGCCCGGATCGCCGGGCGGACGTCCACCACGTAGACGATCGAGGCGACCAGGCCGGCCAGGGTGCCGATGCCGGTGAAGAAGTTCACCCCGAACAGGAAGTCCCACCCGAAGGAGATCGCCAGGATCGCCACCCAGAAGCCCTTGGTCTTCTTGTCGGCGGCCCGGTAGGCGTCCTCCCGGCGCGTGGCCGCGTCGACCAGCGCGAACATCTTGTAGGCCAGGATGGCGATGGTCGCCCACCAGATCGGGTTCAGGTAGGAAAAGGCCAGAATCTGAAACACTCCGACCATTTCGATCTCCTCTGCTCTCGACTCCGGCGATGCGACCGCCGTCCATCCTGGCACGACGACCGTCCGCAACGGGGTCAACGTCCCACGGTCACCGGTTGTGCCCCGCGGGGCACGAGGTCACTCCGCGGCGTCGGCGGCGTCCTTGCGGGCCCGGGGGGACTTCTTCGGGGCGGGCACGTCGTCGCTCTCCGCCACCGGCTCGGCCTCGACCCGCTCGACGGTCAGCTCGACCCGCTCGGCCTCGTCCGCCTCGCCGGGGCGGGCCTTGTCCACCACGACCTTGCCGCGCTCGGCCAGCTCGTCGTACGTCTCCTTGGCCTTCACGGCCAGCTCGACCGCGCGGGCCACCTGCTGCAGGGCGAAGCCCTGGGCCCGCTCCTGCAGCGCCCTGAGGTCCGTCGGCAGGGCGGTGACGGTCTCGGTGACCCTGGCCTGCGCCCCGGTCAGCAGCGACTGCGCCTCCTGGAGCCTGGCGGTGGCCATCTCCTGCGCGCCCTTGCGGTCCGCCGCCAGCGCCTCGACCCGGCCCGGCACCTCGCGCAGCTTCTCGTAGGCGAGGTCCCCCGCGCCGGCCAGGGCGTACAGCGGGGTCGGGTCGCCGAGGGTCTTCTTGATCTCGTCGGTGATGGGCATGGTTACCGGTCCTCCCGGTGGGTGTTCTGGGTGGCGGCGCCGTCGGCCGTCGGGGTGGGAACCGACGCGGCGTTCTCCTTGAGGAAGGCGTCGTAGACCGCGAGCAGCGCCTGCTTCTGCTGCTCGTTGATCAGCGGATCGGCCAGGATCGAGGCCCTGAGCTCCAGGCCCTCACCCCGCCGCTCCTCCAGGATCCCGGCCTGGACGTACAGCGTCTCCGCGGAGATCCGCAGCGCCTTGGCGATCTGCTGGAGGATCTCCGCGCTCGGCTTGCGCAGCCCGCGCTCGATCTGGCTGAGGTACGGGTTGGACACGCCGGCGGCCTCCGCCAGCTGCCGCAGCGAGTACTGGGCGTTGCGGCGCTGCTCGCGGATGTACTCGCCCAGCGAGCCGACGTTCAGTGAGGCCATGCGGACAGCCTGCAGCACCCTGCTTGCAAATGCAAGCAGGGTGCTAGCGGCAGCAAACGCGCCGGGGCGGGGGCCGGGCCCTCGAACCGGCCCGCGGGTGGGGCCGTTACGCCAGGTGGGCGAGGAGGAGTTCGGTGAGCCGTTCGGGGGTGCGCAGCGGGAGGTAGTGGTCGGCGTCCGGGACGAGGTGGCCGCGGGCGCCGGGGATGTCGGAGGCGAGCCGCCGGGCGATCGCCGCGATCTCCGGGTGGTCGCGGTCGCCGTGGACGACCAGGGTGGGCGCGGTGACGGTGCCGAGGACCGGCTCGGCCTCCCGGGCCGGGGCGCCGGCGAGGTGGTGCTCGCTGACGATCCGGCGGGCCGCGTTCTCCTCGACCATCGTCGCGATCAGCTCGCCGCCCGGTGCGGTGCGGCCCATGGCCGCCCAGACGGAGAGCTCCAGCTCGGCCAGCGCGGCCGCGTCGCCGCGCCGCCGGGCCTCGGCGTAGGCGGTGGTCTCCGGGGACGGCGGCCAGTCGTGACCGCTCACCGAGGCACCGACCAGGCCGAGCGCGGCGACCCGGTCCGGGTGGGCCAGGGCGAAGTCCAGCGCGGTCTCCCCGCCCATGCTCAGGCCGACCAGCGCGGCACCGCGCAGACCGAAGTGGTCCAGGACGGCGCCCAGGTCCGCGATGTCGTCGAAGACCTGCTCCGGCGCGCTGGAGCGGCCGAGGCCGCGGGCGTCGTAGCGGATCACGTCGTGGTGCCGGGACAGCTCCGGGACGACGGCGTCCCACAGCCGGGAGTCCATGCCGGAGCCGTGCAGCAGCACCACCGGGCTGCCGGAGCCGCGGCGCTCCGCCCACAGCAGGCCGCCGCCGGAGACGGGGACGTGGACCTCGGTGACGCGGGGTTCGATGTTCCGGCTCATGCGGTGATCATTCCAGAGCCCCTGTCAGGCCGTTCGGTCAGGCGGCCCGGGCGCAGGAGGGTCAGGGCGTCTCGGGCAGCCGGATGGGCATCAGGACGGAGAAGGTGCCCGCCCGGCCGGGGGTGCGGACGGCCAACGGGGCGATCGGGCCGCCGAGTTCGAGGAGCAGCTGTTCGGGCCGCCCGGCGTCGAGGGCGTCGAGCAGGAAGTCCCGGTTGACGGCCAGTCGGTAGCCCTCGGGCGCCGGGTCGTCGGCGACGGTCAGGCGGCCGTCCCCGGTCAGGGTCAGGACGGTGACCTCGCAGTCGGCGCCGTCCGGGCCGGAGGGCAGGGTGCGGGTGGCGCCGGCCTCGACGGCGGCGCGCAGTTCGGCGGCGGACTGGGTGATCCGGTGCTCCGGTTCGAGCCGGGTGACGGCCCGGTGGTCGGGGTAGTCGAGGTCCGGGGCGACGCCCTCGATCCGGTGCTCCCCGACCTCGGCCCGGACCGGCCCCCCGCCGAGGGTGAGCACCACGTCCGCCGGTCCGGCGCCGAGCAGCGCGCGCAGCGCGTCCACCAGCGCGGTCGGGACGATCGTGCCGGCCACCGGCCGCTCGGGCGTCCCGCCGGTGGCGGGCACCTCGGCGAGGGCCATCCGGTAGCGGTCGGTGGCGACCAGGCGCAGCACCGGGCCGTCCGGCTCGAAGAGCACCCCGGCGAGCGCGGGCAGCTCCGGGTCCCCGCAGACCGCGAAGCGGACCGCGTCCAGGGCGGCCGCGAGGTCCTCGGCCGGGACGGTGAGCCGGAGTGCGGCGGGGGTGGTGGTCATCGGCTGCTCCCTCTGGTCGATCATCGCGTGGATCAGGGAGAGCTCGCGGCGGGCGTCGGCGAGGCCGTCCTCCAGCCGTCGCAGGTGCGCGTCGAGCACCTGCCGGGCCTCGCCGCCGCCGGGTGCGGCGCCGAGCACGGCGCGGATGCCGGCCAGCGGCAGGCCGACCCTGCGCAGCCGGGCCAGCAGCCGGGCGTCGGCGAGCTGGCCGGGCCGGTACCAGCGGTAGCCGGTCTGCGGGTCGACCCAGGCCGGGGTGAGCACCTCGGCGCCGTCGTAGTAGCGCAGGGTGCCGACGCCGAGGCCGCTGGCGCGGGCCAGTTCGCCGATGCTGTGCAGCTCGCTCTCCATGCCCGGTGACTCTGCGGGCTCGACCTGGTCGAGGGTCAAGCCGGGCCGGGGGCGAACGTGGAGGCGGAGGCGGGGTCGGCAAGGTGGGTCAGCTTGTCCGGGTTGCGGACGCTGCGGATCTCGGCGATCCGCACGGTGCCGTCCGGCTGCTCGGCGAACTCGAACACCGAGACGGAGTCGACGGCGCCGTCCATGGTGATCAGCACGCCGGGATCCCCGTTGACCAGGACCGGCCGGGCACCGGCCCCCTCGCCGAGCCGGCTGAGCACCCCGAGGACGAAGCGGGCGACGTTCTCGGCACCGTTGATCGGCCGCAGCGCGGCGCGGATCACCCCACCGCCGTCCGTCCAGCCGGTGACGTCGGGGGCGAGCAGTTCCAGCATCCGGTTGAGGTCGCCGCCGACGCAGGCCGCCAGGAACTCGTCGGTGGCGCGGCGGCGCAGCTCGGGCGGTGCGTCGTAGCGCGGCCGGCCGGCGCGCACGTGCGCCCGGGCCCGGCTGCCGATCTGGCGGCAGGCGGCCTCGCTGCGGCCCACGGCCTCGGCGATCTCCTGGTAGGAGAAGCCGAAGGCCTCCTTGAGCACGAACACCGCCCGCTCCAGCGGGGACAGGCTCTCCAGCACCACCAGCAGGGCGAGCGAGACGGTCTCGGCGCGCTCGACGCCGTCGGTCGCGTCCGGCTCGGTGACCAGCGGCTCGGGCAGCCAGGGGCCGACGTAGGACTCGCGGCGGACGGCGGCCGAGTCCAGCTTGTTGAGCGCGAGGTTGGTGACCGTACGGGCCAGGAAGCCGCCGGGGCTGGCGACCGGGCCGGTGACGCCGCTCCAGCGCAGCCAGGTGTCCTGGACCAGGTCCTCGGCGTCGGCGACGCTGCCGAGCATCCGGTAGGCGATGCCGAAGACCATCCGCCGGTGCTGCTCGAAGTCGGCCAGCCGAGTGCCGGTCTCGTGGGTGTCGGTCACCCTCGCGACGTTACCGCACGGTAGCCACGGCGCTCGGGTGCTCAGCTCCGGAAGGCCTCGTAGGCGGGGCCGAGCACGGTGGCGAGGTCGCGACCGTGCACGGTGATGCCGGAGCGGCCGAGGCGGCGCAGCGAGGGCTCGTCCGGGCCGTTCTCGTCCTCGTCCTGCGCCGGGGCGGGCCGCAGGGTGAAGTCGCCGCGCCAGTAGGCGGCGACGTTGACCACGAGCGGTCTGGGTTCGTCGGTCACGCGTCCTCCTCGGCCACGGCGTCCTCCCGGGTGAGGGCGACCAGTTCGCGCAGCGCCTCGACCGGCAGGTCGGTGAGCCAGCGCTCCCCCTCCCCCACCACCGTCTCGGCCAACGAGCGCTTGGCGGTGAGCAGTTCGTCGATCCGCTCCTCGACGGTGCCGACGCAGACCAGCCGGCGGACCTGGACGTCCCTGCGCTGGCCGATCCGGAAGGCGCGGTCGGTGGCCTGCTCCTCGACCGCCGGGTTCCACCAACGGTCCAGGTGGATCACCTGGTTGGCGGCGGTCAGGTTGAGTCCGGTGCCGCCGGCCCGCAGCGAGAGCAGGAACACCCTCGGCCCGTCCGGGGACTGGAAGCGCTCGACCAGCTCCTCGCGGCGCGCCCGCGACAGCCCGCCGTGCAGGTAGAGCACCTCCTCGCCGAGCCGGCGCCGCAGGTACGGGCGGAGCATCGCGCCGAACTCGGCGTACTGGGTGAAGACCAGCGTCCGGTCGCCCTCGGCCAGCGCCTCCTCCAGCAGTTCGGCCAGCCGGGCGACCTTGCCCGAGCGCCCGCCCACCGCCGAGCCGTCGTGCAGTAGTTGGGCCGGGTGGTTGCAGACCTGCTTGAGCTTGCCGATCGCGGCCAGCACGGTGCCGCGCCGCTCCACACCCCGGATGCCCTCGACCCGCCGCAGCAGGTCGGCGACCACGGCCTGGTAGAGGCCGGCCTGCTCGGCGGTGAGGTTGCACCAGACGGTCATCTCCTGCTTGGCCGGCAGCTCGGCCGCCACCGCCGGGTCGGACTTGACCCGGCGGAGCACGAACGGGGCGGTGCGGCGCCGGAGTTCGGCGGTGCGCTCGGGGCTGCGGTGCAGCTCGACCGGGATCGCGTAGCGCTCCTTGAAGCGCTCGGCCGGGCCGAGCAGGCCGGGGTTGGCGAAGTCCAGGACGGCGTGCAGTTCGGAGAGCCGGTTCTCCACCGGGGTGCCGGTGAGGGCGATCCGGTGCCGGGTGACGGGCAGCGAGCGGATCGCCCTGGACTGCGCGGTGCCGGTGTTCTTGATGTGCTGGGCCTCGTCGGCGACCACCCGGCGCCAGC
Source organism: Kitasatospora sp. NPDC048286 (assembly GCF_043201735.1). Classification (NCBI taxonomy): domain Bacteria; kingdom Bacillati; phylum Actinomycetota; class Actinomycetes; order Kitasatosporales; family Streptomycetaceae; genus Kitasatospora; species Kitasatospora sp. NPDC048286. The sequence continues at coordinate 452,693 of NZ_JBICZE010000001.1, forward strand.
GGATCGCGCGCAGCGCCGCGAGGTCGCGCTGGACCAGCCCGTAGGTGGTGATGACCAGGTCCACGCCCCTTACGGCTGCGGCGAGTCGCTCCGCGCCGAGGCGGCCGGCGCCGTGGTGGACGTACCGCCGCAGGCCGGGGGCGAAGCGCTCAGCCTCGCGCTGCCAGTTGCCGACCAGGGACATCGGGCAGACCAGCAGGGTCGGGCCGGTGGGCCGCTCGGAGTCCTCGTCGAGGGCTTTCTCGGAGTCCTCGTCGGAGGTTTCCTCGGAGGCTTTCTCGGAGGCTTTCTCGGACGCGAGCAGGGCGAGGGTCTGGACGGTCTTGCCGAGGCCCATGTCGTCGGCCAGCACGGCGCCGAGGCCGAGCCCGGACATGGTCCGCAGCCAGGCCAGCCCGCGCTCCTGGTACGGGCGCAGCTCGGCCCGGAAGTCCGGCGGCAGCTCGGGCGCCGGGGCGGCACCGGCCCGCCCGGCGAGCAGTTCGCCGAGCGGGCCGTCCGCGCGCACCGAGGTGACCGGCAGCCCGGCGACCGTCGCCGCCGGGTCCAGGGCGAGCCGCAGCAGTTCGCCGCTGGCGAGCACGCCCTCGCGCCGGTCGGCGAGGAAGGCGAGGGCGGCGGCGATCTGGGCCGGATCGGCCTCCAGCCAGGTGCCCCGCAGCCGGACCAACCCCTGTTTAGCGGAGGCGAGTTCGGCCAGCTCCCGCTCGGTGAGCGGGCTCTCCTCCGGGCCGAGCGCGGCCTGCCAGCGAAAGGCGACCACGGCGTCCCGGTCCACCTGGCTGGTGACGGCGAGCGAGCCGGGCGCGGGCGGGGTGGTGGCGCGCAGGGCGAGTCCGAGCCTGGGGCGTCGGCGCCACCAGGCGGGCAGCAGCACCCCGAAGCCGCCCTCGGCGAGGGCGGGCGCGGCGGTGCGCAGGAAGTCCAGTGCGCCGGCCCGGTCGAGCGGCAGGGCGGACGGGCGGGAGCGGTGGCGCAGTCCGTCCAGGGCGGGCCAGTGGTGGGCGGCGCGGGCGAGTTCGGCGACCAGGACGTCGACCGGGTCGGCGGCCTTGCGGGCGAGCGCGGCCTCGGCGGCGCCGCCTTCGAGCAGGTCGGCGGCGCGGACCAGCAGGGAGGGCTCGTCCACGGCCTGGAGCAGGAACTCCAGCCGCCAGGCGTCGTCGGAGGGCCTGCCCTCGGGGTCGTCCGGGTCGGGGCCGAGCGGCTCGACCAGGCGGAAGCAGAGCCGCAGCGCCGGATCGACGGGCTCGGCGGCGGCGTACCAGGCGCCGAGCCGGCGGCGCAGTTCGGCGAACTCCTCGGGCGGGGCGCCGTCGAGCCCGCCGTCGGGGGTGGTGAGGGCGTGCAGCCACCGTTCGGCGGCGGCCCCGGCCCCACCGGGCGGCGGGAAGGGCGTGTCGGCCAGCGCGGCGCGGGCCTCGGCGTCCACCAGCGCGCCCAGGGCGGTGTCCAGCAGCGCCTCGCCGCCGCCGGGCCCGTGCGGCCACTCCCCCAGCAGGACGGGCGGGCAGCCGGTAGCCAGGGCGGCGGCCTCGTGGCGCCCGGCGGGGGTGAGGTCGGGCCGCCACCGGGCCTGCGGCCGGCCGTCGGCGGCGGCCGCGGGCACCGGCAGCACCCGGCCCCGGCCGACCGTCCGCCAGGCGAGGTCGTGCACCCCGGTGAGCCAGCGCAGCGAGGGGCCGTGGACCACCTCGACCCGCCCGGCTCCGGGCAGGTCGGCGCCGGTGACGGCCCAGACCGGGTCGAAGACCTCGCCGAGCAGCTGGGCGGCGGCCCCGGCGTCGAAGAGCAGCGCCGGCACCCGCCAGGGGGCGAGCACGGCACCGCCGCGCGGCGGGGTGACCGGCAGGTCGGGCGAGGGCGCGGGGACGGCCCCGACGGTGGGCAGCAGCAGGGTGGCCCAGCGTTCGGGGGCCTGCCCGGCGAGCCAGCCGAGGCCCGGGCCGATGCCGCCGAGCACGGCGGCCAGTTCGGCGGCCGGGCAGGCGTAGGGGTGGGCGCGCGGCGCGGGGCGGTCGGGGCGCGGGTCGGCGGCGCCCGGGTGGGCGCGGGCGTCCTCGGCCCAGAGCGCCAGCCGCCCGTCCGTCCGCCAGAGCGCGTGGAGGACGAACATCGGGGGCCTTCCGGGCGTACTGGGACCGTCCTTCGCAGCCTAACCGGGAGGGCCGACAGGCCGGTCCGTCGAGCCGTTCGGGGGAAGCCGGAAAGCTGTGGTTGAAAGTTGAACGACATTGTCCTATGGTGGAGCCAACAAGTTGAAGCCTAAACAACCGGCTTCGAACCAAGGAGGAAGCCATGGGCCTGTTCAACCGCACCAAGACCGTCACCGCCCCCGCCGCGACCGCCGTCCGGACCCCGGCCGGCCCGGACCTCGCCCACCTGACCGGCGACTGGACCATCGACAACACCCACAGCGAGATCGGCTTCTCCGTCCGCCACGCGATGGTCACCAACGTCAAGGGCCGCTTCACCGAGTACGACGGCAAGCTGCACCTGGACGGGACCCACCCGGGCAACTCCTCGGCCGAGCTGGTGATCAAGGTCGGGAGCATCGACACCAACCAGGCCCAGCGCGACGAGCACCTGCGCACCGGTGACTTCTTCTCCGTCGACACCCACCCGGAGATCCACTTCCGCAGCACCTCCGCCCAGCTGGTCCACGGCGACTCGTACCGGATGACCGGCGACCTCACCATCAAGGGCACCACCCGCCCGGTCGTGCTGGACCTGGAGTACACCGGCAGCGCCACCGACGCGTACGGCGCCAACCGGGTCGGCTTCGAGGGCAAGGCCGTCGTCGACCGCACCGACTTCGGTCTGACCTACAACGCGGCGCTGGAGACCGGCGGCGTGCTGATCGGCGAGAAGGTCAAGCTCAGCTTCGACATCTCCGCCGTCAAGGCGGCCTGAGCCGCCTGACCCCCAGGAGCACCGCCCCTGCCCTTCCCCCCGGGGCAGGGGCGGTTTCCAACGTTCCCCCTCCCCTCGCCGCGCCGCCCCCTCCCCTCGCCGCGCCGCCCCCGACGGCCTCCGGCCGCCTACCCCGGCGGCGGCAGCAGCGCCGCGTCCGCCGCGGGCAGCCAGCCGCCCGCCGGGCGGCGCAGCCAGCCCTCGGCCGCGCCGAGCGCACCCGCCGCGGCGGCCAGCGCCCGCAGCCCCGGATGACGGTCGCCGGGCCGGTGCACCAGGCTGACCAGGCTCAGCGGCACCGGCTCCACCAGCGGCACGTTCACCGTCCCCGGGATCCGCGGACCGCCGACCGTGGTCAGCATCGGATCCCCGTGCCGGGCGAGGTAGCGGGCGGTCTCGTCCACACCCACCGGCGGCACGTACGGCGCCGCCGCCGTCAGGCCGTGCTCGCGCAGCAGCCGGGCGCCGAGGTCGGCCCACTCGGTGGTGGCCGGGTTGCCCGCGCAGACGTCCACGGGGTGCCCGGTCAGATCGGCCAGGCGCAGCGCGTGGCGGTCGGCCAGCGGATGGGTGTCCGCCATCATCACCGAGATCCGCTCCAACCGCACCGGCAGTTGGACGAGTTGGCCGCGCACCCCGGCGGGCAGCCCGGCGAAGCGGCCGAAGGAGGCGTCCAGCCGGTGGGCCAGCAGTTCGGCGGCGGCCGCGGCCAGGCCGCCGTGGAAGCGGGCCAGCAGTTCGCCCTCCGGCCAGGCGGCGCGGGCCCGTTCGAGCACCCGGTCGGTAGTCAGGTCCGGGCCGGTGACGTCGCTGTTGAGGTCGATCAGCAGCGGCCGGGCACCGGCCCCGGTTCCGGTCGCCGCCTCCGCGAGGATCTCGTCGTGCAGGGCCAGGAACCGGCGCGCCCTGGGCAGCAAGCGCAGCCCGGCCGGGGTGAGTTCGACGCTGCGGGTGGTGCGGGCGAACAGCGCGTCGCCGAGCAGCCCCTCCAGGCTCCGGACGTCCCGGCTGAGCGCCTGCTGGGCGATGTGCAGCCGCTCGGCGGCCCGGCCGAAGTGCAGGGTCTCGGCGGTCGCGACGAAGCCGCGCAGCAGTCGGGGGTGCAGGTCACGGGGCATGGGCGGCAGATTAACAACGGCGTGTTGTGAGTGCGGCGAAACAGGTGTTGGACGGCCGCCCGCCGACGGCGCCAGGCTGTGGGAACCCCCGCCCTCCCCCGCTCACAGGAGCACCATGCCCTCGCCCGCCCTCCTCGCCTCCTACCGGCGGCTGTTCGCGGCCCCCGGCGCCGTCGCCTTCACCCTGGCCGGGCTGCTGGGCCGGCTGGCGCTGTCGATGTACGGCGTCTCGCTGGTGGTGCTGCTCTCCGAGCGCCGCGGCTCGTACGGGCTGGCCGGGGCGGTCTCGGCGGCCGGGCTGGTCTTCGGCGCGATCGGGATGCCGCTGATCGGACGGCTGGTGGACCGCTACGGGCAGGCGCGGGTGACGGTGCCGGCCGCGCTGTACAGCGCCGTACCGATGGCCGCCCTGCTGCTCTGCGTGCACCTCGGCGGGCCCGACTGGACGCTGTTCCTCAGCTCCGCGGCCTGCTCGGCCACGCCCAACCTCGGCGGCATGGCCCGCTCCCGCTGGGCGCACCTGTACCGGGACGACCCGGCCGCGCGGCACCTGGCCAACTCCTTCGAGCAGGCGCTGGACGAACTCTGCTTCATGGCCGGGCCGGTGCTCGCGATGCTGCTCTGCACGACGCTCGCCCCGGAGGCCGGGATGATCGCCACCGGCGCCCTCGGCACCGTCGGTGCCCTGCTCTTCGCCGCCCAGCGCCGCACCGAACCCCCGCTACCCGTCCGGGAATCCACCGAGCGGCGGCACGGCTCGCCGCTGCGGGCACCCGGGCTTCGGGTGCTGGTGCTGACCTTCCTCGCGACCGGCATGGTCTTCGGCGCGACCGAGATCACCACCGTGGCGTACGCCGACGCGCTCGGCCACAAGGCGACGGCCGGCCTGCTGCTGGCCCTGGTCGCGGGCGGCTCCTGCGTGGCCGGGCTGCTGTTCGGCCTGCTGACGCCGCGCCGGGCTCCGGGCGCCCGCTTCCTGCTCTGCGCCGCGGCGATGGCCGCGGTGCTGCTGCTGCCGCTCGCCGCCGGACTGGGCGGGGCCGGGCTCGGGGCACTCGGCGTGGCGCTGTTCGCGGCCGGCACCGCCACCGCGCCGACCATGGTGACCGGGATGACGCTGGTCCAGGATCTGCTGCCGCAGCGGCAGTTCAACGAGGGCATGGCGATGGCGGTGTCCGGCATCGTGGTCGGCATCTCGGCCGGGGCGGCGCTCGCCGGGACGGTCGCCGAGCAGGCCGCTCCGGGCACCGGCTACGCCCTGCCCGCCGCGGCCGCCGGGCTCGCGCTGCTGATCGCGCTGGCCGGGCGGCGGCACCTGACGGTGCGGAGGGCGGCGGAGGGTTCGCCGGGCGAGAGCGCGGCGGAAAATGCCGAGCAGATTGTCAGTGGCACCCTCTAACGTCGAGGCATGGGGGAAATCACCTACGTCCGAGGCGATGCCACCACGCCCCAGGGCAAGGGCGTGAAGGTGATCGCGCACGTCTGCAACGATCTCGGCGGCTGGGGCAGGGGCTTCGTGCTCGCGCTCTCCAGACGCTGGCCCGAGCCCGAGGCGGCGTACCGGCGCTGGCATCGGGAGCGGGCGAAGAACGACTTCGGCCTCGGGGCCGTCCAACTGGTCCCGGTCGATCCGCACCTCTGGGTGGCCAACCTGGTCGGCCAGCGGGGCATCCGCACGGGGCGCTCCACCGGGGTCCCGGTGCGGTACGAGGCGATCGACACCGGGCTGACCGCACTCGGCGAGCACGCCCTTGGGCTCGGCGCCTCCGTCCACATGCCGCGGATCGGCTGCGGCCTGGCGGGCGGGCGCTGGGAGCGGGTCGAGCCGCTGGTCACCGCCCGGCTGGCGGCCCGGGGCGTACCGGTGACGGTCTACGACGTCGACTGACCCGACCCGACCACTTCCACTTCACCGATCCACCGGCTCCGGCCGGTCGGGACCGGGCGCCACGCGCCCGGCCGGCCAGGCGTACACGTACTCGGGCAGCAGGAATCCGCCGGGGAACTCACCCTCCTGCGCCCGGACCCGCTCGGCGCCCTCGCGCTCGTAGAAGGCGATCGCCCGGGTGTTGTCCCGCAGCACCTCCAGGGAGAGTCCGGCTCCGGGGTGCCGCTCGGCGACATGGGCACGGCCGGCGGTCAGCAGCTCGCGGCCGATGCCGCCCCCGTTCAGGCCGGGGCGCACGTGCAGGTTGTCGATCAGCACCCCGCCGTCCGGCTGCGGGACGAGATAGATGAACCCGGCCACCGCACCGGCCTGTTCGGCCACCAGGAGCTCGGGCGTGTTCTCCGGCTCCCCGTAGTCGACTTCCAACCGCAGTTTCCACAGCTCACGCCGCTGGGCGACCATCCCGTCGCCCAGCCCCTCCTCCGGGACGATCCCCCGGTAGGTGGTGCGCCAACTGGCGGCGTGCAGTTCGGCGATGGACTCGGCGTCCTGCACTCCGCCGCGCCGGATGACGGTCCGCCCTGAACTGATCATGTGACCAGCCTCCCACAGAGATGGAGTTGAACATGTTCAACCGATACGTCTACAGTACTGCCCAGCTTTTGAACGCGTTCGAAATGATGGGGGTCATCGTGGCACCGGGTGCGGAGGGGTCATCCGGTACCACGAACACCGACACCGGATGGAACGTCGTCTCCGGCTAGGCTCGTGCCCGTGGACGACCTGGCAGCGACGAACCGAACGGACGGCGGGAACGGCACGGCCGAGGCTTCGGCCGTGCCCGGACCGGAGGGCGGGCCCGGGCCGGAGGCCCTGCCCGGTGGCCGGGCCAAGCCGAAGACCGACAAGAGTGAGGCCACCCGGGCCCTGATCCTCGAGACGGCCATGCGGCTGTTCCAGGAGCGGGGCTACGAGAAGACCACCATGCGCGCCATCGCCACCGAGGCGGGCGTGTCGGTGGGCAACGCGTACTACTACTTCTCGGCGAAGGAATTCCTGATCCAGGGGTTCTACGACCGGATGACCTACGAGCACGCGGCCGACGCCAAGCGCCGCATGGCCCACACCCGGGACTTCTCCGAGCGGCTGCAGATCGCGCTGGCCTCCTGGCTCGACACGGCCGCGCCGTACCACGAGTTCTCCGCGCAGTTCTTCCGCACCGCCGCCGACCCGACCAGCTCGCTGAGCCCGTTCTCCAACGAGTCCCACCCGGCCCGGGCCACGGCGGTCGAGCTGTTCCGCGACGTGCTCCAGGGCTCGGATCTGGCGCCCAAGCTGGACGCCGAACTCGTCGAGCTGCTGCCCGACGTGCTCTGGCTGCACCTGATGATCGTGGTGCTCTACTGGGTCTTCGACCGCACCCCGGACACCGAGCGCACCAGGGAGTTCGTGCGGCGCTCGACGCCGCTCGCGGCCCGGGTGATCAACCTGTCCCGCTACCGGGTCTTCCGCCCGATCGTCCGTGACGCCAAGGGCCTGATCCAGGACTTCATCCTGCCCACCATCGGCAAGACCGCGGTCAAGTAGCGCCCGCTCCGACGGGAACGGCCGGCCCGCGTGCGGGCCGGCCGTTCCCGTCGGGGCGGGGCGCAGAACACGGTCGGCGTCCAAGCCTGGCCCGGGGTGCGCAGCCGGAGGTGGTCGGCGGGCGCCGCGCCC